>JANNIB010000195.1:0-41406 GCA_031404695.1 Acidobacteriota bacterium
GCTTCCGCCGACGCGGCGAGCACGCCGATGCCCGAGGCCGCGGTGGGGCAGCCCGAGACGTCGCCAGCGGTTCCGGCGGCGTCGTCGCCGGTAGCCGCGCCGCTCGCCGGGGACGGCCGCGGCCAACGGTCGTCGCCGCTCGTGCGCCGCATCGCCAAGGAACACGGCGTGGATATCGGCGGCATCACGGGCTCGGGTGCCGGTGGGCGTGTGACCAAACACGACATCCTCGAGTTCATCTCCGCCTCCGCCTTCGCTGCCCAGGCTTCGCCGGCGGCAGCTTCGGCGAGACCGCCCGCCTTCGCCGCACCGGCTTCGCCGAAAGCGGCTACGGCGAGGCTCGCGGGCGACCGGGTCGAGCCGATGTCGGTGATGCGCAAGAAGATTGCCGAGCACATGGTGTTCAGCAAGCACACGTCGGCGCACGTCTACTCGGTGTTCGAGGTCAACTACACCCGCGTCGAGCAGATCCGCCAGGCGAAGAAGGACGACTACGAGCGGCAGGGCGCGAAGCTGACCTTCACCGCGTTCATTGCCAAGGCCGCCGTCGATTGCCTGCGGCGTCATCCGGTGATCAACGCCTCGATCGATGGCGACAAGGTGATCTACCGCGGTGCGGTGAACCTCGGCATCGCCGTGGCGCTCGACAACGGCCTCATCGTGCCGGTGATCAGCGGGGCCGACGAGAAGAACCTGCTGGGGCTGTCGCGCGCGATTGCCGACGTGGCCGAGCGCGCCCGCAGCAAGAAGCTGAACGCCGACGAAGTGCAGGGCGGCACCTTCACGATCACGAACCCCGGCAACTTCGGCGCGCAGTACGGTCTTCCGGTGATCAACCAGCCGCAGGTCGCGATTCTCTGCGTCGGCACGATCGAGAAGCGCGCGGTGGTCATCGACGACATGATCGGCATCCGCCTGATGGGCTACCTCACGCTCGGCTTCGACCACCGGCTCGTCGACGGCGCGGTTGCCGACCAGTTCATGGCCGACCTCAAGCGCTCGCTGGAAAACTACGACTGGAACCAAGTCTAGGGGCTGGGGGCTGGGGGCTGGGGCGTGTTTGGATCAACCTGCAACCATCCCGTCCTTCAGCGCCCGCAAGCGGGAACCAGCCCGGTCCCGGAGTGAACCTCGTGCCCGCCGCAGTCCCCGGCCCCCAGCCCCCAGCCCCCAGCCGCGAGTTGGCCGTGCGACGCCTGGGCGTGGTGCCCTACGAAAAGGCGCTGGCGCTGCAGCGGGCGCTGGTCGAGCAGCGCAAGAGGGGCGAGATCCCTGACACCCTGCTCCTGCTCCAGCACCCGCACGTGCTCACGCTCGGCGTGAAGGGCGACGGCGGGCGCGGGCACATCCTGGCGTCGGCCGAGCGCCTCGACGCCCTGGGCGTGGCCGTCTCCGAGACCGGCCGCGGCGGCGACGTCACCTATCACGGCCCCGGTCAGCTGGTTGCCTATCCCATCATCGACCTCGATCCCGATCGGCGCGACGTGCACCGCTACGTGCGCGACCTGGAAGAAGTGATGATTCGCGTGGTGGCGTCGTTTGGCGTCACTGCCGGGCGCATCAGTGGCAAGACCGGCACCTGGGTGCGGGTGCCGCCGGAAAGCGGGCGACCGGTGACGCCGGCGGGTGGGCCCGGCTCGGCCCGTCCACCCGAGAAGATCGGCGCGCTCGGCGTTCGAATTTCGAGATGGATCACCAGCCACGGCATCGCCTTGAATGTCTGGACCGACCTTGAGTATTTTCAGTTGATTGTGCCCTGTGGGATCGCGGAATACGGCGTAACTTCGCTCGAACGTGAGATTGGCGTGCAGATCCCGATGCATCAGGTCGAGGCACGCTTCGTGCAGTCCTTTGGTGATGTATTCGATCGACGGCCGGCGTCGATCGATGCATCGCCATCATGAACAGCCTCCCACTCCGCTGCACGGAATACACCCGCATCGCGGGCTGGATGAGCGCGCTAGTCACCACGGCGACCTTCTCGTTCCTCCACGACGCCTACGACCGGGTGCCGCTGCTGGTGCCGATCCGGTTCGACGATGGCAACCCCAGCCAGTTCGCGTACAAGTCGGTCGAGCTGGTGTACCTGCCGTTCGGGATGCAACTCGCGCTCAGCCTGGTCTTCATGGCCATCGTGGCCGTGCTCATCCGCCGCACCACCCGGCCGGAAGACCGCGGGCTGGCCGCCGGCCCGACCCAGCACGCCGCCGAGGCCATCGCCCTGCTGGCCATGGTCTGGATCGCCTTCCAGGGCGTGAACGCCTGGCGCCTCGCCATGCTCTACCGGCGCACCTTCGACGCCCATCAGGAGATCTACGTGGTGGCGCTCATCACCGCCATTACCGCCACGGTGGTCATCGTGGCGCGCGCGGTGCTGCAGGTGCAGGATTCCGAGCTCGGCAGCGACGAGGCGAGCCAGCTCCATGTCCCGGTGGTCGACCGTCGCAGCCCGTTTGCCCGGGCAGCCCTGGCCTTCGCGCTGGTGGCCGGCATCGTCGGCCCGCTCTACATCCTGGCCTCCGTCTGGGGCGGCCTCCGGCCCATCTAGCGTCCACGCTCCTGCCTCGTCTGCGGCGCCCGCCGCGGGAATAGCCGTCGGTCGGCCGGTGTTGATACCGGTAGACAACAAGACGAGGTAACCGTGAACCGCACCCCGAGCGACATCGCACTCATCGACCGCCTCCAGGCTGGGGACGACTCCGCCGTGGCCGAGCTTTCCGCCACCTACGGCGCCAGGGTCTACCAGCTCGCACTCCGCTACACCCGCAACAAGGAAGATGCCGAAGAAATCGTGCAGGACGTCCTGCTGAAGGTGCGCGACAAGATCGACGCCTTCCGCGGCGACGCCGCCCTGTCGTCGTGGATTTACCGCATCACCTTCAACACCGCGATGTCGCGCCTGCGCTCGACGCGGTCGGCCCGCTTCTACGAGGTGCCCGACGAAGGCACCAGCACCAACGAGGACGGCTCGCCCAGGGTCACCGAACCCGCCGACTGGTCGGGCCTCGGCGACGACGCCGTGCACCGCGCCGAGCTGCGCGACGCCCTGCGCGTGGCGGTAGCCGAGCTGCCGGCCATCTACCGCGAGCCGGTGATCCTCCGCGACCTGCGGGGGATGTCCACCGAAGAAGCCAGCCGCCGGCTGCGGGTGAAAGACCAGACGCTCAAGTCGCGTCTGCACCGCGGCCGTCTCATCCTGCGCGAACGGCTGGCGGATTTCTCCGGCGGCCTCTCCATGCACCACGCCGCCACGGCGTAGGCATCGGCGTCGGCGGGACTAACCCGCCAGCACGGAGTCGAGCCGGACGCGGTCGCGTGTCGGCAGCACCGGCCACACCGGCTCGACCACACCGTCCTTCACCATCGCCGGCACTGCCACGCTGCGCAGGCCGTGGCCACTCCCGGCGGCCGGCACGACCAGCAGGCACACCCATCCCGGCGCCCGCCCGAGCGCCAGCCGCACCACCCGCGTCGCCGCGGTCGCCAGCGCCAACGGTCCGGGCGGCCACAGGTAAGGGAGCTGGCGATCGAGTCGGGCGAGCACAGCCGTCGCGACCACATCGGCCGCGCGGGAGCCGCCGACCGCGGCGCCTTCCCACGGCACGAACATGTCTTTCGGTGGACGCCCGATGACGATGAGCGACACATCGGCCGGCGCGGCGCCGGTTTCGAGGCAGGCGAGCGCTGTCATGGCGCTGCGCAGGGCCTCCGGCGCCGAGCCCGCCAGACGCCGGCGATCCATGTCGCGCTCACGCACCAGCGTCTCCACCAGCTCGGCCTGCGCGGCGCCGGCGCAGACGATGAGCGCTCCGGGGTTGAGCGCGCGCACGCGGGTCACGAGCGCCAGGCCGTCGTCGCCGCGCCAGTCGCCGGCGCCGCCATGGCGATCGGCGACCACGACCAATGCCGCCCCGATGACGGCGCCGAGGTCACCGGTGCCCTCCACCGCGGTGGAGGCGCCGGCAATCGGCCCCGCCTGGCGGATGTCGAGCGCCAGGCCGCGCGCGACGTCTGATGCGGTATCGACGAGCACCACGCGCCGGGCCAGGCTCGCGGCGGCGGTCTGGTGCGCGATGGCCGCACCCACGGGGCCGGCGCCGACGACTGCGAGGACGGACACGGGGACTATTCTAGGACGTGAGGCTGGGGACTGGGTGCTGGGGGCTGGGGCGTGCCAGCTGCCGACGGTCGCCGAAGCATTGGGGGCACGATGGCCGTGGCGTTCGTGACGGGTGGGACGCGGGGGATCGGGCTCGCGGTGGTCGAGGCGCTCATTGCGCGAGGTGATTCGGTCGTGCTGGCCGGAACGACCGAAGACGCGGTGCTGCGCGCCGAGAAGGCAATCGAGATCGCGGCCGGCGATGCCACGCGTGTGATGGGCGTTGCGTGTGATGTGCGCGACCGCGCCCAGGTGCGGCGCGCCGTCGACGCCGCGGTGCAGCGCTTCGGCGGTCTCGACATCCTCGTCAACAACGCCGGCGTGGGCGTGGGTGGGCCGATCGAGTCACTCGACGAGGCCGAGTGGAGCCGCCTGCTCGACACCAATCTCACTGGTGTCTTCCACTGCAGCCAGGCCGCGATTCCGCACCTGAAGGCGCGCGGCGGCGGCTGGATCGTGAACATCAGCAGCCTGGCGGGGAAGAACGCGTTTGCGGGCGGGGCGGCCTACTGCGCCACCAAGGCCGGCCTCGACGCCTTCAGCGAAGCGCTGATGCAGGAGGTGCGTCACGACGGCATCCGCGTGGCGCACGTGTGCCCGGGTTCGGTGGCGACCGGCTTCAACCACCGCACGCCCGCGGCCGGCGCGGAATGGAAGCTCCACGCCGAGGACGTTGCCGCCGTGGTGCTGCACCTGTTCTCGCATCCGGCCCGCAGTCTGCCGAGCCGGGTCGAAATCCGGCCCGCCCAGCCACCGAGGAAGTAGCCCCGATGATCATCGAATCCGCCTGTGCGCCGCCGTTCATGAAGAACGGCTTCATCGTGAGCTGCGAACGCACCCGGGAGGCCATCTACCTCGATCCCGGCGACGAGGTGGCGGACCTGCTCGCCTACATCGCCCGCGAATCGCTGACGGTGGTGGGCATTCTGCTCACGCACGCGCACGTGGATCACGTCTCGGGTGTGGCGGCAGCCAAACGGGCCCTCGACGCGCCGATCTGGCTGCACCCCGACGACGCCTTCATCTACAGCCGCGCCGTCGCCCAGGGAGCCATGTTCGGCTACCAGCTCGAGCAACCACCCCCGGTCGACCTCTGGTTCGAGCTGCCGGGGCCGATCGCCTTCGGCGACTACGACGTCTTCGTGCACCACACGCCGGGACACTGCCCTGGCAACGTGTGCCTGCAGGTGGGGAAGCGCGGCACCGAAGGGATGGACCTCTTCGTCGGCGACACGCTGTTTGCCGGCTCGATCGGTCGCACCGATCTGCCGGGTGGCAACTACGAGGTGCTGATGAAGGCCATCACCGAGGTGCTGCTGCCTTTCGGTGACGACGCCCGCGTGCGACCCGGCCACGGCCCCGACACCACCATCGGCCGCGAGCGGCAGAGCAACCCGTTCCTGCTGGAGTGGGCCGCCGCGACGCGCGGCAGATAGATCAACCAACAGATCATGCGATAGACCTGGCGATCACGAGATCGTGAGATCCGCGGTCGCCAGATCACACGATCACTGAATCAGCAGAGGCAGGTTGTCCATCTGCTGATCGCACCCTGAACTCCATCCGTCCCACCTTGAGGGCGTCGCCGGCGCGCAGGAGCAGCTTCGTCACGCGCTCGCCGTTCACGAAGGTGCCGTTGGTGCTCTCGAGGTCTTCGACCAGGACGCCGTCGGTCTGCAGCGTCAGACGGCAGTGGAGCCGCGAGACCAGCGGCGCGTCGACCACGAAGTCGGCCCGCGGCGCCCGGCCGACGGTCTTGATGCTGCCGGGCAGCAGGCGGAACAACAGGGACGAGGGCGAGTCAGCGGTCGATTCGAGCAGCCACATGTCGGAGAGGGATTCTACCAGCGGCTGGGGCCGCGGATCGCAACAGACGTCGCAGGGTCCGAGCTGGAGCTGGCGCTCGGCGCCGCCAGACCCTTGAACAGACCCCGAAAACGCGTCCTAGGCGGCACCGGGTCAGACCCATCGACGCGCGCTCACCGCAGAGCCGACGCTGGCCGCCCGTCGCGAGCCCCGCGATCACCTGCTCGGGCCCGCGCGCATGTGTGCGACGATGCAGCGGATCCTGTCGGTCTTCCCGACGGGACACGGATGAACGCATGATCACCACGAGACGCCACTTCGCGGCCCTGTCGCTGGCTGCCGCCGTTGCTGGTGCCGTCGCCCGCAGCTCCCCCCCGCCCCCGGCGCCGGCCGCCGCCGCCCCCAAGAACGAGAACCAGTGGGGCACCATCGGCGTGCCCCCCCTCGACGGCACGTCCACGGCGGCCGTGTTCCATGGCCACGGCTACGCGCAGGCGCAGAGTCATGGCGACGAGATCCTGCGGCTGTACGGCGAATCGCGCGGACGCGGCGCCGAATATTGGGGCGACACATACGAGGCGACGGCCGTCCGGGTGCTGACAAACGGCGTCCCGGCGCGCAAGCAGTGGTTACGAGGCCCAGGCAGGCGCTATCCGCAGCACGGCGAGACGTGGATCGGGATGATCGAGCTCTCGACGCCTGTGAAGGGCTACGGCCTCATGACTTACGGCAACTCGCGGCAGAAGGGCAGCACGCACCGCAGTGACCAGCTCGGGCTGTTGTCGAAACACGAATTCCGCGAGCTGTAGATGCAGCGCGCGCAGGTAGAAGCCCACCTCTCGGAACGCACGGAGTTGACGCCATGATCCGCACGCCCGCATCGCTCGCCGCCGTACTGCTCACCGGCGCGTCCGCCGCCCTCCTGGCCCAGGGGGCGCTGCCGTTCGCACCTGTGCAGGCCGACATCTTCGCCGTGCCGAATTCCTACTCGAACGCCTGGGGCGACTACGACAACGACGGCGACCTCGACCTGGCCGTGTCGCTCGGCACCGGAGAAGTACGCCTCTATCGCAACGACAAAGGCGTGCTCGCGAGTGTCGGCGCCCAGGTGGGCATGCCGCAGGCGGGCAGTCATGAGCTGCGCGGCCTGAGCTGGGGCGACTTCGACCAGGACGGCGACATCGATCTGCTCGGCGGCTCGACGCCCACCGACAAGCTCACGGTGGTGCTCAGAAACGACGCCGGCACGCGCTTCACCGACGTGGCGGCCGAGATCGGCCTCACCATTCCCAAGCGCTCGGCCCGCCAGACCAACTGGATCGACTACGACAACGACGGCGATCTCGACGTCTATGCCGCCGATCGCGCCGGCGACAACAAGCTGTTCCAGAACACTGGCGGCAAGTTCGCCCAGGTCTTCGCCGGCGCCGGCCCGACCGACCCGCGGCCCACCGTGGGCGCCTGCTGGCTCGACACCGACAACGACGGCGACCTGGATCTGTTCCTCGCCAACCAGTCAGGCGCTGCCGACGCCCTCTGGCGCAACGACGGCACGGCGTTCACCGACGTGGCCGCCGCGCTCGGCATGGCCGGACCGAAGCGCACCAAGGAAGAAGGCGGCGTGGGCTGTGCGGTCGGCGACTACGACAACGACGGTCACCTCGACCTCTTCGTGCCCAATTACGGCCACAACCAGCTCTATCGCAACAACGGCAACGGTACCTTCACGGAGGTGGCCGCGAAGGTCGGCGTCGGCGTCGAGAACCATGCAGTGGGCTCCGACTGGGGCGACTACGACAACGACGGCGACCTCGATCTGTCGGTCATTTCGTACGTCGGCGCGCCCGGGGCCCAGCAACCGCTCAACGTCCTGTTCCGGAACGACGGCGCCGCCGGCTTCGTCAACGTGCTCACCAAGGACAGCCCCCTCAACGCCGCCGATCATGCCTCGCAGTTTGTGGACTACGACGGCGACGGCGGCATCGACCTGTCGGTCACCGACGGCTACGGGCTCAAGGGCGGCCACTTCCTGTTTCGTAATACCCTGCCCGAGGCGGCGAAGAAGCGCAGCCTCAGCGTGACAGTGCTCGATGCCAGGGGCCACCAGACGCGCTTCGGCGCCGAGGTACGGCTGAAGGACGGCGCCGGGAAGATCATCGCGACCCGGCAGGTCATCACCGGCGGTGGCTACAACTCGCAGCGTGCAGGGCCGGTGCACTTCGGCCTCGCCCGCGTCGAGCCGGTCACCGTCGAGGTCACGTTCATGAGCAACAGCGGCCGCAAGGTCCAGACGCTGAAGAACGTCCGTCCGGCCGACCACGCCGGCAAGAGCCTGGTGATTCATCAGGCCAACTGAATCGAAGTCGACCTCAACCACATCCAGCCGCGGTTCCGCACTCGCTTCGAGGTGTTCCTCGAGGCGTACAACCTGCTGAACACGGTCAACTTCGAGAACCCGAGCGGCGTCATCACGTCGGGCAGCTTCGCGACTGCACGACCGCCGGTGACGCCCGCCAGATCCAGTGGGGCGTGCGCATCCAGTTCTGAGGCCGGCGGGCGTCGCTCCACTCCGGGAACGGCGCTCGTAACCTACTCGTAACGTCGCGGATACGCGACTGAAACATCCGTCACGTACATGTAACGGATGACTTCTTGCCAGCTGGGACGACGGGCGGCGCGCCGCCTCCGGATATTGGGAATCGCGGCGGCCATCGCCGGGGTGCTCGCGACTTTGCCGGCCCGCGCCGAGGCGGCGTCGAACGAGGCGCTGCTCAAGCTGCTGCAGGTGCTGCGCGACCGCGGCTCGATCTCGGCGCCGGAATACGACGCCATCCGGCTGGTGGCCGAAGCGCCCGATGCGCCGGCCGCGACCGCACCGGCAACTGCCGCCGCGTCACCGGCGAAAGACGCCGAGCAGGATCAGGCCATCGCCGAGGTGAAGGCCGCCACCGCCGGCACCCCGGCGCCGGTCGTGAGCCGGGCCCTCGCCGGCAAGTGGTACGAGCGCATCAGCCTGCGCGGTTACACCCAGTTCCGACGCCAGGACGTCACCTCCGAGCGGGGTGCGGTGCTGGAGGTGCCGGCCGACCGCACCGTCAGCCCGAACGAGACATTTGGCATCCGTCGCGGCCGCTTCATCTTCAGCGGCGACCTCAGCGAGCATCTGAGTCTCTACGCACAGTCGGACTTCAACGCCTCGACTGGCGCCGCCGACTTCTCGCTGCAGATGCGGGATCTCTATGGCGACATCTTCCTGAACAAGAGCAAGTCCTTCCGCGTGCGGCTGGGGCAGTCGAAGGTCCCCTACGGCTGGGTGAATCTTCAGTCGAGCCAGAACCGCGGCCCGCTCGAGCGCCCCGATGCGCTCAACAGCGGCGTCGAAGGGGAACGCGACCTCGGGGCCTACGTGATGTGGGCATCGCCCACGGCCCGGCAGCGCTTCCGCGATCTGGTCTCGCAGGGTCTCAAAGGCTCGGGCGACTACGGCGTGGCCGCCGTGGGGCTCTATTCCGGCCAGGGGCTGAACCGGTCGGACCAGAACGGCGACGCCCACATGCTGGCGCGCGTCTCCTACCCTTTCAAGACGGCAGGGGGACAGTTCCTCGAGTTCGGTATTCAGGGCAATCGTGGTCGCTTCGTGTCGCCGACCCAGAGCATCACCAGCGGCGGGGTGAGCGTGACCCCCGGCCAGCGCGCCGACGGCACGCTCGACGAGCGCGTGGCCGTCACGGCCGTGATGTACCCGCAGCCTTTCGGCCTCGAAGCCGAGTGGACCTTCGGCACGGGCCCGCAACTGAGCGACGACCTGCGTTCCATCGAGGCCCGCACCCTGCATGGAGGCTACGTGCAGGCCGGCTTCCGCGGCAGAAACGCCGCCGGCACCTGGTATCCGTTCGCCCGCTGGAACTACTTCGACGGCGCCCGCAAGTTCGCCAGAAACGCCCCGCGCAACGAGGTGAACGAAGTGGACTTCGGCGTCGAGTTCGCCCGCTGGGCGGAAGTGGAGATCACCGGCGTCTATACGCGCACCATCCGCCGCACCCGCACCAGCACCTTCCCCTACGCCCTCACCCGCGACGCCAACCGCCTCGGGATTCAGGTGCAGTGGAATTACTAGGGGGCTAGGGACTGGGGGCTGGAGGCTGGGGCGCGCGACAGTCACGCTGTGAAGTGCATCGACAAGCGGGGCACGTGCATCGCCGCGGCGCGGCGATGCGACCGCGCGACGTGGCCCGCCGCAGCCCCCAGCCCCTAGTCCCCAGGACTAGAATCACTCCATGAGTGTCGCTTCACATCTCGGGATCAAGACCGCTGAGTACGATCGGCAGATCCTCACCTTCATCCCGTTCTACGACGAGATCCTCGCCCAGGCAGCCGGGGCGCTGGTGGCGCTCGACCGGCCCGCGAAGGTGCTGCTCGATCTCGGCACCGGCTCGGGCGCGCTGGCGGCGCGCTGCCTGAAACGGCTGCCCGGCGCGCGGGTGGTCGGCATCGACGGCGACGCGGCGATGCTCGCGCTGGCCGGCAAGCGGCTGGGGAAGACGCTCACGCCGGTGGTCGGCAACTTCGAGTCCACGCCGTTTCCGGCGTGTGACGTCGTCACCGCCTCGTTCTCGCTGCATCACGTGCCCGAGCCGGAAGGCAAGGCCCGCATCTTCGCGAAGGCCTTCGCGGCGCTGCGGCCCGGCGGCATGCTGGTGGACGCCGATTGCGCGCCCTCGTCGGATCCGAAGCTGCAGGGGCGCGACCACGAGACGTGGCGGCGGCATCTGGCGGTGGCGCACGGGGCGGCCGGCGCGCGCCGGTTCCTCGACGCGTGGGCCGGCGAAGACACCTACTTCCCGCTCGACCTCGAGACGGCGCTGCTGCGCCAGGCCGGCTTCGCGGTCGACATCGTGTGGCGCCGCGCCTCGTTTGCCGTCATCGCCGCCATCAAGCCCCGGCGACGTGCCGCGACGCGCGCCCGCTGAGCGTCTGACTTACAATCGCCCGGCGTGTCCAACTTCTGGCAGACGTTCGACGATGCCGCCGCACGTTTTGCCGGCAACACCGCGATCGAGATTCAGCGTTCGTCCGGCCTCGAGCGCGTCACCTATCACGACCTGAAGACGTGGGCGGAAGGCGTCGCCGCCTGGTGCGTGCGCGCCGGCGTCGCGCACGGCGATCGCTGCGCCGTCCTCGCCGACAACGATGCCCGCTGGTGCGCCGTCTATCTCGGGCTGCTGCGTATCGGCGCCATCGCCGTGCCGCTCGACACCAATTACTCGTCGTCGCAGGTGGCCACGATCATGCGGGCGTCCGGGGCGCGGCTCATCGTCTGCGGCACGCGGCTGCTGCCGGTGGCGGAGGCTGCTGCCCTCGACGTGCCCGTGGTGCGCATGTACCGCGGCGACGGCGATGCGCGTCCGAGCGTGGACGACATGCTGCGCGCGGGCGTCCGGCCCCAGCCGGCATGGGGTCGGCCCCCGACGGCGCAGGACCCGGCCGTCATCCTCTACACGTCCGGCACCACCTCCGACCCGAAGGGCGTCGTGCTCACGCACGGGAATCTCGCCGCCGAGCGCGAGTCGGCCTTTGCGGTGGTCGACGTCGATGAGCGGGATGCGGTGCTGGGCGTGCTGCCGCTCTTCCACTCGCTGGCGCAGATGGCGAACCTGCTGCTGCCGTTTGCGGTGGGGGCGCGGGTCGTCTATCTCGAGACGCTGAACACGACCGATCTGCTCAAGGCGCTGGCCGAGCGCCGCATCACGATCTTCGCCTGCGTGCCGCAGTTCTTCTATCTGATTCACCAGCGCGTGATGGGCGAAGTCGCCAGAGGCGGCTGGCTGAAGCAGCGCGTGTTCAAGGGGCTGCTGGGGCTCAACCTGCGCCTGCGCGGGCTCGGCGTGAACATCGGGCCCAAGGTCTTCGGCCGTGTGCACAAGGTGCTCGGCGGCCACATGCGGCTGCTCATCACCGGCGGCTCGAAGTTCGATCCGGCGATCGGCCAGGACCTGTACGCGCTCGGCTTCACGATCCAGCAGGCGTACGGTCTGACCGAGACGTCTGGCGCGGCCACGCTGAACCGGCCTGATGAGGCCCACATCGACACGGTCGGGCGGATCCTGCCCGGCAACGAGCTGAAGGTCCTGCCACCCGAGGGCGACGCCGACGACGGCGAGATCGCCATCCGCGGGCCGATCGTGATGCAGGGCTACTACCAACGTCCCGACGCCAACGCCGAGGTGTTCCGCGACGGCTGGTTCCTCACCGGCGACCTCGGCCGGATCGACCGCGACGGCCGGCTCACCATCACCGGCCGGAAGAAGGAGATCATCGTCCTCGCGTCGGGCAAGAACATCTATCCCGAGGAGATCGAAGCGCAGTACCGGAAGTCGGCGGTCGTCAAGGACATCTGCGTGATGGGGGTCGTGCGTCCCGACGAGCCGACCACCGAGCGCCTGCATGCCGTGGTGGTGCTCGACGACGACGTGCTCAAGGCCCGCAAGGTGGCCAACGCCGGCGACCTGCTGCGTTTCGAGATGGAAAGCGCCGGTGCGGCCCTGCCGTCGCACAAGCGCGTGCTCGGCTACGACGTGTGGTTCGAGCCGTTGCCACGCACCACCACCGGCAAGTTGAAGCGCTTCCGGATCCAGCGGACGCTGCAGGAGCGCGAGGCTGCCAGGGTGGTCGAGGCCGCGCGCCCGCTCGGCGCCGCCGACCAGGAGTGGCTCGACGACCCGCACGTGGCGGAGGCGGCGATGCTGGTGCGACAGCGCGCCAAAGGAGACGCCACGCTGCGTCCCGAGGCGAATCTCGAACTCGATCTCGGCCTCGACAGCATGGAGCGCGTGGAGCTGCTCACCGAGCTCGAACAGCGCTTCGCGGTAAAGGTGCCCGAGAGCGCGATGCACGAGATCGCCACCGTCCGGCAACTGGTCGAAGCGGTGCGTCCGGAGGTGAATACGGCCGGCGGCGCGGTGGATGCCGCGTGGTCGACGCTGCTGGCCGACATCCCGCCGGTCTCCGATCCGGTGCTCGGCCGGCTGCTCGAACCGCGTCCCGTGACGACGCGGCTGCTGTGGCTGGTGGCGCGGGTGCTGGGCCGGGTGCTGGCACGCGTGCGCGTGGAGGGCCTCGACCATCTGCCGGCGAAGGGGCCGTACCTCATCTGTCCGAACCACCAGGGCTACTTCGATCCGTTCCTGCTCTGCAGCGTGCTGCCGTATCACGTGTTCCGCGACATGTTCGTGGTGGGCGCGGCCGAATACTTCCAGACGCCGCTCACGCAGTGGCTGGCGCGTCAGGTCAACCTCGTGCCCGTCGATCCCGACTCGGCGCTGGTGCCGGCGATGAAGGCCGGCGCCTTCGGGCTCTCGCACGGGCGGGTGCTGCTGCTCTTCCCCGAGGGCGAGCGGTCCATCGACGGCACCGTCAAGCGCTTCAAGAAGGGGGCGCCGATTCTCGCCTCGCACGTCGGCGTGCCGATGGTGCCGGTGGCGCTCAAAGGCATCTGGGAGATGTGGCCGCGCACCAGGGCCATCGACTGGCGCTACGTGGGCGCGTGGCGGAGCCACCGCGTCCGCATCAGCGTCGGGCCACCCCTCACGGTGCCCGCGGGCGAGTCCTACGCCGACGCCGCGACGCGACTGCGCCAGGCCGTGGACGCGATGTGGCGGCGGCTCTGACGCGCCGCTCTAGCGGCCGGCCTTCGCCATCAGCGCTTCGTCCACCGGTCTGCGCGCGCCCTCGATGAGCCGGGTCCGCACGACCGTCACGACACTCTCGGCAATCGGCCACGGCGTCTCGTTGGCCACCGCCCAGAAGGTCACGCGCGCCGTCGCCGAGGTCTTGCCGGCTGCCCACCCCTGCGCCATCGAGAACTCGGGATACACGAACAGGTTGTCGCGCAGACCCGCGTCCACCAGCGGCGTGAAGGTGAAGCGCGGCACCACGTAGAGCAGCGAGGCGGCGTCGTCGCTGCGCTCATCGGCGAACTGCGCGCCTCGACGGGCGACGTCCATGATGACGGCCACCAGCGTGTACCACGACACCTGGCGCGCCGCGTTCAGGTGCCGCGCGCGAACCTCGATGCCGTAGGGATGATTCGGCGGATCCGGCGCCACCCCGGGGCGCCGCCGCCGGCTGCCGCGATGGATGGTGATGGTGGCCACCGGCACCTTCTCGCTCTTCTTCTTCCCGGCCGGTGCGCGCATCACGTGGAAGTCCATGACCAGATCGTCGGCCTGCGGATGCGGCAGCGCGAAGTGAATCTGCTTGTCGGCCAGCCGCGCCGGCTGGCGGAACTCGACATCGAAGCTGCTCACGCCCCGCAGCAGCTTGCGCTTGGCCAGGTAGTGCCACAGCGTCTCGATGTACCACTCGGCGCTGACGCTCCCGGCGGAGTTGAGCATGTCGCCGAGGATCGGCTTGTGCCGGGTGTCGAGCGCGGCCGTGAGGGCGCGCCCGGCCGCACCAACCGCTCGACGCACGTTGGCCGCGCGCAGCGACTTGATGGGCGACACCACCGACGCGGCTCCTACTTCCCGGCGCGCGGCAGCGTGGCCGTCAACCACTTCGCGATCGCGCCGGTGGCCTCGGGGCTGACCTGCTGCGCCGAGAGCGACGCGTATTCGGTGACCTCGCCGGTGGTCGCCGGGACCAGCAGATGGTTGACGCCCGGCACCCGCACCACCTCCACCGCCGCCGCGCGTTTGCGCTCGCGCGCCAGCACGGCGAGGGTATCGGCGTGGTGCGGCGCCACCTGGGTGTCACGTTCGCCCTGCACGATGAGCAGCGGCTGACGCACGTCTTTCATGAGCCTGGCCGGCTCGAATGCCAGGTAGCTGGCAAACCACGGGGTGTCGGCCTGGGTGCGCAGTTCGTCGGGGATGCCTTCCCACGGCCCCTTGCCGGTGGCGGCGGCGTTGATGCGCGCCTGCAGGTCGGCTTTGGCCTTCTTCTCGTCGTCGCTCACCTGCATGATGCCGAGCAGGTGCTGCTGCTGTTCGAGCACCAGCGCGCCGCCGGTGCCGGAGGCGCCGGCCACCATGACGAGGGCGGCGATGTCCTTGTCGGCGGCCGCCAGTTGCAGCGCCACCCAGGCGCCCTCGCTGTGGCCGACCACACTGATGCGGCGCCGGTCGACGTCCTGACGGCGGCTCTTGCGCAGGTAGCTCAGGACGGCGCGGGCATCGTCGGCGTAGTCGATGAGCGCCGCCGTTTCGGCGCGGCCGCCGCTCTGGCCCACGCCGCGCTTGTCGTAGCGCACCACGACGAAGCCCGCCTGCACGAGGTCGCGCGCGATCTGGCCGAGGACCGGGATGCCGGCGACGGTGCCATCCCGATCCGCCGGGCCCGAGCCGCCGATGAGCACGACCGCCGGCAACGGGCCCGGCGCCGACGCCGGCTTCGTCACCGTCGCCGCGATGTTGAAGCCATTGGCCGGCACGCGCACCGTCTCGTCACCCGCAATCGAGAACGCCGACATGCGTGAGGCGGCCGAGGCCACGTCGTCGCGCGCGATCTCGAGCGTCTGGGCCGGCACGCTGAGCCGCACGAAGCGGCCGTCGGCTTCAATCCACAGGCTGGCCGTGAGCTCGCCGTTCGGGTTCTTGTAGGTCAGCGACAGACGCTTGGCCGTGAAGGCGCGCCGCGGCGTCTCGATGCGCTCCTCGGCCACGGCGGTGACCACGATCGGGATCTCGGCCTGGGGAGCGACGTAGGCCTTGATCTCGGTGCCGGCGGTGGCGCCGACCAGCCGGGCGGCGAGCGCCGCGTAGCTGCCGAAGAAGATGTTCGGCAGCACCACGGCATCGGCCGAGACGATATCGACCTTCTCGGTGGAGGCGTCGCCTTCCTTGAGGGTGTTTTTGGCCTTGCCGTCGGCGAAGGTGGTCTCGAGGCCGACTTCCCGGTCCTGAATCGAGCCCTCGAGCGAGAGCGACAGCGGCCGCCAGTTGGCGTCGTAGCGCACTTCGACCTGGCGCACCGTAGTGGCGATGGGCGGGCCGACGCGCGATGAGCCGCGCAGCACCCAGCCGTCGGCCTGACGGGCGACGGCCACTTCCTCGCGGCCCACGGGGCGTCCGGCGAGGAAGATGACGTAGGATTCCGCCCCGGCGAGCTCGGTCCGCTGCGCAGACGGCGGGGCGGGAGGTGCGACTTGCGCAGACAATGTGGCCGCCAGCGACACCGCCAGCGCGACAACCGCCATGGGGCGGGTACAATCCCTGATTGTGGACAGCACTCGTGGCTCCACGGTCAAGGGTAGCACCGTTGGCTGAGGCTTCCGGGCTCGACCTGCTCAGGGCGGGCGCGGCGCTTGTGGCGCACGCAGGTCGCGGCTGCGTGCGCGTGACCGGCGCCGACCGCGCCACCTGGCTGCAGGGCCTGCTGACCAACGACATCGAGGCTCTGATGCCCGGCCGGGGCTGCTACTCGGCGTGGCTGACGCCGCAGGGCCGCATGCTGAGCGATGTGGTCGTGCTGGCGGAAGACGACGCCATCACGCTCGACCTCCCGGCCGCGCTCGGCGAACCTCTATTCAAGCAGTTGAACGCCGCGATCTTCGCCGAAGACGTCGCCATCGCGGACGAGACCGGCCACTGGCGAACGCTCGGCGTCCACGGACCGCGCGCGGCAACGGTGGTCGCTCGCGCCGCCGGTGGCTCCCAACCGTCGCCGGCGGCCCTCGGCGTCGACGCGCTGGAGGCCTGGCCCGAATACACGCATGCCGCGCTCGGCGCGTTCGGCCGGCTGGTGCGGGCCTGCACCTACGGCGTGCCGGGCTACTGGCTGCGGGTGCCTGAGCATGACGCCGACCGGTGGATGTCGCGCCTGCGCCTGGCCGGCGCCACGCTGCGGCCGGCCGACGAACTCGAGTTCGCCCGCATCGAGTCGGGACGGCCCGAGTTCCTCGTCGACATGGACGCGGATACGATTCCGCTCGAGGCCGGCATCGAGGATCGCGCCATCTCGTTCACGAAGGGCTGCTACGTCGGCCAGGAAGTGATCGTGCGCATCGTGCACCGCGGCGGCGGCCGGGTCGCGCGCAAGCTGGTGGGGCTGGCCATCGACGGCGACTGCGTGCCGGTGGCGCGCGCCGGCGTCAAGACCGTGAAGGGCGAAATCGGCCGCATCACCAGTGCCGCCTGGTCGCCGCGCCTCGGCCGGGCCGTGGCGCTCGCCTACGTGCACCGTGATTCCTCGGCGCCCGGCTCCGTCGTGAGCGTCGCTTGCGACGGCGGCGACGTGGCAGCGACGGTGCGCGCCTTTCCCCTGTCGTAGTCGCATCGGCGCGCGGCCGCCGGCCCGCGCCTCGAGGAGGTCCGTGATGTCGTCACGCCGCACCGGGTTCGTGCTCGCGGGTCTGGTGAGCGCCGCCGTGATGGCCGCTCCTGCAGTGCCGCCCGAGGCGCGCCAGACCGCGCCGTTCACGATCGAGCAGATTCTCGCGGCCCCGTTCACGAGCGAACTGGTGGCCGCCCCGGCCGGCGCCGGCGTCGCCTGGGTCTTCGACGAACGGGGCGCGCGCAACATCTGGGTGGCCGAGGGGCCGGCCTTCGCACGCCGCCGCCTCACCGGCTACATCGGCGACGACGGGCAGGAGATCACGAGCCTCGCGTTCACGCACGACGGCGCGCATCTGGTCTACGTGCGCGGCGGCGGGCCCAATCGCGCCGGCGAGATCCCGAACCCGTCGAGTGCGGCGGCGGGCGCCGAGCAGGCGGTGTGGACGGTGCCAGCGGGCGGCGGCGAACCCCGCCGAATCGGCGTCGGGGCCGCACCTGCCGTGGCGCCCACCGGCGACCTCGTCGCCTTCGTGCAGCGCGGCCAGATCTGGACCGCCGGCGTCAACGGCACCCAGGCCGCGGTGCAAGCGGCGAAGACGCGTGGCGGCGCGCGGGCGCTCGCCTGGTCGCCCGACGGCACGAAGCTCGCGTTCACGAGCGGCCGGGGCACGCACGCGTTCATCGGCGTCCTCACGGTCGCCACCGGCGCGCTGACGTGGCTCGAGCCCTCACTTGACACCGACGACTTCCCCGTGTGGTCGCGCGACGGGCTGCGCGTCGCGTTCCTGCGCCGCCCGCCGGTGCGCGACCGCGTCATCTTCATCCCCGAGCGCGAGGGGCCGCCGTGGTCACTGCGCGTGGCCGAGGTTGCGACCGGCGCCGGCCGCGAGGTGTGGCGCGCCGATGCCGGACGCGGCAGCGTGTTCCAAGCGGTGGAGTTCGGGCCGCAGCTGGTGTGGTCGGCCGACGATCGCCTCGTGTTTCCGTGGGAACGCGACGGCTGGAAGCACCTGTACTCGGTGCCGGTTGCCGGCGGCTCGGCGACGCTGCTGACGCCGGGCGCCTTCGAGGTGGACGACGTGAGCTACGCGCGCGACGGGAAGAGCGCCGTCGTCAGCTCGAACCAGACCGCGATGCCCGGAGACATCGATCGGCGCCATCTGTGGCGGGTCGCCACTTCCGGCGCTTCGACTCCGGTCCTGCTCACCGGCGGGCGCGGACTCGAATGGAATCCGACGGTGCTCGCCGACGGCGTGAGCGTGGCGTTCGTCAAGGCCGACTGGCGGCGGCCGGGCCAGCCCGCTCTGCTCGAGAGCGGCGGCAAGCAGCGCAGTTTCGGTCCCGACGCGGTGCCGTCCATATTCCCGGCCGCCGACCTGGTCGAGCCGCAGGCGGTGCAGATCACGGCCGCGGACGGCATGTCGATCCCGGCGCAGATCTTCCGCCCGGCGACGCCGGCCGCACCAGGGGAGAAGCGGCCCGGCCTCATCTTCTTCCACGGCGGTTCGCGCCGCCAGATGCTCCTCGGTTGGAACTACCGCAGCTACTACCACAACGCCTATGCCTTCAATCAATACATGGCGGCCAGGGGTTACGTGGTGTTGTCGGTGAACTACCGCAGCGGCATCGGCTACGGGCTCGACTTCCGCGAAGCGCTCAACTACGGCGCCTCGGGCGCCAGCGAATACCACGACGTGGTTGGCGCCGGCCTGTTCCTGCGCGCGCAGCCCGACGTCGATAGTTCGCGCATCGGCCTCTGGGGCGGCTCCTACGGCGGCTACCTCACCGCGATGGGTCTGGCGCGCGCCTCCGACATGTTCGCGGCCGGCGTCGACGTGCACGGCGTGCACGACTGGAACAACGCCATTCGCAACTTCATGCCGAACTACAATCAGGAGCGGCGACCGGAGGTGGCGCGGCTGGCGTTCCAGTCGTCGCCGATGGCCTTCATCGACGGCTGGCGCTCACCGGTGCTGCTCATCCACGGCGATGACGATCGCAACGTGCCGTTCAGCGAGTCGGTGGAGCTGGTCGAGCAGCTGCGGGCACGCCGGGTGCACGTCGAGCAGCTGGTCTTCCCCGACGAAGTGCACGGGTTCCTGCTGAACCGCTCCTGGATCCGCGCCTACACGGCCGCCGCCACGTTCCTCGACCGGCACCTCGGCCCGCGCCGCGCCCCGAGCCAGGGGCGCTGAAGGGCGGAATTGGCGTCGGGATTGCAGTAGACGGGAAAGGGGCGCCGAACGTCCCCCGAAGGAGACCATCGTGAATCGACGACTGACGACGTGGACAGCAGCGCTCGCCCTGGCAGTATCCGGTGTGGCCGCCGCGCAGGAACAGGCCACCGTGCTGAAGCGTGACGGCTCCCGCGTGTCGGGACGCTTCGAGGCGTGGAACCGCAACAACAACTCGTTGTATCTGCGGCTTTCCCTCGCCGATCAGCGCATCATTCCGGTTGGCGAGGTGGCCGTGCTCGAGATCGGCGGCAATGCCGACAACCTGCCGGCCAACGAGCTCGAGGCCGCGCGTGGCGGCGACCACGTGCTCGTGATGCGCAGCGGCGAGGTGCTGCGCGGGCGGCTGGCGAACATCGAGGGTGGCGAGGGCTCCGGCAAGGAAGACGAGCCGCGCAGCATCGCGTTCAAGCCGAACGATTCGGGTGAGCGGCGGACGCGCTTTTCTGAGGTGCGGCGGTTGTACTTCGGGAACTTCCCGTCCACCGCGGCCCAGACGGCTGCGGCCAACGCGATCGTCGAGCCGGCCACGCCGCCGGGCTCGGTGCGGGTCGCCGGCAACACCGGCTGGGTGAACACCGGCCTCACGCTGCGCCGCACCGACCGGGTGCAGTTCACCACCGAGGGTCAGGTGCAGCTCTCGGATGACGCCGAAGACAGGGCCAGCTCGGCCGGATCGCTGCGCGGCCGCTATGCCGCCGGTGCGCCGGCGCCGTCGCTGCTGGCCGGCGCCCTCATCGGGCGTATCGGCAACGGCGCGCCGTTTGCCATTGGCGACCAGACCATCGCGCTGCCGATGCCCGCCGACGGGCAGCTCTTCCTCGCGGTGAACGACGACGAGGTGGGCGACAACAAGGGCGCCTTCGTCGTCACGCTGCGTGTGACGCGCGGCCGGCGCTAGCGCGCCCGATGCCCATCGTCGTGGTGGTGGCGGCCGTCATCGAACATGACGGCCGCTTCCTGCTCACGTTGCGTCCGCAGGGCACCCACCTGGCCGGCCACTGGGAGTTCCCCGGCGGCAAGTGCGAAGCGCACGAGACCCACGCCGAAGCGCTGCGACGCGAGCTGCATGAAGAGCTCGACATCGTTGCCGAGGTCGGCGGCCTCGTCCACGCCGTGACCCACGCCTATCCCGAACGCACCGTCCAACTGCACTTCTACGCCTGCACCTACGCCGGCGAGCCGCGGCCGATGCTCGGCCAGCTGATGCGCTGGGCCACGCGCGACGAGCTGCGCGCGCTGCCGTTCCCCGAGGCTGACGCCGACCTCATCCGCCTGCTCTCCGTCTGAGCCACCGCGCGGCATCTGGCGCTGAGCCCGGTTTGCGGGCCCCTGCGCATTACCCGGTGAACGCCCCGAAGACCCCGGCGATGTCCGCAGGGTGGGGCGGGGGAGCGGGTCATGGCGCACGCGGCAACCACACACGTCCGGGTCAATCGCAGCCTTCTCGCCACCGTCGAACGGCAGGCACTCCTGTGGCTGGCGCACCGGCTGCCCGCTCGGATGCACTCGGATCACCTGACGGCTCTGGCGGTGGTCGGCACCGCCGTCGCGTCGGCGTCGTTTGCATTGGCGCGGCTCTTCCCGGTGGCGCTCATTGGCGTGGTCGCCGGGCTCGCCCTCAACTGGTTCGGCGACAGCCTCGACGGCACCGTGGCGCGGGTGCGCCGGCAGGAGCGTCCGCGTTACGGCTACTACGTGGACCACGTGCTCGACGTCATCGGCGCGACCATGCTGATGGGCGGGATGGCGGTCTCGGGCCTGATGACGCCGCTGCTCGCCCTGGGCGTGCTCGTCGCCTACCTGCTCGTCTCGGCGGAGGTGTTCCTGTCGACCGCGGTCGGCGGCGAGTTCCGCATGTCGTTTGTCCGCGTCGGCCCGACCGAGCTGCGGATCGCCGTCTCGGCCCTGGCGCTGGTGCTCATCCGGTGGCCGGCCGCGACGCTGCCGGGCGTGGGCCCGGTGCTGCTCCTCGATGTGGTCGGCATGCTGGCCATCGCGGGGCTGCTCACCGCCCTCGGCGTCTCGGCCCTTCTGATGGGCCGGCATCTCTACGTGGCCGAGCCCCGCCAGCGGTAGGCGACACGACTAGAATCCAGGCATGACCCCAGGCGACGGCGACGACGAGACCGCGGCCGGCGCTCCTGCCGGCCAGGCGTCCCGCCTGCTGGCGCGCGCCGCCGCCGGGGACGACAAGGCGGCGTCGCGGCTGCTGCCGCTGGTCTACGACGAACTGCGGCGGCTCGCCGGCAGCTACCTGCGGCGCGAGCGTCCGGGGCAGACGCTGCAGGCCACGGCGCTCGTTCACGAAGCCTACATGCGTCTGGTGAAGCCCGGCGACCAGCCGTGGACGGGACGGACCCACTTCCTGGCAATCGCGGCTGTCTCGATGCGGCAGGTGCTGGTGGACCGCGCCCGGCGGCGTCACGCCGCCAAGCGCGGCGGTGAACGCCAGCGGATCACGCTCGACGAAGGCCTGCTGCCGGCGCCTGCCGCTGACGCCGGCGTCGATCTGGTTCTGCTCGACCGCGCCCTGACCCAGCTTGCCGCGCTCGACCCGCAGCAGGCGCGGATCGTCGAGCTGCGCTACTTCGGGGGCCTCACGGTGGAAGAGACGGCCGAGGTGATGAATTCGTCGCCGGCGACCGTGAAGCGCCACTGGGCCCTGGCGCGCGCATTCCTCAAGAAGGCGCTCGCTGCCGCCGCGCCGTGAGATGACGCCCGAACGCTGGCAGCAGATCGGCGAGCTCTTCGCGCGTGCGCTGGCCGAGCCCGACGCCACCCGCGCGGCGTGGCTGGCCGCTTCCGACGCGCCCGACGACGTGCGCCAGGAAGTCGCGGAGCTGCTGACCGCCCACATAAGCGACGACGCGTTTCTCGAAGCGCCGCCGGCCGAGGCGTTCGAAGAGGCGGTGGCGGTCGCCGACGACCCGGCGCTCGTGCCCGGCGCGACTGTCGGCCCGTATCGGCTGGTGCGCGAGCTCGGACGCGGCGGCATGGGTATCGTGTTCGAGGCTGAGGACACGCGCCTGCACCGGCGCGTGGCGCTCAAGGCGGTGTCGGCGGCGGCACACGACGGCGGCGAAGAGCGGCTGCGGCAGGAGGCTCGGGCGGCGGCGGCGCTGGTGCATCCGAACATCGCCACCATCTACGCCCTCGACGACATCGACGGACGTGCTTTCATCGCCAGCGAACTGCTCGACGGCGAGACGCTGCGCCAGGTGCTGGCCCGCGGACCGATCCCGCGCGACGAGACGCTCGCCATCGCCCACGCGCTCGCCTCGGCGCTCGAGGTCGCGCACGCCGGCGGCATCGTGCACCGCGATCTGAAGCCCGAAAACGTCCTGCGCCTCTCCGACGGCCGCGTGAAGATTCTCGACTTCGGCCTGGCGCGTCTCGAGGGCGATGCGCAACGCCTGCAATCATCCACCCGTCTGACCCTGCAGGGGCTGGTGGCCGGCACGCCCGGCTACATGGCGCCGGAGCAGTTGCTGGGCGAGGAGGTCGATGGCCGTGCCGACCAGTTCGCGCTCGGCGCGCTGCTGGCCGAGATGGCCTCGGGACGTAACCCCTTCGAGGCGGGCTCGCTGGCGGCGACCATCGCGCTCGTGATGCGATCGGATGGCCTGCCGGTGCCGCTCGACGGCGCGCTGGTGGCCCCCGACATCGCCGCCATCGCCAGCCGCTGCACCCGTCACCGCCGCGAGGATCGCTATCCGACGACCGCCGAGGTCGCCTCCGCCATCGCGTCGTGCCGGCCCGACGCCGCGGGTGCCGCGCTGCCACTGGTCGCGTCCCATCCCCCGGCGTCGCGTGCCGGTCTCTCGCAGGCGCCCCGTGATCCGCTCACGGGCCGGCGTCCGGCGCTGTGGTGGTGGCGCTTCCATCAGGCGACGGCGGCCGCCGTCTACTGGATGATGGTGGTGCCGGCGTGGCTCGTGCACCGCGAGGTGGCGCCGGGCCTGCCGTGGTTCCTCGGCTGCCTGGCGGCGACGATCGTGGCCGCGAACGTCCGCCTGCACCTGCGATTTTCGGCGGCGGTGCTGCCCGAGGAACTGCCCGCGCAGCGCGCCAAGACGCGCGGCTTCGTGGCGATTGCCGACTGGGCGCTCCTGGTACTGTGGGCCTATGCGGGCGTCGCGCTGATGGAGACCAGCCGCGAGTGGGCCGTGATGTTCTTCGCCTTTGCGATCGGCGAGGCGCTGGTGGTCGGGTTGGTCGAACCGTCCACGACGCGCGCGGCATTCCTCGAAGGTCCGCGCGCCGCCGATTCCTAGCGCGCTGCCGACGTCATCGCGACGAGGTCGTCGATCGACCAGTCCGGCGCCACCCACGACCGCCGGGCCTCGGTGCTGCGGGGCACGTCGAAGGCGTAACACAGCGCGTGCAGATCGCGGTCTTCCCCGAGACGGGCGACGGCCAGGCGCGCCGCCTCCCACTCGTCGCTGCAGCCGGCCGTGACGCGGGCGACGACCTCGGACCAGAAGCGGGTCAGCGTCTCGTGATAGCCGGACGTGTCGGTGTTCGCGGTGCCCACCGCGACGTTGTAGCGCACGATGCCGGCGCGCGTGCGATCGAGGGCGGCAGACCCGTGGCGCACCGCGTAGCAGGCGGCGACGGCGACATGTGCCGCGTGTGTCCAGCTGGTGCCCGGCAGGGTTCCGGCCTCCCATGCCGCGATGAAGGCCGCAAGCGTCGCCGGCGTGGCGAGAAACGGATAATCGACCCGCAGCGGATGGAGTCCGCGCCGCCAGTAGACCAGCGGCACGCCGTCGCCCAGCTGCACGCGCGTCACACCGGCGAGCACGAGGTCGTGATCGCCCACCTGTTCGACCCGCGTGATCTCGCAGTCGAGTGCCACCAGCGCCGGCTCGCCCGGACACGACGTCGCGGCGCGCGCGAAGACGGCTTCGACGTCACGCAGCACCCGCGCTTCGAAACGGCCGGCCGCGAGAATCGCCCGTCCCTTCCTGGAGGCGTGATCGAGGAAGACGCTCACGATTGGCGGCTCGCAGGAGAGGCACTGCAGCGTGCTCACGGTCATGACGACGTCGTCATGCGAGATGAGCGACAGACTCGACGGCATGAAGCCGGCGGCGCGCCGCAGCAGGCGGCTGATGGGCGGGGACAGGGACGACGGCCGCATGCGCCGATCGTCGCCGCTCCCGAACGTCGAGGGAAGAGGCATTCGACGGCGATTCGCCTGGCGTAACATTGATTCGATGGCAAAAACGCTCGCGCTCGGTGGTTTCATCAGTCCCGGCGACCGCAAGGACGGGATCATCCTCGAGCAGGTGCAGCGCAATGCCCGGGTGTCGTTTGCCGAACTCGGGCGCCGCGCCGGGCTGTCGCCGCCCGCCGCAGCCGAGCGCCTCCGCCGGCTCGAGGAATCGGGAGTGGTGCGCGGCTATCACGCCGAAGTCGCACCGGCCGCTCTCGGCCTCAGCATGACCGTGTTCATCGAGATGCGGGTGCCGCGCGCCACCTACGAGCGCTTCCAGCGGGCGGTGGCGAAGTCGCCGTGGATTCTCGAATGCCACCACGTCTCGGGCGCCGCGGCGTTCATCCTGAAGGCGGCGGTGCCGGACGTCCACGGCCTCGAGCTGCTGGTGGCGCACCTCAGCCAGTTCGGCGACACCTCGACGTCGCTGGTGCTGTCGAGCGTGGTGGAGCGGCGTGAGTTCCGCGCGCCTGGTGCGGCCGGCGGATCGTAGGTCGAAGCGGAGGGCTGTGTTCGGCCCTCAGGCGGCCGCGCGACGCCGCTTCACCGGCTGGTCGGTCCACGGGAACGAGCGGCAGAACTTCGCCATCGGGCACACGAGGCACCTGGGTTTGCGGGCGGTGCACTGCATGGCGCCGAAGTCCATCAGCGCCTGGTTGAAGTCGAACGCGCGGGCGCGCGGCACCAGCACCGCCGAGACCGCCCACAGCACCTTCGTCATCGCGTGTCCTTTGGCGTCGCCCGTGCCGATGAACACGCGGTAGAGCACGCGCGCGACGTTGGTGTCGAGGATGGCCGCCCGCTGACGGAAGGCGAAGCTCAGGATGGCGCCGACGGTGTATTCGCCGATCCCCTTGAACGACAGCAGCGTCTCGCGGTCGGAGGGCAGCGCGCCCCCGTAGGTGGCCACGGCCTCACGCGCAATCGAATGCAGGCGCTTGGGGCGGACGTTGTAGCCGAGCGGCCGCCAGGTGGCGGAGACATCGCTCTCGGGCGCCTCGGCCAGCGCCTCGAACGACGGATACTTCGACAACCACTCGTGATACTTCGGCAGCACGCGGTCGACCTGCGTCTGCTGGAGCATCACCTCGCTGACCAGGATGTGGTACGGATCGTCGGTCGTGCGCCACGGCAGGTCGCGGCCGTGCTGGTCGTACCACTTGAGCAGCACCCGTCTGAAACGGGCCCGTTCGGCGGGTGGCGGGAGTGTAGGTTTTCGGGCGCGGGTTCCCCGCGGGCGGGCCATAATCCGGTGAGTGACGGTGAAAATCTACACGAAAACCGGTGACGACGGTACCACGAGTCTGTTCGACGGCACGCGGGTCTCGAAGACCCATCCGCGCGTGGTGGCCTACGGCGCGGTGGATGAGTTGAACGCGCACCTCGGTGCGGCCATCGCCGCCGGCCTGCCCGCGGACCTCGCTGTCAAGGTCACCCACATTCAGCGCGACCTGTTTGCCGTGGGCGCGCGGCTGGCCGACCCGCGGCACAAGATCGCCGCCCGCGTCGAGAAGGCCTCGATCGACGACGGCGACGTGACCCGACTCGAAGGGTGGATCGACCAGCTCGAAGACACGCTGCCGCCGCTGCGCCACTTCATCCTTGCCGGTGGCGGGCCCGGTGGCGCCGGCCTGCACGTGGCCCGCACCGTCTGCCGGCGGGCGGAAGCCGAAGCGCTGCGCATCGTCGACGGTGACGTCGACGCGGTGGTGCTCGTGTATCTCAACCGGCTCTCCGACCTGCTGTTCGTGATGGCCCGCGCGGCCAACGCCAGCGCCGGCGTGCCGGAGCAGATCTGGTGACGGGAGACGCGGTGCTCGACGCCGCCTACGCGCACTGCCTCGCGCTGGCGAGGTCGCACTACGAGAACTTCCCGGTGGCCTCGTGGCTGGTGCCGGCGGCCATCCGACCGCACGTCGCCGCGGTCTACGCCTTCGCGCGCACCGCCGACGACTTCGCCGACGAAGACGGCTACACGGCCCCCGAGCGGCTGCGCCTGCTCGACGACTGGCTGGCGCGTCTCCACGCCGCGACGGGGGAGGGCACGCGCTCCGATGACCCCGTCTTCCTCGCGCTCGGCCACACGATTCGCACCTGCCGTCTGCCCCTGGACCTCTTCGCGGCGCTGCTCTCCGCGTTCCGCCAGGACGTACGCGTCACGCGCTATGCGACCTGGGCGGAGGTGGACGACTATTGCCGGCGCTCCGCCAATCCGGTGGGCCGGTTGGTCCTGCGGCTCTTCGGTCACCACGACGGGCGGCTCGACCAGTGGTCGGATGCGATCTGCACGGCCCTGCAACTCACGAACTTCTGGCAGGATTTCGCCGTCGACTGGCGGCGGGGGCGACTCTACGTGCCCGAAGAGCAGTGGCGGGCGAGCGGCGCGCATCCCGACCAGCTGTCGAACGCGATGGCGACGACGCCACCTGAGTGGCAGGCGGCGATCGCGGCCTCGGTGGCGCGCACACGCGCGCTCTTCTATCAGGGGCGACCCCTGCTGGCCTGCACCAGCGGCCGCCTTCGTCTCGAACTCGAAGCCACCTGGCACGGCGGCATCCGCGTGCTCGAACGGCTCGAGCAGGGCCGCTTCGATCCGGTGGCCGAGCGCCCCTCGCTCGGCATCGGCGACGGGCTGGTGATAGGGTGGAGGATGCTTTCGCCGTGAGCCGCGATACCTCCTTCTACTACTCGTTCCTGGTGCTGCCCGATGCGCAGCGCGATGCCATCGTGACGGTGTGGGATGCCTGCCGCGCCATCGATGACGCGGTGGATGAAGCCGCTGACGAGGCCCAGGCCGAGCGCCAGCTCGGATTCTGGCGCCAGGAGATCGCGCGCGTGTTCGAGGGTGGCGAGGCGCAGTCGCCACAGGGCCGGGCCCTCGGGCCGGTGGCGCGCCGGTTCGACCTGCCGCGCCGGTCGTTCGAGGATCTCATCGACGGCGTGCAGATGGATCTCGGCCATCGCCGCTACGACACCTTCGACGACCTGCGCGAATATTGCTGGCGCGTGGCCTCGACCGTCGGGCTCATCTGCCTGAACATCTTCGGCTGCCGCCATCCGGGCGGGCGCGACTACGCGATGAACCTCGGGATCGCCCTGCAGCTCACCAACATCGTGCGCGACGTGAAGACCGACCTCGATCACGGCCGCGTCTACCTGCCGCAGGGCGAACTGCGCCGCTTCGGCTGCAGCGAAGCGGATCTGGCTGCCGGCGTCGTCACGCCGGCCGTGCGCGCGCTGCTCGCGCACCAGCTCACGCGCGCCCGCGCCTTCTACGAGCGGGCCGCCGCCGCCATGCCTGCCGGCGAAGCGAAACATCTGGTGGCGGCCGAGATCATGGGCGCCATCTACTTCGGCATCCTGACGCGGATAGAAGCGCGCGGCTACGACGTGTTCCGCGAGGTGGTCCGCGTGCCGCGGCCGCAGCGGGCCTGGATTGCCGCTGCCACCTGGGTGAAGACCCTGATGCGGGCCGGCGTCGAAGCCCTGGCGCCGGCGCGCACGCCGTGAGTGCCGATGTCGTCGTCATCGGTGCCGGCTGCGCCGGCCTGAGCGCCGCAACCGCCCTGGCGGAGGCCGGGGCCCGCGTGGTGGTGATCGAGGCGCGTCCGATCGCTGGCGGCCGTACGTTCGCGACCGAAGATCGCCTCACCGGCGACTGGGTCGACAACGGGCAGCACGTGCTCTTCGGGTGCTACCACGACACGCTCGCCTACCTGTCGCGCATCGGCACCCGCCGGAAGCTCATGGTGCAGTCGGCACTCGCCGTGCCGATGGTGGACGTTGATGGACGGCAGAGCGAACTGCGGTGTCCGGCGTTGCCGTCGCCGCTGCAACTGGCGGCCGGCGTGCTGGCGTGGGACGCGCTCTCGTGGCGCGAGCGTCTCGCGGTGGCGGGCCTTGGCCGCGCGCTGCGTCCGGCCGCGCCCCCGCCGCCGCCAAACGAGACCGTGCGCGCCTGGCTGACGCGCCACGGCCAGCCGGCACGGCTCTGCGATCTGTTGTGGGAACCGCTCGCGGTGGCCGCCCTCAATCAGCCGATCGACCACGCGACTGCGACGACCTTCGTCGAAGTCATCCGCCGAATGCTGGGCCCGGGCCCCGACGACGCGGCGCTGGTCATCCCCTCGGCGTCGCTCACGCACGTGCTGGTCGAACCCGCCATCGCGTTCATCGAGGCACGCGGCGGGGAAGTGCTGCGCGGCGTGCCGGCGCGGGTCGTCGTCGGCGCCGGCGGCGCCACCGGCGTGGATGTGCGCGAGCGGGTCATCTACGCGCCGCAGGTCGTGTCGGCGGTGCCATGGCATGCGTTCGCCAGTCTCTTCGACACGGTGCCGGCCTCGCTGGCGTCGATTGCGGCGCGGGCCTCAGCCATGCGGAGCGCGCCAATTGTCACCGCCAATCTGTGGTTCGATCGCCCGGTGCTCGAGTCGCCGTTCATGGGCCTGCCCGGGCGTGCCTTTCAGTGGGTGTTCGACAAACGTCGCGTCTCACCGGGCCAGGCGACCCACCTGTCGCTCGTATGCAGTGGCGCGACCGAGGTGGTCGGTCTCGACAACGACGCCATCGTCGCGCGCGCGCACCGCGAGCTCGCAGCTGCCGTGCCGGCCGTGCGCCGGGCCCGCCTGGTGCGCGGCACCGCCGTCCGCGAGCGCCGGGCGACGTTTTCGCTGGCGGCCGGCGAACCTGCCCGGCCCGGCACGGTCACGCCGCTTCCGGGCTTCCTGCTCGCCGGCGACTGGATCGACACCGGACTTCCAGCCACCATCGAAAGCGCAGTCGTGAGCGGCCACCGCGCCGCCCGCACCGTGCTCGAGCGGTTGGCAAGCCCCAGCCCCCAGCCCCCAGCCCCCAGATGAAAGTCCTTCTCGCGCACTACCAGGAGATCGCGCTCAAAGGGCAGAACCGGCCGTGGTTCCTCCGGCACCTCGCCCGCAACACCCGTGACGCGCTGGCGGGCCTCGACGTCGGTGACGTGCGCCTGCCAATGGGGCGCCTCGAGGTGTCGATTGGCGAGCATGCCGACCTCGACCAGGTGCTGGCGCGGATCCGCACCGTGTTCGGCCTGGCCAACTACTCGGTGGCCCACCGCGTCGCGCCGACGGTCGAGGGCATCTCCGCGGGTGTCATGCGCGATCTGCCGCGCAGCCGCGCCGTGCCGAGCTTCCGCGTCGAGGTGCGGCGCGCGCACAAGCAGTTCCCGGTGCCGTCGCCCGAACTCGAACGCCACCTCGGTGCACTGGTCGTGGCCGCGACCGGCTGGAAGGTCGACCTGTCGAATCCCGCCTTCACCGTATGGGTCGAGATCGTGCCGAAGGCGGCCTACTACCACTTCGGGAAGGATCCGGGCGCCGGCGGCCTGCCCACCGGCACCGGCGGCCGCGTGCTGGTGCTGCTGTCGGGCGGCATCGACTCGCCGGTGGCCGCGTGGCGGATGATGCGCCGCGGCTGCCATGCGACCTTCGTGCACTTCCACGGGCATCCGTTCACCTCGCATGCCTCAATCGACAAAGTGCGCGAGCTGACGCGCCTGCTGGCGCCGTACCAGCTCGGCGCGCACCTGATGCTCATCCCGTTCGGCGAACTGCAGCGCCAGGTCACGGTGACGGTGCCCGGGCCGCTCCGCGTGGTCGTCTACCGGCGCCTGATGCTGCGCATCGCCGCCGCGCTCGCCAAGAAAGTGCACGCCCGGGCGCTGGTGACCGGCGACGCGGTGGGTCAGGTGGCGTCGCAGACGCTCGACAACCTCGCGGTCATCGGCGCCGCCACCGACCGTCTCACGATCCGGCCGCTGGTCGGCATGGCGAAGGAAGAGATCATGGCCGATGCGCAGCGCCTCGGCACCTTCCCGATTTCGATCCTGCCGGATGAAGACTGCTGCACGCTCTTCACGCCGCGGCATCCTTTGACGCGGGCGAGGCGCAGCGAAATCGAGCGGGCCGAAGCCGACTTGCCGATCGAGCAGATGGTGGCGAGCGCCGCGGCCGACCCGGTCATCGAGCGGGTGGACTGGCCGATGCTAAAATCGTCTCCGGCATCGTAGCTATCGAAAGATCACACACATGGTGTTCACCTCCGTCGCCGACATCACCGCCGCGCTTGCGGCCGTCGCCACCATCGACCACGACCAGATCACGGTGGCCGGTCCGCCGTCCTCCGATCTGGTGGACCGCCTCGCGCACACCGCCGCCTTCGGCACCACGCCCGAGGTGAAGGGCACGGCCCGCTGGGTCATCCTGCACCTGGCCGCCCACTCGGGTGTGCGTTTCGGGTCGATTCACGACCTCTACCTGGCGATGGGCCGCGGTGAGGCCGGCGGCTTCACCGTGCCGGCCATCAACGTGCGCATGATGGCCTACGACACTGGCCGCGCCGTGATGCGGGCGGCGAAGGGCCTCGATGCCGGCGCCTTCATCCTTGAGATCGCGCGCTCCGAGATCGGTTACAGCGAGCAGCGGCCACACGAATACGCCGCCATCATGGCGGCGGCAGCCCTGCGCGAGGGCTTCCGCGGGCCGCTCTTCCTGCAGGGCGACCACGTGCAGGTGGCGCTCAAGAAGTACGCCTCGCCCGATCGCGACAAGGAACTCGACACCCTGCGCGCGCTCATCCGCGAAGAGATCGCCGCCGGCTTCTACAACATCGACATCGACACCTCCACGCTGGTGGATCTCGACAAGCCGACGCTGGCCGAGCAGCAGGCGGTGAACTGCGAGCTGGCGGCCGACTTCGCGGCCTTCATCCGCCGCAACGAGCCGAAAGACGTCACGGTGTCGGTGGGCGGGGAGATCGGCGAAGTGGGCGGCAAGAACTCCGACATCCACGAGTTGCACGCCTACATGCAGGGCTTCAACGACGCCCTGGCGAAGAAAGGCGCGAACCTGGTCGGCATCAGCAAGATCAGCGTGCAGACCGGCACCGCGCACGGCGGTTTCATCGGCCCCGACGGCAAGCCGCGGATGGACGTGAAGATCGACCTGGTCACGCTCGAGGAGCTGTCGCGGGTCGCGCGTGAGAGCTACGGGCTTGGCGGCGCCGTGCAGCACGGCGCGTCCACGCTCAGCGCCGACGCCTTCGACGCCTTCCCGCGGGTGGGCGCCTGCGAGATCCACCTCGCCACCAACTTCCAGAACATGGTCTACGACCACCCGTCGTTCCCGGCTTCGCTCAAGGCCGAGATGTACGCGTGGGTGCGCGAGCATGCGCTCGAAGAGAAGAAGTCGGGCGACACCGACGAGCAGTTCCTCTACAAGGCGCGCAAGAAGGCGATCGGCCCGTTCAAGAGCAAGGTCTGGAACCTGCCGGCTGATGTGCGGGCCTCGATCGGCAAGTCGCTCGAAGATCAATTCGCATTCCTGATGGGCAAGCTGAAGGTCAACGGCACCGCCGCGGTGGTCGCGAAGTACCTCGGCCGCACGGGCCCGCTGCTGTCGCTCGACGCCTCGCGCAAGGCCGCTGCCGGCACCATCACGCTCGAGGAGCGCAAGGCCGAGGGCCTCTCCGACTAGGACGACGGCCGGCTACGCCGGGCCGCGGGCGACCCACACACCCGCGGCGAAGGCCAGCGCCATCTCGAACGCCAGCATCACCACGTAGAGGACGAGCGCTCCGGGCGCTGTCCTCAACCGCGTCTGGCCGAACAATCTCCGCAACGCCCGGAAGAGGTAGACGCCAGACACGGTCATGCCAGCGAAGGCGCCGGCCTGGTAGGGCAGACGGCTCGTCACGACGCTCACGACATACCAGACGCTGTAGAAATGCACCGCGAGCACCAGGTGGTGTGCATAGTACGGCTGGCTGCGGCGATAGAGCAGCCACGTCGCCACCGCAAAGAGCGGCACCGCGAGATAGCGCACGCCGGTGTAGGCCGTGCGCAGGCGAGCCACGTAGGCGTCGCGTTCGGCGCCTTCGACCAGCGTCGTGCGCGGGGTGCGCGCCCGGGGCGCGCCGATGGCGACGTTGAGCGTGCCGGCGGCGTCGCGTTCGAGCCGGGTCTGGAAGTTCATCGGACCGATGCCCGGCACGACCAGCAGGGCCGCGGCGGCAATCAGAAACACGCGGAACGGGCCGATCCAGCGCGCGCGCCGGCCGGCCCAGTATTCGGCTGTGAGTTCGCCCGGATGCAGGAAGAGCGAGCGGGCCGTACGCCAGATCTTGCCGTCCACGTGGAGCAGCTCGTGGGTCAGCTCGTGGAACAGGTGACCGATGGTCGCCGGATGCGCGGCGCTCTCATGCTGCCCACAGGCATGACAGTACGGCCCTGCCATGCGGGCCAAGCAGTTCGCGCACGCGCCGGACGACGACATCGGGCAGAAGGATAGCTGAACCACCAGCTACAATGCCGAGCGCGTTGTCCACGATGTCGAGCAGCAGCAGGCCGGATGGCCGCGAGCGTCAGTGGACGCTGGTTCTGGGCGTGGCCGTCGTGACGGCACTGTCTGCGGCGTGGCCCGACCTGACGCGCGCAGGCTATTCTCCCGACGAGGAGTTCACGCTCTTTGCCGTGCGCGGCATCGAGGCGCACGGACTGCCGCTGCTGCCCTCGGGCCTGCTCTACGATCGCGGCCTCGGCTATTCGTACGCGGCGTGGCTGGCGGGACTTGCGGCCGGGCAGACCCTGCCGGTATTCCGCATGGTGAGCGTCGTCGCCTCCGTGCTGTCGCTCTGGGTGGTCTTCCGCAAGCTGCGCCGCGTCGCCTCTGCCGCGACGGCCGCCCTCGCTGTGCTGGCGGCGGGAGCCTCGGTGCCGTTCTGGGTGTCGGCCACGACCGCGCGGTTCTATGCGCCGTTCCTGCTCTGCTACCTGGTTGCGCTGGCGCTCGTCGCCCGACCGTCGCTCAGCACCCGTGGCGCGGTCGTGCTGGCCGCGGTGGCATTCGCCGGCCGCTGGACCCACGAACTCGCCTTCACCCTGGTGGCGGTGCCGGCAGTGGCATTCGTGTTCGCCTCGTCCGCTCGCCGCTTCGAGTGGATCCGGCGCGCCGCCTGGCTGGTGGCCGGCCTCGTCGCCGGACAGCTCGCGCTGTTTGCCGTGCACGCCCTGGCGCCGCCGACCAACGGCGATGTCATGGTGCGGCGTTTCTTCCTGTGGCAGGTGCTGAACCTCTTCGAACGGCCGCCGCTCGACCTGCCGCGACTGCTGCCGGTGGCGGCGATGGCCGGGGTGGCCGTGGTCAGCGGGCTGGCGTTCGTGCGCGGCCGCCAGCAGCCGTGGTCGGGAGCTGTGGTGCTGGCCGGTGGCATCGCCTCGATGCTTGGCCAGCTCGGCCTGGTACCCGCGCTCGCCGTGGCCGCGGTGCCGCTGGCGACGCCGCGGATCCGGCAGGCGGTCACCGGCACCAGCGTCGTGGTGCTGGTCAGCGCGCTGGTGTTCTGGCTGACGGCGTGCCTCGCTGCCGGCCTGGACGCAGCCACCGCCTGGACCCGCGTGGCGGAGACCGCGTTCGTCTATCCGCTCGACATGTTCGCGCACCTCACACGCGAGTTTCCCGCGCTGACGGGCCTGACGCTGATGCTGCTGCTGGCGCGGTCGGCCGGCGCCGGCGGCGCCTGGACGCCGGTGGAACGAGCACTGCACGTGCTGTGGATCGGCTGGGTGCTGTGGTTCGGCGTCATCGAGTCGGGCATCACAGCGCGCTACCTGCTGCTGCCGGTGACCTTCATGCTGGTAGCAGTGGCCGTCGATGCGGGCGCCATCGCTCTGGCGCGCGCCGGCGTGGCGCGCCGGGTCGTGGCGGGCTCGGCCATCGCCGCGGTGGGGCTGGTGACCAACGAGTCGTGGCGGGCAGGCGCCGAGGGACCGCCGTGGACGTCGGCTCGACCCACGCTGGTCACCACCACCGCCGCGCTGCTCATCGAGCCCACCGACCTCATCGCCGGCACCGACGAACTGGCGTGCCTGCTCACGGCAGGACGCATCGACGCATGGCTGGTGCTCGACGAGTTCTTCCGCGAGCGCTTCGTCGTGATGCGTGGCGGTCAGGCCACCGGCACTTATACCGGCGCGCCCGCCGCACCGTCACTGCTGCCGCTCCTGGAGCGGGCCGAACGCGAAGGCCGGCGCCTCATTGTGGTGGACGCGCTGAAGGAGGTTCCGGGCTTCGGCACCTCGGCGCTGCTCGTGCCGCGCCAGCTCGCCCGCGAGAACCTGCGCGGCGAGGTGCTGACTTCGCCCGGACTCGTGCGCCTGGTCCGCATCGTGCGGGCCCCCGAAGACACCGTCGCCCGGCGCTGAGCGCCAGCACCGGGAGCGTGTTAGCATCCGCCTCCACGAAGGCGGAGGCCCCATGACGCGAATCCTGACAGCGATCTCCCTCGGCGGCATGCTCGTGCTGTCGGCCCTGGCGCTCGAGGCGCAGAGTCCGGCGCCGCAGACGCCGGCCCGGCCCCAGACGCCCGCCCCCTCGGCCGATCCCTACGCGGCCAACGCCGCGCCCGGGGCCGCCGAGTTCCCGCTCGCCGCGCCATCCGGTACCGACAGCCGCGCCCGCGACACCGCGCCGGCCGGGGCCACCAACACCGGCCGCTTCGACGCGGCGACCTGGAAGTTCGGCACGGCGTTCGATCCGCCGGCCGGCGCCAAAGTGTGGAATCCGGTGAAGCTCAAGATGCTGGCCGGCGGCAAGGTCACCGGCGGCACGCTCTTCGGCGCCACCGACCCGAGCGTCTACTGCGCGATGGCCAATGCCGGCTACGACTTCATCTGGACCGAGATGCAGCACGACCAGCGCGACTGGCAGGCGGCGGCGCGCATGTGGCGCACCTGCCCGCACGCCAAAGCGGTGCCGGGCGTGCGCGTCGCCTACACCGACGAGCGCGAGATCCAGCACGCGCTCGATGCCGGGGCACTGGTGCTGGTCGTGCCCACGGTGGACACCGAACAGGAAGCGCGGGAGGTCGTCGAGTGGACCTACTTCCCGCCGCTCGGCCGCAGAAGCAACGGCGGCGGGCAGGCCTTCGACGCGGCGATGTACGGCGGCGTGCCCGGCGGCTACCGCGCCACCGCCAACGACAACATCGTGCTCATCCTGATGATCGAGACGCTCGAAGGCGTGAAGAACGCCGCCGCCATCGCCAAGGTGCCGGGTGTCACCGCGGTCTTTGCCGCCAGCGGCGATCTCGCCAACTTCACCGGCTACCGGCAGGGCCAACCCGACTACGAACGCGTCATCAACATCGTGCACGACGCGGCCATCGCCGCCGGCGTCCGCCTGTGCGGACCGTTCGCCTGGCGCGACCGGCCCGACTTCACATGTTTCCAGGCCGGCAGCGAGACGGCCGCGATCGCGCGCGGGGCGGCGGCGGAGCTGGGCCCGCTCGCCAACACACAAGGCAAGCCCGAAGTGGGGCCGTTCGCCGTCAGGCCGAAGTAGCGCCCGGCTGATCGGGGCTGAGGTCGCCGCGGGTCTTCAGGTAGTCGCGTAGCGAGTCTTTCGTGCTCGGGAACGCCAGCGCGTCCCACGGCAGGTCGGCCGGCGCGAAGGCGCGGATTTCAGAGCTTTCGTCGTCGATGACCAGCTCGCCACTGATCCACACGGCGCTGTAGACGATGATCACGGCCGTCGTGCCGGGGTACGAGTAGATGCCGACCAGGCCGTCGATCCGGATGTCGATGCCGGCCTCCTCGCGGGCCTCGCGCCTTGCCGCCGTGCGGACCTCTTCACCACGGTCGACGTAGCCACCGGGGAAGACCCAGAGCCCGTGCCCGGGCTCGATGGCCCGGCGCGTGAGCACGATGCGCCCGTCGGGCATGCGGATGATCGTGCCGACGGCGAGCTTCGGATCCAGGTAGAACACGAATCCGCACGTCGTACCGGTGCAGACCAGCCGCATCGGCTCGCCCATTCGCAGCACGCGCGGCTCGAGTGCGGTGCCGCAGACGGGGCAGAACCGGAACGTCGGACCGCGATCGGGCGCTGGCATCGGCGCCATCGATCATCGCACGCCGGCGGCCGTGGCTTCCTTCCCGCGCGCGAGATAGATGTCACGCGCCTCCTTGAACTGGCCGAGCACGTGCGCCTTCTCCTGGTCGCTGCGCCAGCCCGGATCTTTGTCGGCCATCGCCGTGAGCTTGTCGATCCAGCGCACGAAGTAGTCGGCCGAGGCGGCGCTGCGGATGGGTTGCCCGCCCACGACCACGAAGATCGGGTTGGTCACCGCCATCGGCCGCGAGTTCTCGACCGGGAAGGTCCGCGCCGTGCCGATGGCCCGCAGTGAGTACCAACCGCTGGTCTTGATGTCGAGCGGCAGCTCGAAGGTGGCGGCGCGTTTGTCGCCGCTGAGCGGAATCGTGTGCACGACCCTGCCGCCCGAGACCAGCTCGAAGCGTTCGAGGCCGACGATCGAGTGCAGCGTGCCCCTGAAGGTCACGCGGCCGCCGTCGGCGGGCAGCGCGATCTCCTCGCCCATGCCAGCGTCGTTGGCGGTGAACTCGAGCAGCGGGCCGCTGGTGACGAAGCCTTTGCCGGCGAGCATCGCCGTCATCCAGTTGTCCCAGGTGAGCGGCTGGTCGCCGAGGAGGAAGTAGCCGCGCGACACGCCCACCAGTTCCACGCGGTGCAGGCTGGAAATCGAGTCTTCGCCGCCGGTCACCGGCACCCGGAAGCCGGTGTTGAGCGTGTGGTACCACACCGTGAGCACGGCGTCGCCGGCGCTCTGCGACCACAGTTCGTGGTAGCTGAGGCTGCCGAGCGCGACGTCGACCGGGAAGCCCTTCGCCGTGCCGAGGGTGCCGTCGAGCGGATCGGTGTCGCCGTTGAAGGGATGCACGTAGGCGCCGATGCCGCCCTGCTGCTTCGCGTAGCGGAAGATGTCGGTGTTGGACGGATAGAGGCTGCCGATGCCGGTGCCCTCGTAGCCGGTCACGAACGGCGAAACCAGATTTTTCGTCAGGTTGAAGAGCGAGATGTGGCCGTAGAACGGCGGCCGGTATTCCTGCCCGACGTGCATCACGTAGTCGCCCTGCGAGAGCGGATGCAGCGACTGCCCGGGCGTGTAGTGCTGGTAGTCGAGGATGCGGTTGTCCTTGTTGGCGATCTGCAGGCTGGTCATCCCCATGTCCTCGGCCTTCGCCATCAGGATCATGTTCTCGGGCGTGTTGTGCAGGTTGCCGGCGTAGTTCATGTGCACGTGGTTGCTGCCCGACCTCCAGCCGCGGGCGCCGAAGTCGACCATGCGCTTCAGGCGCACGGTGACGTTGCTGGTCGAGCCCGGCTTCACGTCGACGGTGGTCTTTGCGATCTCGTATTCGAAGCCCTTGGTGACTTCGAGGGTGAGCGACCCCACGGGCGCGTGCGTGGTGTAGCGGCCTGGCGTATGGAACAGGTGACGATTGAGGGTCGCCAGCCGCTCGTAGGAATCGGGCGGCGTGTAGGGCTTGCCGTCCGCCGCCGTCTGGTAGACGCGGGCCGGCGTCTCTTCGCCGGTGACGTCGTCGACGATGCGCACCGCCACCGTGCCCATCGGCCGCATGTAGCGCCGCTCGGCGATTCGCACCAGGTGCTGCTCGCCGCCCCACGACTTCATCAGCTTCAGCTGCGGAATGCCTTGCTCGTTCGAGATGTAGGCGATCCACTCGCCGTCGGGCGACCAGCGCGGCAGGAAGTTGTCGTGACCGCTGAAGGTCATCTTGTAGGGCTCGCCACCCACGGTGGGGAGCACGAAGAGCTCGGTGTACTGGCCGCCCAGGTGCGAGGCGTAGACCATGCGTTTGCCGTCGGGCGACCACTGCGGGCGCGTGCGGTAGAGCGTCTCTTCCTTGTGGATCACCTTCGCCCGCGGCGTCGCCATCACGTTGGGCTCCACCGGCACGCGCCAGATGCCGCCCGAGCCGAGCGGGATGCCGCGGTTCGACACCAGCAGCAGCTCGCGGCCGTCGGGCGAGAAGGCCGGCGAGATGTGCACGTCGACGTCGCCGAAGTAGAGGCGGTCGCGTCCGAAAGAGTTGTCGGTCGTGACCTGCACGCTCTTCCCGGGTTTGCCGTCCACGATGTCCATGACGAACACGTTGAAGTAGCCGTTCGGCGCCGTCGACACGTAAGCGAGGCGCCTGCCGTCGGGCGACCAGGCCGGCTCGTGGTTCACGTGGGGGCCGGTCGTCAGGTCCACCGAGGCGCCGGTGGCGACGTTCAGCAGGCGCAGGTTGATGCTTTTCGCGTCGTCGTCGGCGGTGTAGGCGAGCCAGCGGCCGTCGGGCGAATATTCGGGCATCGACAGGTACTCGCGGGGGGACTGGACCAGCTCCTTCGCCACCGTGCCGCCCACCTCGATGGTCCAGATCGAGCCGTCCATCGCAAACGCGATGCGCTTGCCATCCGGATGCCAGGACGGCCACCACGGCGTGCTGTTCGCCGCAGGTGCGAAGTAGTAGTTGTGCATGTAGTTGCCACCCGTCTTCGCATTCGGGTAGACCTGCTGCGCGTTGGCAGGGGCGACGGCGAGGGCGGCGACGAAAGCAACGACGAGTCCCAACGGGCGCACGAGTGTCTGCACGGGCATCCTCCGAAAAACGGCCGGGTCGAACCGGCCGTGAGTCTACACCCGGCGGCGGGTCGTGCCACCCGCCGCGTTGTCGGGCGCGTGGGTGGACAGCGGCGCGCCAGTCTGTTGTACTGGCGGCATGTCCATCCTGAAGGTCTCGCGCATGGGGCATCCGGTGCTGCGCCAGAAGGCCCGGCCAGTGGAACGCTCGGAGATCAAGGACCCGCGGTTCCAGAAGTTCATCGACGACATGATCGACACCATGCACGAATACAGCGGCGTCGGCCTGGCCGGCCCGCAGGTGCATGAGGGGCTGCGCATCTTCGTGGCGATGCTCGACGACGGCGACGACGCCGAGGCGAGCGTCATCATCAACCCGGTCATCACCCCGGCCGATGCGAAGATCGTCGAGGGCTGGGAAGGCTGCCTCAGCATCCCCGAGATCCGCGGCCGCGTGCCGCGCGCTCACAAGATCGTCGTCAAGGCCCTCGATCGGCAGGCGCGCACGGTGGAAATCGAAGCCGAGGACTTCCCGGCCCGGGTCATCCAGCACGAGACCGATCATCTCGACGGCGTGCTCTTCCTCGACCGCATGCAGGCGCTGACGACACTCACGTATCTCGACGAGTATTCCCGCTACCACGCCCGCGGCGGCGGCGACGACGAGTGACGCCGCTCGGGGTGCGGCCATGAGACGCGCGTTCCGCCGTGTCGGCGTGATGCTGGTCGTGGCGGGCGCGGCGCTGGCGCTGTGGCGCGGCCTTGCCGAGTCGCCCGGGCCCTCCTACGCCGGGGCCATCGAACGGCCGCTCTGGCGAGGCGACGGGCCGGCCGTTCTCATCGACCTTGCCCACTGGAACGCCGGCACCAGCACCGGTCGCCTGCGCGCCTTCGCCGAGCTGCTGGCGGCCGACGGCTATACGGTGCTGCGCGGCGGCAACGCGACGCGCGCCGAAGTGCTCGTCGATGCCCGCATCGCCGTGGTCGCCAATCCCCTGGGAGTGCTCGGCGTGATGCGGCGGGCGGCCCACACGGCCGGGCTCGGCAGCCTGACCTTCTTCGACGACGACGGCCTGCTGACGCAGGAAATCGAGACCACGCTGCAGTGGGTCGAAAACGGCGGCTCGCTGCTCATTGCGGCCGACGAAGCGCCGATCGCACGCGGCAGCCAGGGCCTGGCGGCCCGCTTCGGCGTCGGGATGCGCGGACGGCTGGTGGTCGACGTCGGGCACTCGGACGGGCACGAGCCGGGGCGGCTGGTGTTCTCGCGCGAAAACGGCCTGTTTGGCGCCCATCCGATCGTCGACGGCTTCCCCGACGCACCGCCGGTGAACCGCGTCGTCACCTTCGGCGGGCAGGCGCTCGAACCACCCGCCGGCGCCGCCGTGCTGCTGCGCCTCAGCGACTCGGCCACCGAAGTGGCGCGGGCCGGCGATCCCACGACCACGGGCCAGCCCGTCGCCGGACTGGCGCAGGCGGTTGCCTTCGAACGCGGCCGCGGCCGCGTGGTGGTGCTCGGCGACTCGCACGTGCTCACCGCCGATGCGGTGGCCGGCGGCCCGCCGACCGGCCTGGCCTGGGCCGGCACCAACAACGAACGGTTCGTGCGTTACCTGATGCGCTGGCTCAGTCGCCGCGACAAATGACCAGCGCCGCCGGCAGCAGCAACTCCGTGTCTTTTAGCCCCCAGCCGCCAGCCCCCAGCCCCTAGAATTGTGTCCATGCCCGCGCTGGCCCTTGCCACCGACGCCCCGAAGATCACGCTGCGCAGCGCCCCGGCCGTGCCCTACGACGGCGCCATCGCCGCCGCGCGCACCTGCTACTCGCCGCGCGTCATCGACCCGGGTGAGGTCACCGACAAACAGCGCGACTCGATCGGGCCGCTGACGTTCGAGGGCGGGCACCACACGGTGTTCCAGCACGCGCACTTCGAGTTCGGGCTCGAGAACATCTCGCGGCAGTTCGTGTGGAGCGTGCTGCACGCCTACCCGTTCTACAACTCGGAGCAGTCGAGCCAGCGCTACGTGAAGCTGAAGGAGCCGCGCGCCTTCGTGCCGCCGATCGAGGGCGAGGCGCTCGCCGACTACGAGCAGGCCGTGCTGGCGGCGTGGGAGTACTACGGCGAGCTCTCGGCGCTGCTCAAAGACGACGCCTGGGCGATCCTGAAGGAGCTGCGGTATCTGCGGCCCACCAACAGCGCCGAGCGCCACAAGGCGGTCGAGCGCGAGGCCGAGA
>JANNIB010000196.1:0-2447 GCA_031404695.1 Acidobacteriota bacterium
GCGCCCGCATCACCGCCAACGGCGAGACGAAGACCATGGCCTTCGAGGTGGGCCTCGACCCGCGGCTCGGCGCCGACGGCATCACGGTGGCGGACCTGCGCGAGCAGTTCGCGCTCTCGGCCCGCATCCGCGACAAGGTGACCGAGGCCAATCAGGCCGTCATCACCATCCGCGTGCTGCGCGACCAGGTCAACGAGCGGATGCGAAAGATTCCGCCGCGGCGCAAGGCCGAGATCCAGAAGCTGGCCGACAGCGTGCTCACGACGCTGGCCGCGGTCGAGGCCGCGGTCTACCAGGTGAAGAACCGCAGCAGCCAGGATCCGTTGAACTACCCGATCATGCTCAACAACAAGATCGCCGCCCTGTCGGGCGTGGTCGAGAGCAGCGACAACAAGCCCACCGCGCAGAGTTACGAGGTGTTCACCGAGCTCAGCCAGGCGCTCGACGGGCAGATCGGGACCATGAAAAAGACGCTCGACACCGACCTGCCGCGCCTGAACAACGCGCTGCGGCGCGAGAAGCTGCCGCCGGTCGACCCGGCGGCCCGACCGGTCGTGCCGGCGACGCCGCCGGCGTCGCCCCGGCCCTGACCGCGAGCGATCGCGCCTGTTTTCGTGTCAAGCCTCCAGAGAGTCAAGTCCGGCACCGACGTGCCGATTGCCTCTCTGGAGAGTCAGATGTCCGTGTCCGCCGAGTCCCCGGCAGGCCTGCCCGCCCTCGTCGTCGGCGAGTCGTCCGAAGCCAAAGCCGTCCACCGCTTCCTCTGCCGCGAGGGCGTGCCGTGCACGCGCGTCGCCACGACCGCCGCCGCCGGTAACGCACTCGCCGCGGAGGGCGCCAGCGTGATCGTGCTCGACGTCGACGAAGCGCCCGCCGACGCGGTGGAGCTGTGCCGGCACGTGAAACGCGACAGCGCCACCCGGCTGCTGCCAATCGTGCTGCTCTCCGACGATCGCCTGAAGGAACACCGGCTGGCCGGCATCGAAGCCGGCGCCGAAGCCGTGCTGACCAAGCCCTTCGACCCGGACGAGCTGCTGGCGCGGGTCCGCGTCGCCAGCAAGGTCAGCCAGTACACGAGCGACCTCGACTCGGCGGCGGCCATCATCATGACGGTCACCGCGATGATCGAGGCCCGCGAGTCGTCGCCCGGGCACTGCTACCGCATGGCCAATTACGCGACCGCGCTCGGCCGCGCCATCCACTTGAGTGCCGCCGACCTGAAGGCGCTCTATCGCGGCGCCTTCCTGCACGACATCGGCATGTTGTCGATCCCCGACGGCATCCTGCACAAGGGCGGCCGCCTCGAGCCGGAGGAGTACGAGGTCATCAAGTCGCACCCGGTCATCGGCGACACGCTGTGTGCGAACCTGCGGACGCTGCATCCGGTGCGGCCGATCGTGCGCCACCATCACGAGCGGCTGGACGGCTCGGGTTATCCCGATCGCCTCAGGGGCGACCAGGTGCCCCTGCTGGCGCAGATCGTCAGCATCGTGGACCTGTTCGAAGCCATCACGATGGGGCGGGAGTACGTGGCGCCGCGCAGCGCCGCCGAGGCCCTCGGCGTGCTGCGCCACGAGACGCAGATGGGATGGCGGCAGCCGGAACTGGTCGAGGCGTTCGCGTCGCTCGTGCAGAGCGGGGACCTCGAGAAGTTCCGCGGCGTCGTCGCCGAGACGCCGGTCGGGGTCAGCGAGCTGGCTGAAGACCTGGCGCAGGTCGCCGCCACCGTGCCCGCCGCCGACTGGCATCCCCTTCAGTAGGCCCGGGGCCGGGCGCCCCGAGTCGCACCCGGCTGCTACACTCGCGCCATGCGTCTCACGCGACGCTTCGTAGTGACCGGCCGCGTCCAGGGCGTCGGCTTCCGGTGGTTCGTTCTCGACTGCGCGCGCCGCGAAGGGCTCAGTGGGCATGTGCGCAACCTGCCCGATGGCCGCGTCGAAGCGGTCGCCGACGGCGATCTCGAGGGCCTGACCCGGCTGGAGGCGGCCCTGTGGCGCGGCCCCTCGCGGGCCCGCGTCGACGACGTCGCGAGTGACGACCTGTCGCCTCTCGGCCTCGCCGACGGCTTCACGATCCGGTAGGATCGGCGCCGACCTTCATGGACCATCTCAAGTCACGCATCCGCCACGTTCCCGATTTCCCGAAACCGGGCATCCTCTTCTACGACATCACGACGCTGCTGGGCGACCCGACGGGCTTTCGCGAGACCATCGACGCGCTGACCGTCCCTTACAGCGGGCAGGGCATCGACCGCGTGGTCGGCATCGAGAGCCGCGGCTTCATCCTGGCGTCGGCAGTGGCCGATCGCCTGGGTGCCGGCTTCGTGCCGATCCGCAAGCCCGGCAAGCTGCCCTCGACGACGCTGGGAGAGTCGTACGCGCTCGAGTACGGCACCGACGCGCTCGAGATTCACGACGACGCCCTGGGCCCGGGGCATCGGGTGCTCG
>JANNIB010000197.1:0-17425 GCA_031404695.1 Acidobacteriota bacterium
CGGTTGTCCGCAGACACACTCGATCAATTACTCGAACGGCTTCAAGAGATGTTCGCTGAGTAGATCGGCAGGCTAACATCACTTGCGGCCGACGTCGGCCGGTGGACTCATGAGCCGGCGCGGCTGAAGCCGCAACGCCTAGACCGGAGAACGCACTCTCGCCGTCACCACCGCCCGACCTTGAGGTTCCAGGAAGCGAGTCACAGGCATTGGCGGCATCTTCTTCAAAGCCAAAGACGCTCCGGCACTGCAAGCTTGGTACAAGCGGCACCTCGGAATCGACGTCCAAGAATGGGGAGGCGCGGCTTTCACCTGGACCGACAGTGAAGGTAAGCCGTTTGCCGGAACGACCATCTGGTCCGTTGGTTCGGCTCACGGTGACCAGTTTGCGCCTAGCACGGCGACGTTCCTGGTCAACTACCGGGTGGAGGATGTCCACGCCTTGGTCAAAGTCTTGGGCGAAGAGGGCTGCGACGTTCTCGACAAGATCGACGATTCCGAATACGGAAAGTTCGCCTGGGTCACGATCCCGAAGGAAACAAGGTGGAGCTGTGGCAACCACCTACTGGCCAATGACTCAGGCACCCAGCTACGGCCCTTCGCTGCGGCCTAAACTAAACCAACCCGCATTGTTCATGAAGGTCCGTCGCGGTCGCAGCAGGAGCCTCATGACGAGTGCGGGGTAGCCCCTCGCTCAAGCGGATCGCCAACGGCTTGGCTCGAACGCTAGCAGCGAGACGCCCGGAAGCCATTCTTGCGGCAGGAGACGCCGGCGCTGTGCCGGATAGGTCACAACGAGTAACGGCGAAGGGACGATCCGATGGGTCGCATCCGTCACGTCAGCCCTTCCCCCCAGGGGTTGATGACGGGCACGTCGAGCCCTTCGAAGTGTTTGGTGTTCCGGGTCGCGATCGTGGCGCGACGCGCGAGTGCGATGCCCGCCATCAGCGTATCGCGGAGACTGCACGTCCGCCCTTCTGCCGGTCGGCAGCGAGCTGCGCCGCTGTCGCCGCGGCCACCGAATCGAAGTCGAGCACGCGATTGGCGAGGTCGTCTGTCAGGACGCTCTCGAACGCCCGCTCGAGTCCACTTCGGCGTCGACCCTGGGGCAGCAGGGCCAAGCCACGCAGTCTCAACCACCGTGATGCTCGACAGCCACACCGAGTCAGCAGGCTGGCGATCCAACCAGTCCACCACGGCCTCGGGGTTCGTCCGCACTGGCGCCCTACTTGGCAGGCCAATGCTCCCTCGTAACGGGGCAGCGGCACTCTGGGCGCCCAGCCGCCGAACTCTGAGCACCGGCAGTTCTGCCGCGGCCAACGGCCGAGCTACTCGACGTCTGACGTTGCCGGCTCGAGACGATCGTCGACGTCCGGCGCGCCGGCCTTCTTGCGCCGTGGCCGGATGTCGTAGCGCTTGATCATCTCGTTGAGCGTGGTCGGCTTGATGTGCAGCAGCTCGGCGGCGCGCTTCTGGACGCCGCCGGCCGCCTCGAGCGCCGACTCGATCCACTGGCGTTCGTAGGCCGCCGTGACGTCCTTGAGCGAGATTCCTTCGGGCGGCAGCGCCACCTGCGGCACCACCGTGCGCGGCGCGCGGCGCACGTGTTCAGGGATCATGTCGGGGCCGAGCGTGCGTCCGGGCGTGAGCACCACGGCCCGCTCGATCACGTTCTCCAGTTCGCGCACGTTACCCGGCCAGTCGTGCTCCATCAGCAGATCGAGCGTCTCGGGCAGCACCTCGAGTACGGGCCGCTCGTTCTCTTCGGCGTACTTCTTCAGGAAGTGCTGCACCAGCAGCGGGATGTCGGTCTTGCGCTCGCGCAGCGGCGGCAGGTGAATGGCGATGACGTGCAGGCGGTAGATCAGATCCTCGCGGAACCGGCCCTCCTCCATCTCCTGCTTGAGGTCGACGTTGGTGGCGGCGATGATGCGCACGTCCACCTTGATCGTCTCCATGCCGCCGAGGCGCATGAACTCGCGCTCCTGCATCACCCGCAGCAGCTTCGCCTGGGTCTCGCCGGAGATGTTGCCGATCTCGTCGAAGAAGATGCTGCCCTTGTCGGCCAGGTCGAACAGGCCCTTCTTCGGATAGACGGCGCCCGTGAAGGCGCCCTTGACGTGTCCGAACAGCGTCGATTCCAGAAGATCGGGCGGCAGGTTGCCGGAGTTGACCGTCACGAACGACTTGTCGGAGCGCGCCGAGTTGCTGTGGATGGCGCGGGCCACCAGTTCCTTGCCGGTGCCGCTCTCGCCGGTGATGAGGATGGTGGAGCGGCTGGGCGCCGCCTGGATGATCAGATCGAAAACCTGCTTCATCGGCGGGCTGCCGCCGATGATGTTGGCGAACTTGTGGTAGCGCGCCTGCAGGTTCTGCTTGAGCGTGACGTTCTCGGCCACCAGCCGGCGGCGCTCGACGGCGTTGTTCAGCACGACCAGTACTTCGTCGTTCTTGAAGGGCTTGGTGATGTAGTCGAAGGCGCCCTTCTTCATGGCGGTGACGGCGGTTTCCATCGATGCGAAGGCGGTGATCATCAGCACCGGCAACTCGTCGACGAAGTCGCGGATGGCGTCGAGCACCAGGAGCCCGTCCATGCCGGGCATCATGACGTCGACGATCACGGCGTCGAGCGGCGTCGAGCGCACCACTTCCAGCCCGTCGGGGCCCGAGGCGGCGAGGCGCACGCGGTAACCCTCGCGCGTCAGCAGCGTCTCGAGGATCTCCCGCATGATCTCTTCGTCGTCGATGACGAGAATCGTGCCTTGACGTCGCATGGCGATGCCGCCCTCCCGGGCTACTGGCTGGCCCCCTGGCGCAGGACCTGGCCGGACTCGGACGTGGCCGCCGCGAACGACAGCACGAAGCGCGTGCCCTGGCCCACCGCGCTCTCGCACTGGATGGAGCCGGCGTGCTCCTGCACGATGCCGTAGGAAATCGACAGGCCGAGGCCGGTGCCCTGCCCGATGCCCTTGGTGGTGAAGAACGGATCGTAGATGCGGGCCAGATGTTCGGGCGCCACGCCCGCGCCGGTGTCGCGAACGTCGGCAATCGCGCGGTCGCCTTCGACGCGCGTGGCGATCGTGAGCCAGCCGCCGCTCGGCATCGCATCGCGGGCGTTCAGGAACAGGTTGAGGAAGACCTGCTGCAGCTTGAACTCGAAGCCGACGACCAGCACCGGCGTGGGCGCCAGTTCACGGCGCAGGCGCACCCGGCCCTTGTCGAACTGATGCTCGAGCAGCGACAGGACGTCGGCGGCCACGGCGTTGAGATCGACCACGGTGCGTTCGCTGTCTTCGGCGTCGGCCGGCCGCGACAGGTTCAGCAGTCCGTTCACGATGCGGGCGGCGCGGAAGGTCTGCTTTTCGATCTTCTCGAGCACCTGCGTGCGCGGATCGGCGGGGTCGGCCTGCTCCAGCAGCATCTGCGTGTAGCTGGAGATGCCGGTGAGCGGGGTGTTGACTTCGTGCGCCACCCCGGCGGCCAGCAGGCCCAGCGAGGCCATGCGTTCGGAGACGCGCAGCTGCTCTTCGAGCCGGGCGCTGGCGGTGACGTCTTCGAACATGACGATGGTGCCGGCCCAATCGCGACCCGGCATCGGCAGCAACGGCACGGTGGTGATGTTCACGAGGAGGCGGCCGCTCTGGCGGCCGCCCCGCGGATGGAGCGGCACGCGGTATTCGGTGCCGCCGTTGGCCGACATCGCCCGCGCGGCGGCCACGGCCGCCACCACGTCGTCGTCGAAAAGCCCGGTGAGCGGGCGCCCCACGGCCTCACCGCGGCGCAGACCGTAGATGCGCTCGAGGGCGTGGTTCCAGCGCACCACGGCGCCGTCGCCGCCCACCACCAGCAGGCCGTCGTCGAGCGACTCGAGGATGTGCTCGTTGAACACCCGCAGGCGGTCGAACTCGGCGGCCTTCAGGTGCAGCTCGCGATAGAGCCTGGCGTTCTCGACCGCCGTCGCCACCTGCCCCGCCATCGCCGTGAGCAGCGCCACGTCGTCGGAGGTCATCGGCTCGCCGTTCTCGCGGCGCCCGAGCGCCAGCACCGCAATCGATGACCCCTTCGACACGCACGGCACGAAATAGAAGAGGCCGGCGTCGCGCCAGTGTTCCACTTCCTCGGCCGGGAAGCGCGCCGCCGCCATCGGATCGTCGAAGCGGACCACATGCCCCTGGCTGAGGCGGGCGGCCACGGCCGAGCCGCGCGGCACGATCGGCGGGCTCTCGGCGAAGCCGTCGTGGCGGATTGATTCGAAGGTGCCGAAGCCGGTCGCCGACATCAGGCACAGCCGGTCGATGACCAGCGTGTCGCGCACGCGCGACAGCAGACGCTCGGCCAGGCGGTCGAGATCGAGGTCGGAGTTGAGTTCGCGGGCGAAGCCGACCAGCGCCCTTCGGTAGTCGTAGCGATCGCGATAGAACACGCGATCGATGCCGCTCTGCACCGCGTCTTTCACGGGCCGCGCCATCTGCAGCACGACCAGGGTGGCGAGCGCGGCGATCACCCATCGGTGGTCGTCTTCGGACGACACGAAGTAGAGATCGGTGGTGCCGAGGATCACCATGTAGATGGCGGCGATGGCGCTGACGGCGGCGGTGTAGACGAGCAGACGCTTGAGGATGACCTCGACGTCCATCAGCCGGTAGCGGACGATGGCCGAGGCAAACGCCAGCGGCACCAGTCCGAGCGGGATGGCGGTGAGCTGCATGGCCAGCGACGGCGTGGCGCCGAACGCGAACGGCACGGCGTAGGCGAGCAGGAACGGGCCGGAGCCGATCGCCGCCCCCCAGACGATCCAGCGCAGTTGACGTAGAGCGGTGGTCGAGCGCGCGTTGGCGAGCGCCAGGCCGAAGATGCCGAGGCCGCAGAGCAGGTAGACGCTCACGTAGAGCGGCTCCAGGCGGTCGAGCACGGCGATGGTGCCGATGAGCCCGGCCGGATCCACCGAAGCCCTGAGCAACGCCCCCGCCCGCAGGAAGCCGAGCACGACCGGCAGGGCGTAGAGCCAGGCGCGGCGATGGTTCGCAAGGGCCGCCAGCAGCGGCACCCTGGGCCGCTCGGGGAAGACCAGCGCGAAGTGCACGAACAGCGGCGGCAGGAGCAGCGTGGCGATCTGGTCGGCCCAGTAGAAGACCCAGTCCACGCGATCGAGGCGGCCGGAGAACGAGAACGTGAAGACGCCGTAGAAGGCGACCGACAGCCAGAAGAAGTGGAGGGTGGCCTGGTCGTGAGGACGACGCGTACGCACGGTGGCGCCCACGAGGAGCGAGAAGATGCCCACCGCCGCGAGCCCGTAGTAGAGCCCGCCGACGCCGCGGGGAATCGGTTGCAGCGTGACCTGCGCGACTCGCCGATCGCCGAGCACCAGCAACGTGTAGACATGGCGGGCGCCGCGACGCGCCGACTGCTGCACAGCGTGCACGTCTTCGCGGGCTTCGACGCTCTGTCCGTCGATGGCCAGCAGCACGTCGCCGGGGCGAACTCCGGCGCGCCCGGCGGGCGACCTGGCATCGACCTCGGCGGCGACCACGCCGGTCGAGCGCTGCACCCAGAGCACGCCGTCTTCGACGTCGTCCTGGGTCGCGCGCTGCACGATGTTCACCAGTCCGAGCAGCAGCAGGACGGTCGCCACGACGACGGGCAACGTCGTGCTCGACCAGCCGGGCCAGCCGGGCCCGGACGTGGTCTGCGCAGATTCGTGAATGGAGGGCATCAGTCGCAGTCCGACGGGCGTGAGCGCTGCAAACGACATACCACGATCCGGAAAGCCGAACCGATAATAAGTCGTTTCAGCTCAATAGCTTACTCGACGAACATCGGAGCAGGGACGGGCCGGGTCCAAGGGCTTGAACCCGGGTTCCAAAAACCGGAAGGCGCGGCTCGGCGCTCGCGGGGAAACGCCGGGATCAGAACCGGACCTGAAGGCCGCCGATGAGCCGCTTGGGAGCGCGCACGACGAGGAGCTCGTCGTAGATCGAACGATCGTCGAGCGTCGGACGGAACAGGCTGCGCACGCCGAGCAGCATCTCCCAATCGCCGATCCCGCCCATGAACGGCAAGCCCTGACGCAACTGCATGTCGAAGCGCCCGTTGGCGGTCTGGAGCCCGGCCGGCGAACCCGCGAACCCCGAGTTCACCTTGTAGAGGAACACGAAGCGGGTCGCGGTCTGCGGCACCTCCGCGTCGAGCCCCGCGGAGACGTCGTGCACCTGCTCGGTTGGCTCGCGCATCGCCTGCGGCGCGAACGTGCGCAGCGCACGGCGGTCGGCGCCGGTGGACGGCGTCCATTCGGCCGAGACGAACGTGTAGTCGACTCGCCCCTTCACGTGCGGGGCGATCTCGTGCACGACGCCGACGGCCCAGCCGTGCAGGGACGCGTCGCCCGCCGAGGCCACGCCGTAGTGGCCGCCGGCCGCGATGAGGCGCTCCGGGTCGGCGGCGCCGAACACCGTCACGAGCTGGTTCTGCACGGCCTGCCTGAAGGCGCGCACCGAGACCGTCACCGCACTGAACTCGCGGACGGCGCCCACTTCCACCTGGCGCACGCGTTCGGTGTCGAAGCGGTTGGCCCCCAGGGGCGCGAAGGTGCGCTGCGGCGGCACCCACTGCGCGTTGGCCGGCGGCACGAATTCCTCGGCGCCCGGCGCCACCTGCTGAAGCGACGCCTTGGCGTGCACGTGCAGGTTCGCGGACGGCGAAAACGTGAGACGCGCCATCGGGCTCAGCTGGCCGTAGCCGCGCAGGTAGTCGTAGTGCTCGTAGCGCGCGCCGTAGCCGAAGCGCAACCGCGGCGCCAGCGCGAACTCGTGTGAGGCGGACACGGCGGCGACCTTCCGGTGACCATCGGGCACGGCCTGCAGCGCCGCGAAGTTACCGCCGCGATACGCCTGCAGGCTGTAGGTCATGCCGAGCGTGAGCTGATGCTGCGAGGTCGCCCGCGACGCGTAGTCGCCGGCCATGGTCCACGACGTCACGTCGCCGCTGTTCATCGCCGCGCGGGCCGACCAGTCGCCGTGTTCCCCCACCGGCGCGCCCACCGCGAAGAACGCCACGCCGGTTGGCCGGCCGAAGGCCACCATCTCACCGGCATCGTCGTAGGGGGTCGCGGTCAGCAGGTTGACCTGGCCATAGACCGGGCCATCGCTGATGACGTCCGAGGCAAAACGGGCCGAAGCGTCGAAGGCGCGCGCGAAGAAACCAGGCGCTTCAGCCGCAAACCACTCCGCTTCCACCGAGTCCAGATCCACGGCTTCCACGGAGTTGTCCTTGAGGACGCTCCGGGTGAGGCGGCGCAGACGCCAGGCGAGCGGGCTTTCGTCGCGGGGCGCTGCAGCGGTGTCGCCGGGCAGGCCGACGCCGGCGGCGAGCACGGCCGGAGATTCATCGACCCGGCGCAGGGTGAACGATGAGGGCGCCTTGGCGGCGGGGCGTACGTTGACCAGGGTGCTGCGGTCGCCGGCAAAGCCGTCGCGATGCGCGCGCACCACATACGGCCCCACGGGCAGATCGGTGAGACGGTACTGACCGGCCTTGTCGGTGACGGCGAAGGCGGTGGCGCTGCCGAGCGCCGAGACGACGGCGCCGGCCACCGGTGCGCCGGCCTCGTCGATGACTGCGCCGTAGATCGAGCCGACCGACGTCGTGGCCAGACGCACGACCGGACGGGAGTCGGAGACGGGAGCCTGCGCATGCGCGGACGTCGCCGGCAGGGCCAGCGTGACGGCGGTCGCCGAAAGGAGCCAGACGCGGGACGCGATCATGAGGAGCTCCGTCTCTTTGATGCCGCGCCCGCTTCGCGGCGCACGCGCTAGCGGGCACGTCGAGCCGAACGACTTGCTACGCCTTGACGTTGAACTTGACGTTCTGGGTGAGAACCTTGTTCGACGTCTTGTCGGTGATCTTGATTTCGAGCCGGTACTCGCCCTCGCCGAAGCTCTTGAGCGGCACCGTGATGCCCCCGGGTACGGGGAACTTGGCCGGGTCGAACTGCGGCGGCAGGTTGCTCTCGTTGACGGCCTGCGGGTTGGTCTTGTTGAAGAACTTCTCTTCCCCGCCTTCCTTGCGCAGGAAGCTGTATTCGAGCATCAGGTCGGGCTTGCCGGCGGCGTTCAGGCCGGGGTTGTAGACCTGGAAGAAGATCGAGAGCTCCTCGGCCTTCGTGAAGTCCATGTCGGCGGCCGGCTCGAGTTCCTGCGTGCCGAACGCGAACGGACGTTCACGCGCCTCGTCCATCGTGAGGGGCGCGGTGAGGATGTTGACCTTGTCGGCCACGAGAACAGAGCTGGTGGTGAACTCGGTCGCGAGGTCAGGCACGGTCACGGTGGTCTTGAGCAGGCCGGCCTTGACCACAGTGTTCTTCGGCGCCTTGTCGGCCAGGCGTTCCTTGGCCAGGATGTAGACGTCGTAGGTGCCCGGAATGGCCATGAACACGCGGTTGAGGCGCACGGGCGTGCCGCTCAGCTGCGCGGCAGGCACGAAGTGCACGTCATCCCACGGGTACTCGACCTTCTTCTTGGGGTCGACCTTGGCGGTCGGGTCGACGACGCGGATGTAGAGCACGGCGTCTTTCTGCGGCAGGCCCGTGAGTTCGATCGAGAAGGGCACGAAGTTGCGCGCCTCCTGCGACTTCAGGAACACCGGCGCGATCTTCATCTGGACGTCCGACGGCGCGGGCTGTCCGGCCATCGCCGCGTCGGTCATCTTGACGACGGCCTCGATCTCTTCTTTCTCCTGCTTCGAGCGCTTTTTGTCGTCCTTCTGGGCGAGCGCGGTCATCGGAAGGGTCGCGACGAGGACGGCGGCCATCGTCAGGGCGAATCCGCGGAACGTGGACTTCATGAATGTCTCCGGTAGAAAGGCCAGAAAGTGGAACAGTCCCCAATCATAAGGGCACGATTGCCCTCTGTCAACGCTCCTAACTGGTTTCTTTCTAACGACTTGCGGCCGTCTCAGCGGCCAGACCACGTGATAGATTGCAGCCGGGGCCGCAGTTGCGGCCCGGGAGGCCGCCATGGTTCGGGACGACGCGCTCGTGATTGTGCTCGCAGGCGGCGCCGGGGAGCGCCTGGCGCCCCTGACCCGCGAGCGTGCCAAGCCGGCGGTGTACTTCGGCGGCCCCTACCGGATCATCGACTTCGTCCTCTCCAATTCAGTGAATTCGGGACTGCGCCGGATCTTCATCGCCACGCAGTACAAATCGCTGTCGCTCAGTCGGCACATCCGCATGGGATGGAACATCGTCTCGGAGGAACTGGACGAGTTCATCGAGATCCTGCCGCCCCAGAAGCGGGTCGGCGAACACTGGTATCTGGGGACGGCCGACGCGGTCTACCAGAACATGTATTCGATCGAGCGCGAGCCGGCGCGTCACGTCGTGGTGCTCGCCGGCGACCACGTCTACAAGATGGACTACGGCAAGATGCTGCGCGCGCACGCCGACGCCGGCGCCGACGTGACCCTGGCCACCATCGAGGTGCCACTCGAAGAGGGCCGCCGCTTCGGCATCGTCGAAGTCGATGCGCATTCGAAGGTGATCGGGTTCCGCGAGAAGCCGGCAATGCCGCCGTCGATGCCCGGCCAGCCGCATCTCGCGCTGGCGTCGATGGGGATCTACGTCTTCAACATGGACGTGCTCAAGCGGGCGCTCGACCTCGACGCCGCCGATCCCGACAGTCATCACGACTTCGGCAAGGACATCCTGCCGGCGCTGATTGCGTCGGGCAACGTCTTCGCCTACGCCTTCTACGACGAGAACAAGAAGGGGGCGAAGTACTGGCGTGACATCGGCACCCTCGACGCCTACTACGAAGCCAACATGGATCTGTGCCGCGTCAACCCGGAGTTCAATCTCTACGACCCGGCGTGGCCGATGCGCACCCACCAGCCGCAGGCGCCGCCGGCCAAGTTCGTGTTCGCCGACGAGGGCCGCATGGGGGCGGCGCTCGACTCGGTGATTTCGCCCGGCTGCATCGTCTCGGGCAGCCGCGTGCAGGGCAGCATCCTGTGCCCGAACGTCCGCGTGCACAGCTTCGCGTCGGTCGAGAACTCGATCCTGATGCCGGGCGTGCAGGTCGGACGTCACGCCCGCATCAGGAACGCCATCATCGACCGCGACGTGCTGGTGCCGCGCGGCGCCGTCATCGGCTACGACGAAGCCGCCGATCGCGCCCGCCACACGGTGACCGAGCGCGGCATCGTCGTGGTCACGGTGGACGAAGAGGCCCGCGTCGATCCGATCGCGGCCGCGGCGCTGGCTCGCGAGTCGCGCGCCGACCGTCCGTGAGCGCGCGGCACGGCCGCCGCCCTGCGCGCCGTCTCGCAAGGTTGCATGCGAGCTGCGGCGCGGCGCGGATGCGGACCATCACGGCCGCGCATTTCAGGCGATAATTCCCCGTCGGTTTCTCAGACGGCAACGGGCCATGGGGCCGCGCCAGGAGCGTCATCGTGCACATCGTGGACATTCGCGGGCGGGAGATTCTCGACTCGCGCGGCAATCCGACCGTGGAAGTGGACGTGCTGCTCGCCAGCGGCACCCGCGGACGGGCGGCGGTGCCGTCGGGCGCCTCCACCGGCGAACGCGAAGCCCTCGAACTGCGCGACGGCGACCAGGCGCGCTACCTCGGCAAGGGCGTCACCAGGGCCGTCAGTCACGTGAACGGCGAGATCCGCAGTGCGCTGGTCAACCGCGACTGGACGCAGCGCGCCCTCGACGACGCGATCATCGCGCTCGACGGCACGCCCACCAAGGGGCGGCTCGGCGCCAATGCGCTGCTGGGCGTGTCGATGGCGGCGCTCAAGGCGGGCGCCGAAGATCGCAGCCTGCCGCTCTATGCGCACGTCGCCGCCGAAGCGGGAGCCACGGGCGGCTACCGCCTGCCGGTGCCGATGATGAACATCCTGAACGGCGGCGCGCACGCCGACACCAACGTGGACTTCCAGGAGTTCATGGTGATGCCGGTCGGCTTCCCGTCGTTCAAGGAAGCGCTGCGCGCCGGCACCGAGATCTTTCATGCCCTGCGCTCGATCCTCAAGGGCCGTGGACTCGCCACCGGCGTCGGCGACGAGGGCGGCTTCGCGCCGAACCTGAAGAGCAACAAGGACGCGCTCGACGTCGTGATGGAAGCCATCGGCAGGGCCGGCTTCACCGCCGGCGGCAACGTCTACATCGCCCTCGACTGCGCGGCCAGCGAGTTCGGCAACGCTGGCGGCACCTACGAGTTCCACAAGTCGGGCGAGCCCGGCCGCGATTCCGAAGGCATGGTGGCGCTGTACGAAGACTGGTGCCGCCAATACCCGATTCTCTCGATCGAGGACGGCTGCGCCGAAGGCGACTGGCGCGGTTGGAAACTGCTGACCGACGCGCTCGGAAAGACGGTGCAGCTGGTGGGCGACGACGTGTTCGTCACCAACCCCGAGATTCTGGCGCGCGGCATCGCCGAAGGCGTCGGCAACGCCCTGCTCGTGAAGCTCAATCAGATCGGCACCGTCAGCGAGACCCTCGACGCGATTGCCATGGCCTCGGCGGCCGGCTACCGCAGCGTCATCTCGCACCGCTCGGGCGAAACCGAAGACTCGACCATCGCCGACCTCGCCGTGGGCACCTCGGCCGGCCAGATCAAGACCGGCTCGGCGTCGCGCAGTGACCGCGTCGCCAAGTACAACCAGCTGCTCCGCATCGAAGAAGCGCTCGGCGACGACGCCCTCTACGCGGGCCGGGCGGCGATCGCCCAACTGAGCTAGCCATGCACACGCTGGTGCTGCTCCGTCACGGCGAATCCACCTGGAACCAGGAGAACCGCTTCACCGGCTGGGTGGACGTCGATCTGAGCGAAAAAGGCCTGGCCGAAGCGCAGGCGGCCGGCCAGTTGCTGACAGCACGCGGCTTCACCTTCGACCTGGCGTTCTCGTCGCTGCTGAAGCGCGCCATCCGCACGCTGTGGATCGTGCAGGACGGGATGGATCTGCTGTGGCTGCCGGTCAAACGCTCGTGGCGCCTCAACGAGCGCCACTACGGCGCACTGCAAGGCCTGAACAAGGCCGAGACCGCCGCCCGGCACGGCGAGGCGCAGGTGAAGATCTGGCGCCGCAGCTACGACACCCCGCCGCCGCCGCTCACCGTGGACGATCCGCAGTACCCGGGTCGCGACCGCCGCTACGCCGGTCTCGCCCCGGCGGACCTGCCGCTGACCGAATGCCTGAAAGACACGGTTGAACGCTTTCTGCCGTACTGGCACGAGACGATTGCCCCGGCCATCCGCAACGGCAACCGGGTGGTGATCGTCGCCCACGGCAACAGCCTGCGCGCGCTCGTGAAGTACCTGGACGGCATCAGCGACGACGACATCGTCGAGCTGAACATCCCGACCGGGATGCCGCTGGTCTACGAACTCGACGCCGATCTGAAGAAGGTGAGCAGCCGCTATCTCGACGAGGCGGCCGCCAGGAAAGCCGCCGAAGCCGTGGCCAATCAGGCCAGCGGCCGGAAGTAGCCCGCGCCGCCCGGCGTCAGTTCGTCTCTTCGACGTTCACTTCGTCGGCGGCGATGCGCAGCGACCTGAGAAAGCGGCGGTCGTTGGCGCTGACTTCGAACACCGGCAGTTCGTCGGAGACCACGACGGATTCGGTGGCTGGTTCGGCCCCTTCGTGGCCGGCCAGCGTCGCAAAGCCGACGGTGGCATCGAGCGTCAGGTGCAGGTGAAAGCCGGCGGCCTTCGCGCGCTCGCGGCAGCGCTCCACGTCGGCGCTCTGCGCGACGGCGGCCGCGACGGCATCGGCGAGCTCCCGGGCGAAGCGGTTCTGAACGTCATCCATGGACTTCCCTCCTCGCGGACGAGCACGGGACTTTCTGGATGCGGCAGGCTGGGCACCGGCGCGACAACCGCCTCAATTCTACGAGGATGCGCAGCGCTGTGCAATGCCATGCATCCCGACTGCCTCCACGCCGGCCGCCGACGCTGACTACAATGCGGGGACATGGCTGGAGACACCAAGCGCGTCGACGCCGGCCCGGACGACGTGGGCGGTTGGAACGAAGCCCGGGACCTCGGGTTCCCTGGCGAATTCCCCTACACCCGGGGCACCCAGCCGACGATGTACCGGGGGCGCCTGTGGACGATGCGGCAATACGCCGGTTTCGGCACCGCTGAAGAGTCGAACGCCCGCTACCGCTACCTGCTCTCGCAGGGCGTCAGCGGCCTCAGCGTCGCCTTCGACCTGCCCACCCAGATCGGCTACGACTCCGACCACGCGCTGGCGGCCGGTGAGGTTGGCAAGGTCGGCGTGGCGATCGACTCGCTCGACGACATGACCACCCTGTTCGACGGCATCCCCCTCGGCTCGGTGTCGACCTCGATGACCATCAACGCCACCGCGATCATCCTGCTGGCGCTCTACGTGGCGGTGGCCAGGCGGCAGGGTGTGGGGCCAGGCGCCCTGTCCGGCACGGTTCAGAACGACATCCTCAAGGAGTACATCGCCCGCGGCACCTACATCTACCCGCCCGAGGCGTCGCTCCGCATCGTGACCGACATCTTCGCCTACTGCGAGCGCGAGGTGCCGCAGTGGAACACGATCTCGATCAGCGGCTACCACATCCGCGAGGCCGGCTCGACGGCGGTGCAGGAGGTGGCCTTCACCTTCGCCAACGCGATCGCCTACGTGCAGGCGGCGGTCGACGCCGGGCTCGACTTCAACTCGTTGGGCCAGCGGCTGTCGTTCTTCTTCAACGCGCACAACGATTTTCTCGAAGAGGTCGCCAAGTTCCGTGCCGCCAGGCGCCTGTGGGCGCGGATCATGCGCGAGCGCTTCGGCGCCACCCACCCGCGGGCCCTGCAGCTGCGCTTCCACACCCAGACGGCGGGCAGCACGCTGACCGCGCAGCAGCCCGACAACAACATCGTGCGCGTGGCGGTGCAGGCGATGGCGGCGGTGCTCGGCGGCACCCAGTCGCTCCACACCAACGGCCGCGACGAGGCGCTGGCGCTGCCCACCGAAGATTCGGCCCGCATCGCCCTGCGCACGCAGCAGATCATCGCGCACGAGTCGGGGGTGGCCAACACCGTTGACCCGTTCGGCGGGTCGTGGCACATCGAGCGGCTCACGAGTGAGATCGAAGCCGGCGCCGTCGAGCTGATGGGGCGGATTGAGGCCATCGGCGGCACGCTGCGGGCGATCGAAACCGGCTACATCCAGCGCCAGGTCCAGGAGTCGGCCTACCGGGCACAGCAGGCGGTGGACGCCGGCACCGCGGTGGTCGTCGGGGTGAACCGCTTTGCCACCGACGATCGGCCGACGGTGGAGGTCTTCGCGCTCGACCCCGACGTCGAACGCCGCCAGATCGCGAAGACACAGGCGCTGCGGAGCCGGCGGGACGGCGCACAGTGGCGGAGCACGCTCGATGCGGTAGCGGCGGCAGCGCGCGGCCGCGACAACCTGGTGCCGCCGATCATCGCCGCGGTCGAGGCCGGCGCCACGGTGGGCGAGATTGCGGATACCATGCGGAGCGTGTTCGGCGAGTTCCGCGAGGTCGCGGTTGATTGAGGCGGGGCTCCCCTCGACGTCGCTCGGGGCGGGCGGGGCCCGGGCCTCGGGGACCGGGGAGACGCTGCTCTCGGTCAGGAACCTGACCACGGTGTTCGACGTGGGCGCGACCCCACTGGTCGCGGTGAACGACGTCTCGTTCGACCTGCGCAAGGGCGAGACGCTCGGCCTGGTCGGCGAATCCGGCAGCGGCAAGTCGGTGACGGCGTTCTCACTGCTGCGCCTGGTACAGCCGCCCGGCCGGATTACCGGCGGCCAGGTGATCTTCCAGGGCCGCGACCTGCTGGCGCTCTCCGAGAAAGACATGTGCGCGGTGCGCGGGGCCGGCATCGGGCTGGTGTTCCAGGAACCGATGGCGGCACTCAACCCGGTAATGCGCGTCGGCAAGCAGATTGGCGAGTCGCTGGTGGTGCACGGGCTGGCCTCGACGCGCGAGGCCCGCGACCGCGCCATCGACCTGCTGCGGGCGGTGAAGATCGTCGATCCCGAGAAGCGCGTCGACGACTACCCGCACCAGCTCTCGGGCGGCATGCGGCAGCGCGTGATGCTGGCGGTGGCGCTGGCCTGCAAGCCGCCGCTGGTCATCGCCGACGAGCCCACGACCGCTCTCGACGTCACCGTCCAGGCCCAGATCCTCGACCTGCTGCGCGAGATGAAACGCACCTTCGACCTGTCGCTGCTGCTCATCACGCACGACCTCGGTGTCATCGCCGAAGTGGCCGACCGGGTGGCGGTGATGTACGCCGGTCGGATCGTCGAAGAAGGGCCCGTGCGCGCCATCTTCCGCTCACCGGCCCACCCCTACACGAAAGGCCTGCTGGCCTCGATTCCCCATGGCCGCACCGGCGAGCGCCTCGTGGCGATCGACGGCGTGGTGCCGAACCTCGGCCACTTGCCGCCCGGATGCTCGTTCGCCCCGCGTTGCATCAGCCGCATGCCCGAGTGCGACCTGGGCGTGCCGCCCGACGTGCAGGTCGCACTCGACCACCGCGCGCGCTGTCTGCTGCATGCGCCGGCCGGCGCGGGAGCCGCCCGATGAGCGCGCCGCTGGTCGAGGTGCGCGGCCTCACGAAGCACTTCACGCGCGGCGGCGGCCTGTTCCAGAAGGGCACCGTGGTGAAGGCCGTGGACGGGGTCAGCTTCACGATCGACGAGGGCGAGACGTTCGGCCTGGTGGGCGAATCCGGCAGCGGCAAGAGCACGACCGGCCGCTGCATGCTGCGGCTCATCGAGCCGACGTCGGGCGAAGTGCGTTACGCCGGCGAGGACGTGCTCGCGTTCTCGTCGTCGCGCATGCGGGCGGCCCGCCGCCACATGCAGATGATCTTCCAGGATCCGTACTCGTCGCTCAATCCGCGGATGAAGGCGCGCGACATCGTCGACGAGCCGCTCATCATCCACAGGCTCGGCTCGAAGAGCGAGCGGGCGGCGCGGGTGGCCGAACTCTTCCGGTTGGTCGGCCTCGACCCGGCCCACCTCGATCGCTATCCGCATGAGTTCTCGGGCGGCCAGCGGCAGCGCATCGGGCTGGCGCGGGCCCTCGCCCTCGAGCCGAAGTTCATCATCGCGGACGAGCCCGTCTCGGCCCTGGACGTCTCGATCCAGGCGCAGGTCGTGAACCTGCTGATGGACCTGCAGCAGCGTCTGCAGCTCACCTATCTCTTCATCGCGCACGATCTGCGGCTGGTGCGCCACATCTGCCGGCGCGTCGCCGTCATGTATCTCGGCCGGATCGTCGAGATGGGCGAGACCGAGTCCATCTTCGCCAACCCGACGCATCCATACACGCGGGCGTTGCTGTCGGCGATTCCGGTGACCGATCCCGACGCGCCGCGTCAGCGCATCGATCTCGACCTTGCCGAGGTGAATCATGACGCGCCGCTGGTCGAAGTGACGCCGGGTCACGTGGCCGCGATCTAGTCAGACGGCTTCACGACACCTGGGCGGCTGGTGCCTGGTCGTGACTGACCGGCGCCTGCCGGACGTCCTTTTCGACCTTGCCGTCGCGGATCAGGATCTGGCGATGCGCGTGGGAGGCCACGTCGGCTTCGTGCGTCACGAGCACGATGGTATTGCCGGCCTCGTGCAGACGCGCGAAGAGCGCCATGATCTCCACCCCGGTCTTCGAGTCGAGGTTGCCGGTGGGCTCATCGGCGAGCAGGATCGACGGGTTGTTCACGAGCGCCCGGGCAATCGCCACGCGCTGGCGCTGGCCGCCTGATAGTTCGTTGGGCTTGTGGTTGATGCGGGAGCCGAGCTCGACCTTTTCGAGCGCCCCGCGGGCCCGCTCGAGCCGCTGTTTCGACGAGATCCCGGCGTAGACCAGCGGCAGCTCGACGTTGTGCAAGGCGGAGGCCCGCGGCAGCAGATTGAAGGTCTGGAAGACGAACCCGATTTCCTCGTTCCTGATCCGGGCCAGCTCGTTGTCGTTCATGGCGCTGACCTGGTTGCCGTTGAGCAGGTAGGTGCCCTTCGACGGGGTGTCGAGGCAGCCGATGAGGTTCATCAGGGTGGACTTGCCCGAGCCCGACGGGCCCATGATGGCGACGTATTCGCCCTTGTCGATCTGGATGGTGACCCCGCGCAGGGCATGAATCTCTTCATCGCCCATCGTGTAGGTCTTCCAGAGGTCGTTGGTCTCGATCAGGGCCATGGACGGAGGATCTCCCGCGGCGCGCGCCGCCACCTTCATTCCATCACAGACGTCGGAACCGCGGGGGAGGTTCCTGCCGTGCTGGACGGGATTGCCGGGACTGCACGCGCTCACGTACGATTGGCGGCCGGGTCCGTTCCCGTGACCCGCGCATCCGTGACCGGCAGGCTTCAGGCGCCGTGAGTCACGAAGGAGTCGAAATCATGGCAGTGGCACGAGTCACCGAGATCATCG
>JANNIB010000198.1:0-1815 GCA_031404695.1 Acidobacteriota bacterium
CGTTCTTCCAGCTCAACACGACCGTGACCGACTCTTCATCGCAGATGTTCGGCGGCATCGGCGGCATGGCTGTGGCCCCCGCCGGGAACACGAAGAACGGGTCCGACGCAATGCCGGTCTGGAAGATGTTGCCGAAGCACAGCACGAAGAACTTCTTCAGCGCGAGCCCTTCGTTGGCGCGCGTGTAGATGCCGCCGTGGTCGCGCGCCAGGCGCGCCAGCAGCGGGCCGTTGGGCTGGCCTTCGGTGCCGAAGCCGATGACGCACAGCCGCGTGTTGCCGAGTTCGGCTTCCACGTCGGCCATCATCGGCGGCGTGTTCTGCAAGCCGTCAGTCAGTAGCAGAATGGCCGGCGTGTTCGCTCCCGGGGTCGCGTTGAGTTGCTGTCGCCCGACCCGCAGCCCGCCGCCGATCGTCGTCATCGCGTCGGGCGTGATCGCGCCGATGGCGCCGCCGCTGCGGCCCGGCGGCGGCCCGATCAGGGCGTCACGGTTCGTCGCGATCGTCGCGAGCACTTGGGCTACCGACGCCGTGGTGCTGAACGTGACCAGCCCGGCTCGATGATTGCGGTCGAGCCGCAGCAGGTCGATGAACAATGCCGCCGCGTCGCGCGCCTGCTGGATCTTCGTTCCGCCGCCGAGCCCCGGCAGGCTCATGCTGCCCGACTTGTCGAACACCAGCACCACGTTGACGTCCGCGGCCGGTGGCGGGGCGCACGCCATGTCGAGCAGGATCGCGGCTGCGGCCTGAGCGCTGATGCCGACCGGATTGCCGTTCGAGTCGGTGTTTGGGCAGCCACCGGCCCAATCGTTGACACCGACGATGCGGCCCGCCAGATCGAACAGCGGCGAGCCTGAACTACCGTTGTCCAGATCGCCGCCGAAGAAGATCTTGTTGTTCTGGATGATCTGGGCCAAGCAGCCCTGGTCGGTGCTCTTGCGCGACACCTTCTTCGCCGCGCCACGCGGATGGTGGATCAGGAAAAGCTCGTCGCCGAGCGCCGGAAGGTCAGCGTGAATCGGCAGTGGCGCCACGCCCAGCCCGCCGGGCGGCGTTTCGATCTGAATGATGGCGTAGTCCAGATTGCCGGCTTGCGCCTGCAACCGCCTCCCGTCGGCGCGGCCGTCCACCCGGCTTTCCTGAGCGCCTTGAGTTTGTGGAATTTGGGGCTGTAGTCGGCCGGCCGGTTGCCGGCCGCATCGGTTTGGTAGTCGAGCGTGAAGGAGCCCGAGGGAATGGCGCTCCCTGCTTCCAGACAGTGCGCAGCCGTGAGGATCAGATCGGGCCCTATCAGCGCCGCCGAGCAGCTCGACACCTTGCCGTGGCCAATCTCCAGCAACATTCCGGTGGCGCGTGCGACGCTCTGCATCACGCCCGCAGGCAATGTTTCCACATTCGCCCAATGGCGCGCCCCCGGAGGGCACACGCCTCCCGAGTTGAAATGCGGCGGGTCGACGTAGGGCGTGTCAAGCATGAACACATCGCCGTTCGCATTGCCTCCCGAAGTGCTGATGTCGGCCTCGCCGTCGATGCCGTTGCGGGCGATTCCCTCGCCGCGCCCGTACTCGGTGAGCGGCGCTCGCCCGGCGCCCGCGCCGGCGTCGATGAAACGAATCGCCACGCTGCCCCCTTTGACCGGGCGTGTCCAGAAGTCGGGGCCAGCGGCCACGGTGAACACGTCGGTGTCGCCGTTGCCCAGCGGCACCTCCAGTCGATCGCCGGCATTCAGCACCGCGCCAACGAAGTGCAGGATCATGAATTTCGTTGTGCCAACCGATGGGGCCGCCGCGTTGAACGTGTCTTCCCAGACGCCGCC
>JANNIB010000199.1:0-3655 GCA_031404695.1 Acidobacteriota bacterium
CGGTGTCTGAGTACTTCACGCCGCTGCCGGACCTGCGCCGCAGCGGTTTCGACCGCCTCATTCGGCTGGGCATCGGGCTCGAAGACGCCGACGATCTCATTGCCGCGCTCAACTGGGCGCTGCACCACGCTGGGGACGTCACTCCTGATGCCGTTGCGGCGTGGCAGGCGGCCCGCGCTGCCGACCTCGGCGTCGGCTGACGCACCGCCGGCGGCTTTCCGGCTCTATGACCGCCGTCATACAGTGCCGCCTCGGAGCCTCGTAGACTGCGCACGTCCCGCCATGACCGAGAACCCGCGCGCGTCCGAGACCGCCGTGGAGTCGCTGCCGCTGGACGCGCTGTGCGATTGGCTGGTGGCCGAGACCCACGCGCGCGCACACGCCGCGGTGCCGCGAATCAGGGCACGCCTGGCCGCGCTCGCCGCCCGCGAAGTGTCCGGCGCGGCTCTCGGCCTGCACGAGGCATTCGCGGCGATTGCCGACCGGCTGCTGGCGCACCTCGCCAAGGAAGAGAACATCCTGTTCCCGGCGTTGACGGCATTGGCCGAGGCCGAGCGGATGGGACGCAGCCGTCCACCGCTGGCCTTCGCGACGGTGCTGCATCCGATCCGCGTGCTCGAAGGCGAACACGCGCGCCTGACGACTGGCCTCGAAGCGCTCGACGCCGTCGCCCGGGACCTGGGTCAGGTCCTGGGGGATGACCCCGCCTGGCCGGTCCTGCTGGACGACCTGGCCGCGTTTCGTGCCGATCTCGTCGCCCACGTGAGCTTCGAGGCCGACGTGCTGTTTCCGCGGGCACTGGAACTCGATCGCCGCGTCTGAGCAGCGCGATGCTTCGGCTATGATGCGCCCGGTGACCCCTCCGAGCGACGATCTGCTCCGCCGCATGCCGCTGTTCCGTCGGCTCTCCGCCGACGACCGGGCGCGCGTGGGGGTTGTGTCACGGCTGGTGCACTACGCTCGCGGCACCATCGTCTTCGACGAAGGCGAGGCGGCCACGGCGTTTCTGGCTATCGTCGACGGCCGGGTCAAGGTCTACAAGTCGACACCAGCCGGCAAGGAGATCATTCTCGAGATCTTCGGTCCGGGGGATCCGCTGGCGGCTGTCGCGGTCTATGAGAGCGTGCCGCTGCCGGCCTCGGCACTGGCGCTCGACGACGTGACCTGCCTGCGCGTCGAGCAGCGGGACTTCTTCGCGCTGCTCGAGCGCCATCCCGCGCTGGTGCGGGGCCTGTTGTCGGGACTCACGATTCGCCTGGCGGAACTGACCCGGCGCCTGGCCGACCTGACCGGCGCCCGCGTCGAGGCCCGCTTCGCACGGCTGTTCCTGAAGCTGGCGCACCAGATCGGCCGCGCCGATCGCGGCGGCACGTTCGTGCCGATGCCGCTGGCGCGTCAGGAACTCGCGGATCTCACGGGCACGACGATCGAGAGCGCGATCCGGATCATGAGCCGGTGGGAGAAGGAAGGCGTCCTGCACACCGACAAGGACGGCTTCGTGGTGCTCGACCGCGCCGTGCTCGAAGACGCGTCCGCCACGTGACGACCCCTCACCGCTCGTAGCGCATCATCGCCATGAAGCCGTTGTCCATGTGGAACTGCTGGTGGCAGTGGAACAAGGCGAGGCCCGGCTGATCGGCGGTGACGTCGATTTCAACCTGCTTCCACGGCGGCACGACCACGACGTCCTTCGTGAGGCCCGAGGTCGGCCGTCCGTCGAACCGCACGAGTTCGAACGTGTGCCGGTGCAGATGCACGGGATGCGGGTCGGCGCTCTGGTTGTCGAGCGTCCACCGGTAGCGGCGGCCAGCCGTCACGACGATGTCGTCGGTCTTCGGATAGGACTTGCCGTTGATGGCCCAGTGATGGCCGTCGCCCACGGCGCGGAACGCCAGCGTGAGGCGGCCGTCGGGTTCGGGAGCGGCCGGCGCCTCGGCGCCGAACAGCGTGTAGTCCCATGGCCGCGGCAGCGGCGGCTCCCAGCGCGCCTCTCCGGTGGCCCCCGCGTACTCGATGACGATGCCGAGTCCTTTGGCGCGATCGGCGGCGCGCGGCGCGCCGAGGATCCACACGCCGGGCCGGTTCATCTCGACGACTGCGTCGACCCGCTCGCCCGGCGCCACTTCGAGGACCGGCACCGGCGCGGGTCGCGGCACCGGGTTGCCATCGAGCGCGATGACGCGGAAGCGATGCCCGGGCAACGCGAGCTGGTGGGTCAGCGTGGCGCTGGCGTTCACCAGCCGGAACAGCACGCGCGAGCCTTGCCTGACGCGCACCGGCTCGCCGGCGCCGAGCATCCGGCCGTTGATCGAATACGCCTTGAACTCGACGTCGACGCCGCCCTGGCGGCGCAGCGACGGCTCCCACTCGTGCAGCAGCAGCGGCACGTCGGCGTCGTAGGCGCCGGGATCGGACCCGTCGTCGACCACCATCGCGCCGAACTGGCCGGTGTAGGTGCTCCTCGACAGGTCGCGGCCGGCCGCGTTGTGGCTGTGGTACCAGCGCGTGCCGGCCGGTTCCGGGGTGAAGAGGTAGCGGCGGCGGCCGCGCGGCGGCACGCCGGGCGTGCCCTGCTCGTAGACACCGTCGACCTCGGGCGGGATGTGGAGCCCGTGCCAGTGCACGATGTCCTCGACGTCGGTGTCGTTGAAGACATCGACGGTCAGCACGCGCCCGCGCCGCACGCGCAGCAACGGTCCCGGCACCTGGCCGTTGTAGGCCAGCGTCGGCACGACGCGGCGTGGCGCGATCTCGTGTCGCAGGCGGCCGATGCGCAAAGTCACGTCGGCCGGGCCGGCGAGCTCCTCGGCCGACTGCGGCGGATGAGGCATCCGCGCACCGCCGTGCTGGGCGCGCGGCACGGCCCCGGTCAGCACCGAGGCGCCAGCGGCGAGCAGCCACTCACGTCGCGTCATGGCGGGAAACCTACCATGTCATGCATGACCATGAGCGGCTGCACGCGCGGCCGGCTCCTATTTCTGAATCGACTTCAGGAAGTCCGAGAGCGCCTGCACCCGCAGCGGCACCGTGTCGCGCTCCATCGAGCGGAACAATTCACCCCACATCGGCATGTCCCGAGAGCCGTGGGCCGCCACTTCATCGAGGCCTTCGATGTAGCGCTTGATCTTCGTCTCGGGGAAGGTGCCGCCGTTGCGGGCGCTGATGCGGGTCAGATCCGCCGGCGCCTTGGTGAAGGCCCTGGCCGCCGGCCCGTCGCCAACGGCACCCAGCCCGTGGCAGGCCGAGCAGTAGCTGTTGTACATCGCCGGGCCGTCGTAGGCCGCGGTGCGCTTCATGGGCGCCTTGTCGATCTGCTGCGCCTGCGCGGTGCCTGCGGCCAGCATCAGAGCTACGAACACGCTGAAGTTGAATCGAGTCATGTCGCCGCCTCCTGGTGAAGAGAGTGCCGGCGAGTCTGCCGCGTACCCGTCCGCAGCGGTATGACGCCGGTCATACCCGCCGGCGGCTCAGCGCGGGCCTAGGGACACGACGTTCTCGAGGTAGGCGAACCAGAGGCTTCGGCCGCCAAACGTGCCGGTCACGACCGGCCCGCCCCGCAGTCGCCCGGCGAAGACGTTCATGGAGACACGCGGTGTGACCGCGTAGTCGGCCGACACTTCCACCGCCGTGCCCAGGCGCGTGCTGCCATTCGACC
>JANNIB010000200.1:0-11295 GCA_031404695.1 Acidobacteriota bacterium
GCGTGGATGCAGGGGCGGGGACTCGTGCCGAACTCCGCACCGAGCCGGGGTCGATGCCGAAGACCCTCACGCGAGCGAGGCCTCGATCTCCTTCTCGTCGATGTCGAAGTTCGACCACACGTTCTGTACGTCGTCGTGGTCTTCGACCGCTTCCATCAACTTGAGCATGCGCGTGGCGTCTTTGCCCTCGAGCTTGATGTAGTTCTGCGGCAGCATCGACACCTTGGCGGTGACCGGTTCAATCGACAGCGCCTTGACCGCGTCCTTCACGGCTTCGAACACCGCCGGGTCGGTGATGACTTCCCAGTGCTCGCCGTCGTCGCGCATGTCGTCGGCCCCGGCCTCGAGCACGGTGTTGAGGAGCTTCTCCTCGTCCACACCGGCCTTTTCAACGACCATGTAGCCCTTCTTCGAGAACATCCACGCCACCGAATTTTCGGTGCCGAGGTTGCCGTTGTACTTGTTCAGCATGAAGCGGATTTCGCCGACGGTGCGGTTCTTGTTGTCGGTCATCGTCTCGATGATGATCGCCGCGCCGCCGGGGCCATAGCCTTCGTAGTTGATCTCTTCGTAGGTGACGCCGGGCAGTTCGCCGGTGCCGCGCTGGATGGCCCGCTTGATGTTCTCGGCCGGCATGTTGGCGGCCTTGGCTTCGGCCACCACGGTGCGCAACCGCGGGTTCATGTTGATGTCGCCGCCGCCATTTCTGGCCGCGACGGTCATTTCCTTGATCAGGCGGGTGAACAGCTTGCCGCGCTTGGCATCGAGCGCGCCCTTCTTGTGCTTGATCGTGTGCCACTTGGAATGGCCGGACATGGGGCAGCTCCAGACGGGAAAAATCGACCCTTCAGTCTATACCTTGCGGGCGATGATGATCCAGGCGTCGGCCTGGCGGTGCCACGGCCCGCCGTCGTAGTCGCCGAGGAGGGCCTCCACCGCGAACCCCGCCGCCAGCAGCCGGCGGGACATCTGTGGCACCGACAGGGTGCGGAAAGTCAAGGCGAAGGCCCGGCGGCGCACAGCCCGGCCACGACGCTCGATGAACTCCTGGTCGAAGATCGTCAGGCCTTTCGGGGCGTCCTGCCGCACCGACTCGATGAGCGTGATCTGGCTGCCGCCGGGCGTGCGGCGGCCCTTCAAGCTGACCCGCTTCGAGTACTCGCCCCAGGCCGGCAGGTCGGCCACCAGTTCCAGCACGAAGATGCCGTCGTGCTCGACGACCCGCGCCACTTCCTTGAGCGTCGCCTTCAGATCGCGCTCCGAGAGCAGCGACTGCAGGATGCCGTACGGCGCCATCACCATCGGGAAGCGGTCATCGGGAAACGGCAGGGCGCGGATGTCGGCGCGGACGAGACCCGGGCGCACGCCTCGACGCTGGCGGCCCACCCGACGGCGCGCGCGCGCCAGCATCTCGCCCGAGCGGTCGACGCCGACGACGTGAACGCCTTCGTGCGCCAGCGGCATCGTGACGCGGCCGGTGCCACAACCCAGTTCGAGCACCTGCCCTTCGACGGCGCCGGTCATGCGCAGCCAGAACGACAGATCGCGGCGGCCGAGGGTCTGCGCGTTCTCCCAGTCGTAGAACGGGGCGTAGTCGTCCCAGCCGTGCCAGCCTTCTTTGGACGCGACTCGGGGCGCGGGCTTGCCGGTCCGGGACGGCCGGGCCACCGGACGAGCGATGCGTGTCGCCATGCGGTGGCGAGTATACCGGGCGGCACACCGGTAAGATGTCGCGATGCTCTCGATCCTGCGCCTGGCGCTCGTGCTGGCGGCGGCGGCGCTACTGGTCGCGCCGCTGGTGAGCGCCGAAGCCGACCCGACGCCGCCCACGCTCGACGCCTTCAAGGCGGCCGCCGCCCGCATCGTCGAGGACGCGGGGCTGCCCGGCGCCGGCATCGCGCTGGTGCGGACCGACGGCGTGGAATGGGCGGGCGGCGTCGGCGTCGCCGACCGCGACACCCACCGGCCGGTCGAAGCCGACACGCTCTTCCGCGTCGGGTCGGTGAGCAAGACGTTTGTCGCGATGGCGCTGGTGCAGCTCTACGAAGACGGTCAGATCGATCTCGACACGCCGGTGGCATCGCTGGTCCCGGAGATCCGGATCGACAACCCGTGGGAGGCCTCGGACCCGGTGCGCGTGCGTCATCTGCTCGAACACACGGCCGGCTTCGACGACATGCACTTCAACGAGATCTACGTGCTCGACGACTCGTCCGACCGGCCGCTCGACGAGGTGCTGCTGCGCAGTCCGGCGTCGCGGCGGGTGCGCTGGCGTCCCGGGACACGGATGGCGTACTCCAATCCCGGCTACGCCGTCGCCGGCCGCGTCCTCGAGGCGGCCTCGGGCAAACGCTTCGATCAGTTCATTCTCGAACGCATCTTCGCGCCGCTCGACATGAAGGCCTCGACCTTCTCTGGAGATGTCGAGGCCCCGGGTCTGGCGCAGGGCTACGAGGCGCCGACCGGGCCCCCGGTCACGCGGCGGCGGATTCACCTGCGTCCGGCCGGCGCCCTGCACTCGTCGCCCCGCGAACTCGGCCACTTCGTCGAGATGCTCCTCAACTGGGGGGAGCGGCGGGGCGGCTACGTCGTCGATCCCGAGTACCTGTCGAACATGGAATGGCCACGCACGACCGCGGCCTCGACCGCCGGCGTGCGGGCCGGCTACGGCCTCGGCATCTACAGCACCCTCGACCTGCCGTATCACGTGCTCGGTCATCAGGGCGGCATCGACGGCTTCCTCTCCACCTACGGCTATTCGCCGTCGCGCGACGTCGGCTTCGTGGTGCTGCTCAACGGCACCTATGCGCCGGAGGTGCTGACCCGGCTCTCGTCGCTCGCCATCAGCTACCTCAAGCGCGACGTGGCGCCGACGCTAGCCGAGACGATGGCGATGCCGGCCGAATCACTGCGCCGCTTCGAGGGCTATTACCACGACGCCAGTCCCCGCAATGCGGTGCTGGAGCTGGTAGAGTTCCCGCTCGGCGGACGCACCATCCGCGTGCAGGACGACCGGCTGGTGATGACGCCCTTCTGGGGAGACCCGGCGCGGCTGGTGCCGGTCAACGAGGCGCTCTTCCGCCGCGAGAACGAACTCTCGGCCTCGATGGCGTTCACGATGGTCGATGGAGCGTCGGTGCTGGCCGGGTCCGGCATCTATGCCGAACGGCGATCGCGGTGGCCGATCGACATGCTCCGCGCCGGGCTCGCGCTCGCCCTCGGGTGTGCGCTGCTGGCACCGCTGGTTGCGCTTGGCAGGGCCTGGCGCGGCCGCGGGCGAGGCCGGACGGGCACGGGCGCGCTGGCCGTCGCCTGGACGCTCGCCCTGGCCGCGCTGGCGGCCCTCATCTGGACGGCATCGACCGCCTCGGTGATGGAGCTGGCGACGGCGAGCGGGCGCGCGATGGGGTTGTTTGCGGCCTCGGTGGCCCACCCGCTCGTCGCCTTCGCGCTGCTGCCTCTCACCGCGCGCGCGTGGATGCAGGGTCTTGGCGGCCCCGTAGGCGCCTTCGCCGCGACCGTAGCGCTGGCACACACGGCGCTGGCGGGATATCTCGGCTGGTGGGGGCTGGTGGCGTTCCGAAGCTGGACCTACTGACCGCCAGAGGGTGACAGGAGACTCGGGACCATGGAACATCCGTCCGTTGTGCACGCCGTCGACCACGCGGTCTACTCGGCGGAGAAGATGGGTAAGACGACGCTGTTCGTCTCACCGCGGCTGCTGGTCGGCCTCAATGCCTTCGAACCGGGACAGGCCCACGCGCTCCACGCGCACCCGGGCATGGACAAGGTCTACCACGTGCTCGAGGGCGAGGGCGTGTTCCTGCTGGAGGGCCGCGACCTGCCGATGCGGGCCGGCGATCTGCTGGTGGCGCCGGAGGGCGTGGCGCACGGCGTGCGCAACTCGGGCACCGGACGCCTCGTGGTGCTCGCGGTGCTGGCGCCGGGCACCGTATGATCGGCGCGTATGCCTTCTGAGACCCATCGGAGTCTGACCCGGCTGTCACGCCATTTCCGGGTCACCGGCCGCGGCGGATTCCGGCTGAGCGCCTTTTCCCCCGACGACACCCGCAGCCTGCAGCTCAAGGACCGCACCGACGCCCTCCTCGAAGAGAGCGCCGAGGTCATGGCGACCCTGCAGGAGCGGCTCTACGCGCAGGATCGCTGGAGCGTGCTGCTCATCTTCCAGGCCCTCGACGCCGCCGGGAAGGACGGCACCATCAAACATGTGATGACCGGCCTCAATCCGCGAGGCTGCGAGGTGCACAGCTTCAAGGCGCCGTCGAGCGAGGAACTCGACCACGACTTCCTGTGGCGCACCTCCAGCCGGCTGCCGCGGCGAGGACACATCGGCATCTTCAACCGCTCGTATTACGAGGAGATGCTGGTCGTGCGCGTGCACCCGGAACTGCTCCAGCGCCAGCAGCTCCCGGCCGAGCGCGTCACGCCCCGCATCTGGCGGGAGCGCTTCGAGGACGTGGTCAGCTACGAGCGCTACCTGTCGCGCCAGGGTGTCGTCATCCGCAAGTTCTTCCTCCATGTGTCGAAGAACGAGCAGCGCCGGCGATTCCTCGAACGGCTCTCCGAACCCGACAAGCGCTGGAAGTTCTCGCTGGGCGATTTGAACGAACGCGAGCGCTTCGACGACTATCTCGCCGCCTACGACGACCTGATCCGCCATACCTCGACCCCCTTCGCGCCGTGGTACGTCGTGCCGGCGGACCACAAGTGGTTCACCCGCCTGGTGGTCGCCTCGGCGGTCATCGAAGCGATCGAGTCGGTGCAGCCGACATTTCCGACCGTCGATACACGGACGCTGCGCAAGCTGAAGGCAGCTGAAGCCGCGCTTCGGCAGGAAGTGGCGGCGGAGTGGGACGGCGCCGCGACCAGGCCGGCGCAGCCACGGTCATGAGTCCGGCACCGGGACTGATTGACGCGGGACGGGGGCGCCATCGCTGCGCGTGGTGCGGCGACGACGCGCTCTATGTCGCCTACCACGACCAGGAGTGGGGCCGGCCGGTGCTCGACGAGCGGCGTCTCTTCGAGAAGATCTGCCTCGAAGGCTTCCAGGCGGGCCTGAGCTGGCTGACGATCCTCCGCAAGCGGGAGCACTTCCGGGCTGCCTTTGGCGGCTTCGATCCCGCCACCGTGGCCCGCTTCGGCGCCCGCGACGTGACGCGGCTTCTGGGCGATGCCGGCATCGTGCGCCATCGCGGCAAGATCGAATCGACCATCAACAACGCGGCGCGCGCCCTCGAGCTCCAGGCGGAGTTCGGATCACTGGCCGCCTTCGCATGGTCGTGGGAGCCGCCGAAGGCGGAGCGGCCGGCCGAGGTCACGTGGAACGCCCTCAAGGCGATGCCGACCACGCCTACCTCAACGGCGTTGTCGAAAGATCTGAAACGCCGCGGGTGGAGCTTCGTCGGGCCGACGACCATCTACGCCTTCATGCAGGCGATGGGCCTCGTGAACGATCACGTGGACGGGTGCTTCGTGCGCAGCGCCGCGACCCGCGACCGCCGGACCTCGGCGCCGCCGACCGCGCCTACTGCTGCTCGACGCTGAAACCGGCCTGCTGCAGCAGCGCGACCACGCTGTCGGGCCCGACCAGGTGCGCGCCACCGACGACGACCAGGCACGGCACTGCCTCGCCGGCGCAGGCGGTAATCTGCGGCACCCACGCGCGGTTGCGGTCCACCAGCACCCGCTGGTACACCTCGGGCGATTCGCGGAATTCGTCGAGCAGCAGCCGCTCGAGCGCCCGCACATCGCCGCCGCGCCAGGCGCGGACGATGTCGGCCACGCCGTTGACCTGGGTGTCGATGTCCGAGAGCACGGCCTTCAGCATTTCGATCTGGACGGGCATCGGCAGGCCGTCGAGTGCGTTCAACTGGGAGGCGGCCGTCTCGAGCCCGCGCACCGGACGGGAGGCCGCTTTGGCCCGCTCGTAGAAGTGCCGATCGAGGCCGAAGGCCGGGTCGAAGCCGGCACGCTGGAGTGCCGGCACCGCCAGGGTCATAGCCGCCAGCCACGGCTTCATGCGGTCCACGACCAGCATCGGCAGGCCGGCCGCCGCGGCTTTCTTCTCGACCAGGGCCGCGGTCTCGCGATCGAGCAGCGCCGAGAGCGTGCGGCCGTCGGTGAGCATCGCCTTGGCGGCCAATGGGAGCACGGCCCCCGGGTCCGACGCCGCGCCGAGGTCCACTTCTTCAACCAGTGTTCCCGACTCGGCAAAGGCGCGTTCGAACACGGCGGGGAGCGGGTAGGCGTCTTTCGTGAGGACGTGCACAGACCCGACGAGCCAGGCGATGGTCCTGGCGTCTCGGGCGACCTTCCAGACGAAATGGGTGCCGGACGCCGGGGCCGCCGGCTGCGCGTTGGCGACCGGGGTCACCGCGACGGACGCGAGCAGGACGCAGGCGGCAAACCGACGTGCAGTGCGCATGAACGAGCGTAGCACGCGGATCGGCCGGGCCCCTGCGCGTGGCGGCACGCTGCTACCATGAGCGCGATGACCTTCGCAGAACAGCTCGCTGGCGCGCTGGTGATGGCGCCCATGACGAAGGGGTCGAACCTGCCGTACCGCCGCCTGTGTGTGGAGCTGGGCGCCCGCGTCACCATGAGCGAGATGACGGTGGCGCGCCGCCTCAAGCAGAAGCGCAAGGGTGAGTTCGCGCTGATTCGGCGCGCGCCGGCTGAGCCGTTCTTCGGCGTGCAGCTCGCGGGCACGAACCCGGACGAGATGGCGTGGGCGGCCGGGCTGGTGGAATCGCGCGGCGCCGACTGGCTCGACATCAACTTCGGCTGCCCGATCGACCACTTCACCCGCAAGGGCCTCGGCGCGTCGATCGGCCGTCAGCCCAACCGCATCCGCCGGATCGTCGAGGCGATGAAACGTGGGGTCACACGGGTGCCGGTGACCGCCAAGATTCGCCTGGGGTGGAACGACGACGACCGTAACTTTCTCGATCAGGCCAGAGCCGCGGAAGACGGCGGCGCGGACGCGATCACCGTGCATGGGCGGACGCGGAATGCCCGTTACCGTCTCGCCGCCGATTGGGACGCGATCGGCCAGGTGGTGGCGGCGGTCAAGGTGCCCGTCATCGGCAACGGCGACCTTCTCTTTCCGCACGAAATCGGCGCGGCGCGGGCACGGGCCGGATGTGCGGCGGTGATGTCGGCTCGGGGAGTGCTCATCAAGCCGTGGCTGTTCCGCGAGGCCACCGACGGCTACCTGGACCTCGACGGCGAGGCCCGTGTCGCGATCTACCGGCGGTATGTCGCCCTGGCCCTCGAGCACTGGGGCAACGATGAGTACGGCCGCGGACGGGTACGCGAGTTCCTGCGCTGGCACGTCGGGTTCTGGTGCCGCTATGCCAGGCAGCGCGCCGACGGATCCTGGCCCACGATGCAGGAACGCGAGGGGACGCCGCTGCTGCACTCGCCGCTCGAGGCCCTGCTGGCGAGGAGTGATGACGCCGCGCTCGACTACGTGACGGATGGCCTGCTGGCCGACCTGCCGCTCGATCCGGACGCGGTCCCGTGCACCCCGGCGTCGGTCGAAGAGGCCGACGTGATGGTGGAGGGGTGAAGCGGCTGCGGTCTGTGCGCTCGGCACTGTGGGCACGGTCCGCCTGGCTCGGGCGCGTGCTCGCGAGCGCATCAGTCCTGATGCAGACGCCGGGCGCCTCGGCGCAAGAGGCGCCGGCGGTGGTGCCGCACCTCGAGGTGTCGGTGCTGGCGGGCGATTGGTATGAGATTGCGAGCACCGGCACGTGGTGGCATCGCCGCTGTGTCACCGACACGCGCTACCGGTTCGACGAGCCGGCGCCGGGTGGCCTGCGCGCCAGCAGCGTCTGCACGACGCCCCGGGGCGTCGAGTCGCATCGCGGCCGGCTGCGGGCGGGGCGAAGCGGGGATGGACGGTTGTCCATCAGGTTCACCGCGCGCCTCTTCTCGTGGCTGCCGGCGACATGGAGCGACTTCTGGGTGCTCGCGTCGGCCGACGATCGCGCCTGGTTGCTGGTCGGCGACAACCGGCGCGAACGACTGCTTGTCGTGTCGCGCACGGTCGTGCTCGACGAGGCTTCTATCGCAGCGGCCCTGGCAGCGGCGCGGCAGGAAGGCTACGGCATCGATCGGCTGGCAATTGTGCCCCAGCCGGCGGGGCCGACGGGCCTCATGTTCCGACGCTGATCAGCCTGGGCCCGGCAACCGGTGGGTGGCCTTGCGACGCTCGAGCTCGTCAAGGGTGCGTGGCCAATCGCTCTTCAGCAGGCGCGACAGGCCCCGATCGGCCAGCAGCCGGCCTTCTGTCTGGCAGGCCGGACAATAGTTCGCCTCGTTGGAGGCATAGCGTAGACGCTGCACCGGCGTCTGGCAGGCGGGGCACGGCAGCCCGAAGCGGCCGTGGACAGCCATCTCCGGGCGAAACGCCCTGACTTTGCCTGGGAACGCCTCTCCGGTCTCGGTAATCAAGCGATCCCGCCATTCGATGAGCACGCCTTGCGTGGCGTGATGAAGCCTCGCCTCCTCCTCGGGACTGAGGGCATCTGATATCCGCATCGGGGACAGGCGCGCGCGGTGCAGGATCTCGTCGGAGTAGGCGTTCCCGATCCCGCTGAAGAGCGACGGGTCGGTCAAGGTGCGCTTCAGCGTATGGCGTTCGCGCGTGAGCACCGCGCGGAACTGGTCCAGCGGCGCCTCGAGCACTTCGAGACCGCCCGGGTCCATGGCGGCAAGCCCCTCTCGATCGGCGACGACATGCACGGCGGCGCGCCGGGTGCTGCCGGCCTCGGTCAGCAGCAGGGATCCGCCGGGAACGTCGATGGCCATCAAGCCGAGGCGTTTCGGGATCGCCGCGCCTTCGGCCCTCCACTGGAAGCGGCCGGCGATCATCAGGTGAATGACCAGGTAGGGGCCGTCCAGGTCGAAGACAATCCGCTTGCCCATGCGGTGCAGGTCGCGAATCGCGCGGTTGGTCAACGTCTGAATATCCGGACTGGTGGTGCGCACCAGGAAGGGACTGGCGACGCGGACGGCCGTCACCGGACGGCCGGCGAGACGGGGCCGCAACGCATGGAGGTACAGCTCGATGTCCGGCAGTTCCGGCACCGGTGCATCCTAGCAGCGACCGACGCCAGATTTCCCAAGTTGGAAGGCGCGGCCGCAAGCGTCGGGCCGGGCGTCGTCTATGCTGAACGGGCGATGCAAGGGACCAGCTGGATGGTGTGGGCGGCGATTGCGGCAGGCAGCGGGCTGGGCGGCGTGGCGCGCCACCTGCTCACCGAGGCGGTGGCGAGCGCGGTGGGCGCGGGGTTCCCGTGGGGCACGGTGCTGGTGAACGTGTCCGGCTCGATCGCCATCGGCGTTCTTGCGGGCATGGCGAGCGTCGGTGGGCCGGCGTCGTTGACGCCGCTGGCTCGCCACGCGCTCATGACCGGCCTGCTGGGCGGCTTCACGACCTTCTCGACCTTCAGCATCCAGACGGTTGCCTTGTTGCAGCAGGGGCAGCTCGCCGCGGCGGCGGCCAACCTGGTGCTGTCGGTGGTGCTGGGTCTGGCCGGCTGCTGGGCCGGCTTTGCCGCGGTGCTCGCCCTCAGCCGTTGAGCGCCCTTAAGTACCCGGTCCGGAGCGGCGGCCGCGCTCAGCGCGACTGAGAGATCTCCGCCAGACGGCGCTCGATCTGTGTGTTCGCCGGGAACTCCGACTTCAACGTCTCGAGCACCTGTCGTGCGGCATTCATGTCACCCCCGGCGGCGAGCGCGCCGGCGCGGAGCAGGCCCGCCCGGACGCGCAGCCGCGTGTCGTCGGTGGGAACGCGAATGGTATCGAGCCGCGCCAACGCCGCGGCCGGGTCCTTCCGGTCGTTGATGATCGACTCAACCCGCGCCAGTTGCAGTTCGAGCTGGTCGGGGAAGCGATCGGCCACGGTCGCCAGCAGCGCCGCCGCCTCCGCCAGCTTGCCTGACTGGCGATCGAGATTGGCCTGATGGTGCGCCCCGGCAATCAGCAGCCGGTTCACGTCCGCCGGATCACCGGTGTGCACCGCGATGCCACCCGCATAGCCATAGACCAGCCTGCCGCCCAGGTCCCCGGCACGATAGAGGACACCGACCGCGACGATGCCGACCAGCGCCGCAGCAACCTGGGCACTCCGCGCGGCCGCAAGCCTGCGCGCGGTCAGCGTCGCGGCCACGGCCTCGATGGCGAGCAGCAACAGGAACACGTTCCGCGCCCGCTCCCCCCACTCCTCGTGGGCAATTACCGCTGGCCGGGCTCCCGGCACCCGCTCCACGGGCCCGTGGGTATCCTGGCCCGAACGCACGGCGACCACGCTGGCCACGGTGCCAAGCGCAATCAGGGCCAACGCCGCCGGCGACAACCACGGCGCGCGCACCGCTAGCGACAGACAGCGGAACAACACGCCAACGGTGATGAGCGCGACGACGAAGTGGACGACCTGCGGGTGGAAGGACGCGAAGCTCGGCATTGAATGGCGGTCCGGATGAGCGTGAGTCTAATGCCAAAAAGAAAAAGCCCGACGCTGTAACAGCGTCGGGCTCGTCCTTCGATATATCCCCGGCAGCGACCTACTCTCCCACGCACCTACGCACGCAGTACCATCGGCGGTAGCAGGCTTAACTTCCGTGTTCGGAATGGGAACGGGTGTGACCCTGCTCCTATGGCCACCGGGAAACTTGGTGTCTGGGGTTCCACGTTTGCTCAATATGCGAGCGCCCGCAGATCGTCCCAGATCATATGTCTGACCCGCCATCGCGCGAGGCGACGACGAGCCCGCGGCCACGCCAGAGGCGCAACAGCGGGATATCCTGCAATCGATAGTTGTCTGATCACACACCCGCAGCAGGCGAGTGAAAATGGTCAAGCCTCACGGCTAATTAGTATCGGTTAGCTCCACGTATCGCTACGCTTCCACACCCGACCTATCAACCTGGTAGTCTACCAGGAGCCTTCAGGGACTTGCGTCCAGGGAAATCTCATCTTGTGGAGGGTTTCACGCTTAGATGCATTCAGCGTTTCTCCCTTCCGGACTTAGCTACCCGGCGCTACCACTGGCGTGATAACCGGTACACTAGAGGTCCGTCCAACCCGGTCCTCTCGTACTAAGGTCAGCCCCACTCAAATTTCCTCCGCCCATCACAGATAGAGACCGAACTGTCTCGCGACGTTCTAAACCCAGCTCACGTACCGCTTTAACCGGCGAACAGCCGGACCCTTGGAACCTGCTACAGCTCCAGGATGCGATGAGCCGACATCGAGGTGCCAAACCCT
>JANNIB010000201.1:0-8268 GCA_031404695.1 Acidobacteriota bacterium
ACAGCATGGGCGCGAGCCAGATCACCACTGACATGACCAAGATGATCGCCCAGGCCCCAGCGATCTTTGAAGGGTTGACCGGCATCTCGCTGGCCGACCTGCTCAAACGGGCGAGACGCTGGTCGAGCTCATCGAGATGAAGCTGCTCATGCAGCGGCAGCCCGACAGCGGGCTGCGACACTAGGGCCGGGGCTCGGGGCTGGGGGCTCGGGGCTCGGGGCTCGGGGCTCGGGGCCCGGGGCCCGGGGCTCGGAATCACGCTACACTCCCGCGGATGCCACGCCTGTCCCGCCGCTCCGCCCTGACCGCTGCAGCCGGAGCCGCCGCCGCGTTTGCGACCGGCGCCGGGCCCGCCCGCGCGCAGACGCCCGCCTCGGCGGCCTCGCGCCTGCCGAACCTGCGCCGCTACCTGCACTACGACGTCTTCACCTCGACCCCGCACGCCGGCAACCAGCTCGCCGTCTTCATGGAGCCGCAGGGCCTGGCCACCGAGGCGATGGCGGCGATGACGCGCGAGATGAGCTACTCCGAATGCACCTACGTGTTCCCGGCCGAGGCGCCGGGCACCACGGTGCGGCTGCGGATCTTCGGCCGCGCCGGCAACGAGATGCCGTTTGCCGGGCACCCGGTCATCGGCTCGGCCTTCGCGCTGGCCGACGACGGCGTGATTGCGGCCGTCACGGCCGAGATCGTGTTCGGACTCGGCATCGGCCCGACGCCGGTCGCGCTCGAGTGGGACGGCGGGCGCCTGCGCTTCGCGTGGATGACGCAGCAGCGGCCGGTCTTCGGGCCGTCGCTGCCAGCCGGCGCCGCGCTGGCCAGCGCCATCGGCGTGACGCCGGGGCAACTGGTGCCGAACCTGCCGGTGCAGGAAGTCTCGTGCGGCTCGGCGTTCTTCTACGTGCCGCTGACGACGCGCGCTGCGGTCGATGCCGTGCAGATGAACGGCCGCGAGCTCGAGGCGCTCTTCAAGGCCGCCGGCGTGCAGCGCCGCGGTCTGTTCGTGTTCACGACCGAGCCCGGCGGCGACGGCGCCACCGTCTACAGCCGCATGGTCGGCGCCACCGGCGCCGAAGATCCGGCCACCGGCTCCGCCAGCGGACCGCTCGGCTGCTATCTCGTGCGGCACGGCCTGGTGCCGGCGTCCGCAGCAGGCACGATGACGAGCGCGCAGGGCGTGAAGATGGGGCGCCCGAGCCGCATCCACATCCGCCTGGCGGTAAGCGGCCGCGACATCACGCGCGTGCAGGTCGGCGGCGAAAGCGTGCTGGTCGGCGACGGCCGCCTGCGGTCCGCGTAGTCATGATCGTGCGCCCCGGCGACGGCGTGCTGCATCTCATCTCGCAGCCCGATCACGCGGCGCTGGCGCGCCGGCTGATGGATCTGTGGCCCTCGCTCGCGAAAACCGAGCGCCGGCGCGACATTCTGACGGCCATCGAACACCACGACCGCGGCTGGTGCGAGCACGACACGGGGCTCACGGTCGATCCGGCCACCGGGCGCATCCGCGACTTCATGCAGGTGCCGGCGTCGGTCAAACAAGGCGTCTGGCCGACCAGCGTGGCGCAGCTCGCCGCAGCGCCGTGGGCGGCGGCCCTGGTCGCCCACCACGCCATCACCGTCTACGACCGCTTCCGCCTCGATCCGGCGTGGCACGACTTCTTCCCGGCGATGACGACGCTGCGCGACGACCATCTCGCGCGTGCCGGCGGCGACCAGAAGGCGCTCGTGCGCGACTACGTCTACCTCAGGCTCGGCGACCTGCTGTCGCTGGCCTTCTGCACCCGCGCCGCCGAAGCACGGACGCTGGGCCCGTGGACGCTCCGGCTCGAAGGCGCCCGCCTGCACGTGACGCCGAATCCGTTCGTGATGGACGTGTCGTTTGCGATCGAAGCGCGCGAGATCCCCGACCTGCCGTATCCCGACAACGCGGCACTCGCGGCGGCCATCGCCGCCGGGCCGTCGCGGGCCCTCGAAGGCGTGGTCGCCGTCGAGCCGGCGCACTGAACCGTCAGCGGGGACCCAGGCGCTCCGCGTCAGCCGCGAATACCGGGCATCACGGCCATCAGTCCGGCTCGTCTTACTTGTTCCCCGGCGCGATCGTGCGCAGGTAGTCGCCGAAGTTGAAGACGAACACGACGTGGTCCCGGACGACGCTGGCCTGATCCGGCCGCACAGACGCCGCGACCCGCTGGCCGTCCGGATGCAGATCGTACGCGGCGTTCGTGGGGCCCGCACCCTGAACGCTCGTCGGCGACCAGATCTGCGGCGTGTCGGCGCGGAACGAGTCGCCGACGGCGGCGTAGGGCGCAGTCATGAGCGGTCCTACAGCCAACGGCAGCCGGAACAGCAGCGCGCGCGCCACGACCGAGCGTGGCACGGCCGCGGGAAGCGGCGTCGTCTGCGGCGCGGCCGTCTCGAACGCGCCCTCCAGCGCCAGGCGCATGGCGGCGATGTCGGGAATTCGCTGCTTCGGGTTTTTCTGCAGGCACCGCTTGAGGTAGACGCCGAGGGCGGGAGGCAAACCAGCGGGCAGCAGCGTCCAGTTCGGCTCGGCGCGCACCACCGCCGCCAGCGTGTCGGTGAGGTCCTCGCCCGGGAAGGCCCGATTCCCCGTGAGCATCTCGAACAGCACCGCGCCAAACGCCCAGATGTCGGCCCGCTTGTCCACGGCCTTACCACGCGCCTGCTCGGGCGCCATATACGCGGCGGTGCCCAGAATCATCCCCGCCTGCGTCATCGCGGGCGTCGTGATCGTGGGCGACTGCGACACGTTGGGCGACGACTCCACGGGCGGGTCCATCGCCTTGGCCAGACCGAAGTCCAGCACCTTCACCGTGCCATCGGGCCGCACCTTGATGTTCACGGGCTTCAGGTCGCGGTGGATGATCCCCTGCTCGTGGGCGGCTTCCAGTGCCTCCGCGATCTGCTTCGCGATCGGCAGGGCCTCATCGACCGGGATCGCGCCGCGGGCGATCCGCTGCGACAGATCGTCGCCTTCGACCAGTTCCATCACGAGGGCCAGCGTGCCGCCGGACTTCTCGACGGCATAGATCGCGGCGATGTGCGGATGGTTCAGCGACGCGAGTGTCTTCGCCTCTCGCTCGAACCGCGCCAGGCGGTCGGGGTCCGCGGCAAACGCCTCGGGCAGGATCTTGATGGCAACCTGGCGGCCCAGCGTGGTGTCAGTCGCGCGCCACACTTGGCCCATTCCACCTTCGCCGAGCGGCGCGGTGATCTGATAGACGCCGAGTCGGGTGCCGGGGGTCAGGGCCAAGGGTGAGCGTGATTATACGGGCCTTCCGGCGAGCAACCGCCCGGACTCGCACGGACCGAGACGTAGCCCTGCGGGCAACGGCGTCGATACGCTGGCGGGCTGAATTCCACCGAAGGCCGCGTCAGCGATACACGTCTTTGCGATCGCCGATCTTCACTACGGTGACGACCAGCCGCTTCTCGATCACCTGATAGATGACGCGGTACTGCTGGACGCGCACCCGCCACAGGTCGTCCGTGCCTGCCAGCTTCACGCATCCACGCGGCCTGGGATTGGTCGCCAGCGTCACGACCACCGCCGCCACGAGCGTCCGGGCCGCCGATGGAAGCTTCGCCAACTGCCGCTCGGCAGCCGGCGTGAATTCCACCGAATACGCGACCATTTCAGGCCTTGGCGCGGCTACTCACGACGCGAGTCTTCGCCGCACGACGCCGCGGGGCAGCCGGCGTGAGCAGATGCCCGAGGCCGTGACGTCGCAGCACGACATCCAGCGCCGTCGTGCCCTTGGCGCGTGCTTCTTTCAGGGACGCCGCGGCGTCGGCCACGTCGTCCGCGTCTTCGAGGGCCTCGAGCCGCCGCAGGTCGTCTGTGGAGACGATCGCGGCTACCGGCTTGCCATGCCGCTGCACGACCACCCGCTCTCGACCATGTTCCGCGCGGCGCAGCACGTCTGAGAAGTGGTTCTTGGCCTCGACGACGGTGACGGTGGACATGGCACCATTATAGCCGTTCTGGCCTTTCTGGCTACTATCAATGCCTGAGGCGGACAGCGAGGCCTTCACGCTCGCCGCCCCTGCGCCAGTCGAAGGGTGCTCGCTCGGGTCTTGGCGTCGCGCCCGGAGGTCATCGGAGGCTAACGGCCGCCCAGACGCTCGGCCAGCGTCTTTGCCACCTGCTCGCCGTGGAAACGTCCGTTCTCGATGAAGATCGAGCCGGTGCGCACACCGGCCAGCTGGCCGCCGGCCACGAACAGGTTGGGGACGTTGGTCTCGAAGGTGGCCGGATCATGCTGCGGGATCAGCGTCTCGGGATCGAGCGTCACGCCAGCGCCGCGCAGGAACGCCGGGTCGGCGCGATAGCCGGTCAGCAGCAGCACCGCGTCGGCCGCGATCTCGTGCCGCGCACCGGCCGTCTCGACGACGACGCCGGTGGAGGTGATCTCGACGATACGGGTGTTGAAGTGGGCGGCCACCGTGCCTTCCTTGATGCGGTTCTCCATGTCGGGTCGCACCCAGTACTTCACCGAATCCCCGAGCGCCTCGCCGCGGTGCACGAGCGTGACCTTGGCGCCATTGCGGTAAAGGTCGAGCGCCGCTTCGCACGCCGAGTTCTTACCGCCCACCACGACCACCCGCCGCCGGTAGTACGGATGCGGCTCGCTGTAGTAGTGCGAGACGTGCGGGAGATCTTCACCCGGTACGCCGAGCCGGTTGGGCCGATCGTAGTAGCCCATCGCCAGCACCACGGCGCGGGCATGACGCACACGTTCGGCGCCCAGCCGCGTCCGGGTCGCCACCGCGAACACCGCCTCGTCGCCGTGGCCTTCCCGCTCGACCGCGGTGACCTGCTCGAAGAGCGCAATCTGGAGCTGGTAGGTGTCGGTGACCTTGCGGTAATAGCGCAGCGCTTCGGCCCGCGTCGGCTTCTCGTAGGGCGAGGTCAGCGGCACGCCGCCCACCTCGAGCAGCTCGGGCGTGGTGAAGAACACCATGTTGAGCGGAAAGCGGGCGATGGCATCGACAAGGGCGCCCTGTTCGAGGACGACGTAGTCGAGGCCGTGATGGCGGCAGGCAATCGCTGCCGCCAGACCGGATGGGCCGGCCCCCACGATGAGGACGTCACGGACGGACACAGCCATCGATGATAGCGGAGGCGCCGAGGCGCCGTCTCGCCGGGCCCCGGGCATACAATGACCCGTCCCGGCCGCCCGCCACGCCAGCAGGCCCGGTGCCACCTGAGACCGGCCGCCGTCAGCGTGAGACGGCGACGGTGCGATCGAGGTCGCTGCCATGTACCGAGTCCGCTCGTCGATCGTGCTCGTGGCCGTCGCCGGGGCCATCGCGTCGCTGGCAGCCCAGACACCGCCGGCCGGGCAGGCCCCCACCACGCCACCGGCCCCGCCCGGTGATCAGACGCCGGTGTTTCGCGCCGGCGTCGAGGTGCTGCCGCTCGATGTGACCGTCCTCGATCGCGACGGACGGCAGGTGGTGGACCTGACGGCCGGCGAGTTCCTGGTGGAAGTGGACGGCAGGCCGCGCAAGGTGGTGTCGGCCGAATACGTCAAGCTCACCGACGCGCTGGTCGCCGGCACCGCACCGCGGGGACCGGCGCCCGTCATCGCCCCGCCGCCACCACCCGACTACGGCATCTCGACCAACGGCGGTGGCGGTCCGCAGGGCCGCGCCATCCTGCTGCTGGTCGATCAGGGCAACATCCGCTTCGGCTCGGCCCGGCCGACGATGCAGAGCGCGCTCAAGTTCGTCGATCGCCTGCAGCCCAACGACCGCCTCGCTCTGGTCGCCGTCCCCGCCCCCGGCGAGCTGGTCGACTTCACCACCGATCACGGCAAGGTGCGCGAGGCGATGCTGCGGGTGACCGGCCGCGTCACGCCGCAGCCACGCCGCTTCAACATCAGCATCACCGAAGCGTTCGCGATCTACCGCCGCAGCGACGCCACGCTCATCACCCAGGTCATCGCGCGCGAGTGCTCCGGCGTCTTCGGCGCCGCCGACGTCGAGCGCTGCGAGCGCGACGTCGAGCAGGAGGCCGGCGAGATCATCGGCGACCAGCGTCAGCAGACCGATCGCTCGGTGGCCAACATCCGCGGTGTGCTGAAGAGCCTCGGCGGCATCGACGGCCAGAAGTCGGTCATCCTCATCTCCGAGGGGCTCGTGCTCGACACGCTCGGCGCCGAGCTCGACGACCTGGCCGGCATCGCCGCCGACGTCCGCGCGACCCTCGACGTGATGCTGCTCGACGTGATGCCCTTCGACGCCTCGCAGTCGCAGCGGCCGACCACCGCCGCTGACGACCGCCGCCTGCAGGAGGAGGGGCTGATGATGCTGGCGGGGATGGCCCGCGGCACGCTGCACCGCGTGGTGGCGAGCGCCGAGTTCGCGTTCCGCAAGATCGAGCAGTCGCTCGCCGGCTACTATCTGCTGGGCGTCGAACCCGGCACCAACGACCGTGACGGCCGCCGCCACAAGATCGAGGTGAAGACCCCGCGCCGCGGCGTGACGCTGCAGGCGCGGCGGGCGTTCCTGTCGCCGGAAGGGCCGCCCGCGGCCACGCCGTCCGAGGCCCTGGGGCGCACCCTGCGCTCGCCCACGCCGGCGACGGCGCTGGCGATGCGCGCCTCGACCTGGACCTACAAGGAGCCCGGCACCTCACGCGTCCGCCTGGTGGTGGCGGCAGAGGTCGAGCGCAGCTCCGACGCTCCGCTGCAATACGCCACCGGCCTCGTCATCGCGACCAGGGAGGGCAAGGTGGTCGCGGCCAGTGAAGACGCGCGCCAGCTCACGCCGATCGACGGCGATGACACGCGCGCCAGCTACGCCGGGGTCATCACCGTGGACCCGGGCACCTATCGCCTGCGTCTGGCGCTGGCCGACAGCGAGAAACGCACCGGCAGTCTCGAGCGCGACGTGCTGGCCTGGCAGTTGAACGGCGAGACGCTGACGCTGGGCGACCTGCTGTTGGCGTCGCCACCGGCGGCCAATGGCGCCGTGTCGCCGCAGGTCGAGCCGCGCGTCGCCAACGGCTCGCTGGTGGCGTTGGCCGAGGCCTACGCGCCGCCGGCGGCACAGAACGCCGAGGTGACCGCGCGCCTCGACATCCTGCGCGATGAAGCGAGCCGGGTGCTGGTCTCGGCGCCGCTGCAGGTGTCGGTCGGTTCCTCGCCGGAGGTGCGCGTGGCGCAGGGGCGCATCAACGTCAGCGCGGTGCCGCCCGGCGCCTACCTGGCGCGCGTCACCTTCGCGGAAGCCGGCGCCTCGCGCGGCGCGCTCATCCGGCCGTTCCGGGTGATGGCGCCACGGGCAGAGGGCGCGGGATCGGTGATGCCCACCTCGAGCGCGCCTGGCGAACTGCTTTCCGCCGTGCTCGGATCGCTGCCGGCCGCCAGCAAAGACGACGTCCTCGACGCGGCGACGACGGCCGCCGTGTGGACCGTGGCCGAACAGGGCCGCACGCCGCCGGTGCTTGCCGCCATCAAGACCGCGCGCGGCGGCCAGATGACCGACGCCGCGCTCGAGGCCCTTGCCGCCGGCGACCAGGGCCTCGCCGCCTTCATCCGTGGCATGGACCTGCTGGCGAAATCGCAACTCGATCAGGCCGCCAACCAGTTCCAGACGTCGATGCGTCTTCAGGGCGGCTTCGGCGCCGCGCGCGCGATGTACGGCGTGACCCTCCTGATGGCCGGTCGCGACAAGGAAGCGGCCGGCCTGCTGATGAGCGTGCCGTCATCCGCCGTCCCGGCCTTTGCGCGTCTGGCCGGCGAGGCGTGGCTCAAGTCAGGACAAGCGGCGGCCGCCGTCACGCCACTCGAGCAGGTCGCGGCCGTCAATGCCGGCGACGTTCGCGTGCGGCGCGACCTGGCGCTCGCGTATGCCCTTGCCGGAGACGCGGCCAGGGCGCTGCCGCTCCTCACCACGCACATCGCCGGGCCGGGCATGAAGGACGGGCCGGCGATCGCGGCGGGCGTCTATGCGCTCTATCGCCGCCACACCACCGGCAGCATCGACGCCGTGAACATCACCGCCGACAAGACCCAGGCCCGCGCGTGGGCGCGGGCCTACGCTGCCACGAAAGGCCCGCTGGCCCCGATCGTGGAGGCGTGGGCGGGGCATCTGGAGGGGCTCAAATAGGGGCTGGGGCGCTCGGAGTCGAGGCTGATGATCTTGAGCTTGATGAACTGGCCCTCATGCACCACGTCGCCCGGATGTGCGACGCGCTGGTGCGAGAGCTCGCTGATGTGGACCTACGTCATGTAT
>JANNIB010000202.1:0-10076 GCA_031404695.1 Acidobacteriota bacterium
GCTCCAGCGGCACGATGCGCTCCAGCGCCACGATGCTGGAGCGCAGCGGCGCCTGAAGCCACTGCGACTCGCGGGTTTCGGTGAAGCGCACCTCGCGCCGTGGCGTGTTTTGCAGCAAGGCACCGAGGCCGGCCAGGTCGAAACCTGGTGCGGCGGCGGCAAGTTGTAACGGGGTCTGTCACGGTCTCCGAACGTCTTCGGTGACAGACCCCGTTTACATCACGTGACCGTGACAGACCCCGTTACAAGAGTGGCGGAAACTGCTACCAGCCGGGGGCGAAGGTCCGGCAGGCGCCGGTCTCCGCATCCGCCTGGCACTTTGCCGGCGTCTGCAGCCAATCCTGCGGCATGTCGCCGATGGGCGCACCCGGCGGCGCCGGTGACGGCGGGATGAGCTTGGCCGCATCCGCGCTCGGCCGTTCCAGGAAGCGCTTGATGCCGGCCGCCAGCAGCGCGCGCTGGGCGCGATCGCTCTCGGTGGACGCCGCGGTGGCCCGCATGCGCGCGCCGAGGTTCTGCAGCTTGAGCGACGCCAGCGCCCGCACCTGCCCGTTCGGCGCCGTCATCGCCAGCCACGTCAGGCGATCGACGAGCACGCGTTCGGTGGCGCGGCGCACTTCCGCCTCGTAGGCCGAGGTCGTCACCGCGTCGAAGGTGGCCTTGGTGAAGCGGTCGATGACTTCGCCGAGCCCGGGCAGCGTCGGCTCGACCGCGCTCTGCGCCACCAGTCGCGCGGCGCGATCGGGCTGCAGCACGAAGCCGATGGTGACTTCGGCGGCAATCGACGCCGGGTTCACCGGATCGAAGGCTTCCCCGGTCGTGCGCGGGAACAGCTCGCGGTGCATCCCGTAGCCCGGCGGACGCGGGGGAATCGCATCGAGAATCTTCTTCGGGATGGTCAGCTCCGACGGCTTGATGGTGGCCGCCAGCGACTCGAGCGCCTTGCGCTGGTTGGCCGCCGTTTCCCACTTGACCGGCGTGCGGCCATCGCCGCGCATCGCGTAGACGAAGTCCTGCCCGCCGAGCATCGACGACGCGCTCTCGACCGCGTAGCGGTGGTACATGTAGATCGGCACCAGCGGCTCTTCGATGGTCGTCATCGCGGCGCCGGTGCGGATGGTCTTCTCGCCGATGCGGTTCAGTGCGGCGCGCCGCACCTGCATCAGCCGCGTCAGCTCGTCGGCCTGATTGACACCGTTCGACCACTGCTCGGTGCGCGGGTGGATGTCGGTGTCCTGGTTGGTGAAGTAGCGGAAGTCCTGCGCCCAGGCGTCGTTCACGATCTTGTCGAGCGCGGCGTTCTCGTGGGTGCCGGGCGCGAACTGCCGGTAGCCGAAGTTGATGGCCACCTTGTCCCAGTCGCCGATGCGGGCTTCATACGCCTTCGACAGGTCGATGGTGCCATCCGCCTTCAGGTCCTCGAGCGGATGCGGGTAGTCCATCACCGAGATCCAGCCCTTGGAGCTGTCGTAGTAGTTGTGGCCCAGACCAAGCGTGTGGCCGACCTCGTGGGCCGACAGCTGACGGATGCGCGCGATCGCCGTGTCGTAAAGGATCGACGGCCGCTCGGTGCCGGTCTCATACGGCGACAGCAGGCCCTCGAAGATCATGTAGTCCTGGCGGTCGCGCAGCGAACCCAGGGTCACCGTGGCCTTGATGATTTCGCCCGTGCGCGGGTCGGCCACGCTGCCGCCCGAACTCCAGCCGCGGGTCGAGCGGTGCACCCAGTTGATCATGTTGTAGCGGATGTCCATCGCATCGGCGTCGCCCGGCAGCACCGCGACCTTGAAGGCATTGCGGAAGCCGGCGGCTTCGAAGGCCTGGTTCCACCACATGGCGCCTTCAATCAGCGCCTTCTTCACGTCTTCAGGCGCGCCCGAGTCGACCCAGTACTCGATCGGCTTGAGCGGTTCGCTGATGGCCGCGGCCGGATCCTTCTTCACCAGGCGATGCCGGCGCAGGTAGCGGAACTGTATCGGCTCGCCGATCGGCTGGCTGAAGTCCACGAACGTGAGACCGCCATAGCCGGCACGCGGGTCGTCGTTGCGCGGCGTGTAGTTGTTGTCGGGCAGTTCCACGAACGACATGTGCTCGCGCAGCGTGACCGCGTCGGCGGTCGGCGTGACGCTGCCGACCGTGCCGCTGAAGAGGTTGCCGCCAAAGCCGCCGCCACCGCCACCGCCACCGCCACCGCCACCGGCCATGCCGATCGGGTTCGGCCCCTGCGTGGGCCCGAGGCCGCCGCGCTGGTTCACCGCTTCATTCACGAAGGTGAGCGTCATGTCCACTTCGGTGTTCTTCGGGAAGCCCTTGGTGTTGGGCAGGTAGAACGCACTCCTGTTGCGATCGACGCGGAAGGTGCCGGGACGCAGACCGCCAGCGGCGCCGTGCACGTCGCGCAGGAAGAAGTCGGTAGCGTCCACGAGCACGCGGCCGTTCGACTCGGCGGCGACGGCGAAGCCCCACAGAATCGACTTGGCGAACGAGTCCTCGACCGACCGGCGTTCAAGGGGATTGGTGCTGCTGGAGCGGAACGCCTGGTTCGGCTGCACGAGCATCACGCGCGGACCTACGCGCTGGAACTTGACGATCCTGCCCTGGCCGCCCTGGCCGCGGTCGAGGCCGAGGTCGTTCGAGCCGAGGCCGGCCGACAGGCCTGTCGAGAGCAGGAACTCGACGTCGAGTCGGGGGATTTCGAGCAGCATCGTGCCCGCCCGTTCATCCCAGTACAAGGGAAACAACCCGTCGATTTTCCTGAGGCCCGCGGTGCGATCGTCAAGAGACGCCAGGGGACCGCCGCGCGCCGGTGCGGACTGCTGCGCGCCCGCACTCGCGATGGTCGCGAGCATCAGGACAATTACCGACATACTGAACTTGGACATCTGATTTCCTCGCCTCGGGACGCGGACCAGATCCGCGCCGCGCGCGGCGACCGGCCGCGGCGGGCCGATGATACCGCGAGTCCCCGCTGCCCATCCGGCGTATGCTTCCGGCGCATGTCGTTCATCCTGGCGCTGGGCGTGTTGAGCGCCCTGCTGGCGCTTGGCTTCGCATGCCGGTTGGCGGTGCCGGTGCTCGGCCGCCTGCTGCTGCCGGTGGCGCTGCTGGCGGGATTCCTGGGGCTGGCTGCTGGTCCGCATGGTCTCGACGTCCTCCCGCGTGAGGTCGTCTCCGCCTGGGCCACGTGGCCGTCAGTGCTCATCAGCTTCATGTTCGCGACGCTCTTCCTCGGCGCCCCGGTGCCCTCGCTCACGGCCGTGGCGCGCACGGCCGGACCGCTCGTGCGCTTCTCGATCGTGAATGCGATGGGCCAGTACGTCGTGGGCCTGCTGTTGATCTGGCTGGTGCTCACGCCGCTCTTCGGCACACCGGCCCTCTTCGCCTGCCTCATCGAAGTGGGCTTCTCGGGCGGGCACGGCACGGCCAGCGCGATGACGCCGGTGTTCCAGGGCCTCGGCTTTCCCGCCGGCGCCGTGCTGGGCCAGATGTCGGCCACGGTCGGGCTCGTTACCGGCGTGCTCGGTGGCGTGGTGTTGATTCAGTGGGGCGCGCGTCGCGGACACGCCACGCAGATCGCACCGGGAAGCGCGATGCTGCCGCAAGACCTCTCGGGGCTGCTGCCTCCCGAAGCGCGACGGTCGATCGCCACCGGCACGGTGAGCGCGGTGGCGCTCGAGCCCTTCACCCTGCACGTGGCCGTGACGGCGCTGGCCATCCTCGCCGGCTGGGGCATCCAGGCGACGCTCCAGGCGCTGCATCCCGCCTTCAACGGCTTGCCGCTCTTCCCGCTGGCGATGATCGGCGGCATGGTGGTGCAGGTGCTGGCCGATCGTACTGGCGTGTCGGCGTGGTTCGATCGCGCCACCTTCCAGCGCCTCACCGGGCTCGCCCTCGACCTGCTCGTGGCCGCGGCGGTGGCGTCGATGCCGCTCGATCTGTTTGCGCAGAACGTGGTGCCGTTTTCGCTCTTGATGGCGGCCGCCGTCGCGTGGTGTGTCGGCTCGTTCGTGTGGCTGGCGCCGCGCATGTTGCCGCGCGACTGGTTCGAGCAGGGGATCGTCGTCTACGGAACGCAGACCGGCGTCGCCGCAGTCGGACTCATGCTGCTGCGGATCGCCGACCCGCACCAGCGCACCACCGCCACCCAGGCGTTCGCGGCCCGCTCGATCGTGGTCTCGCCGCTGCTCGGCGGCGGGCTGGTGACGGCGACGATGCCGCTGCTCCTGTCGCAACTCGGCGTCGTGCCGATGCTGGTCGCCTGCACCGCCGTCACGCTGGCGGCGTGGGCGTGGCCAACTGGCGGCGTCAGGCGCTGAGCGACGGGAAGCGTGAGAGTGCGAACGGCCGCAGGAGGGCCGGCGTCTCGGCGTCGAGCGCCCACTGTGCCAGCAGCGGCGCGACGGCCGGTGCAATTGCCCACCCGTGCCCGGTCCAGCCGCCGGCCATGAGCGCATTGGCGGCGCCGGGCACCCGATCGATCACCGGCACGAAATCAAGGCTGTTGGTCTCGGCCCGATCGGCGATCGCGTCGGCAATTGTCAGGCTTCCGATGGCCGGGAACACGGCCATGGCATCGGCCCAGTTGCCGGCCACCGACGCCGGAATCGTCTCGCCACGCCTGGTTTCGGCATCCCATCGGCCGCGCCAGCCGCCCGAGAGCATGACCCGGTTGCCGGGCACCATCTTGAGCGCCACCGGGCGATGCAGGTGGCCGACGTACGAACGGAAGGGCGCGGGCGCCGCCGGCGTCGAGATGAGCACCTGCGGATAGATGGTCCAGAGCGGCAGCGCGCACGCGAACTCGCGGGCGACGAAGTCGATGAGGCCGCCGTTCATCAGGAACAGCACGTCGCGCCCGACCTCGACCTCCGAGCCGCCGGCGAGTGTCACCGCCGCGACGCGCCGGCCGTCGCGCACCACGCCAACCACCTCGGCGCCGGTGTGCACGACGGCGCCGGCGCGCTCGGCCGCAGCCGCGTAGGCGCGCGTGGTGGCCTCGTGGTCGGCCACCCCATCGAGCGGCGCATGCAGCGCCCCGAGCACCTTGTCGGTCAGGCCGGGTTCGACCTCGCGCACCGCGGCGCCCTCGAGGTGCGTGGTCGGAATGCCGAGGGCCGTCTGCACGCGTGCACGGACGGCAGCACTGCCCACGTCGTGGTGCCGCTCGTAGAGCTGCAGATGGCCGACCCGTTCGTAGCCCGTCGCGCCGCCGAGTGTCTCGTGCAGCGTCGGCCAGAGGTCGTACGCCAGACGCATCAACGGCAGCTCGCGCACGTCACGTCCGTTGGCGCGCACGCCGCGTTTGCCGAGGCCACCCGAGGCGCCGGCCGCTACCTCACGCGCCTCGAGCAGCAGCACCTGTGCCCCCTGCGTGGCCAGCGCCCACGCCGTGGCCACGCCGTAGATTCCGCCGCCGACAATCACGAACTCCGCGCGCACGACACCGCTCCTCTCGACGATCGTCGGGAGTATAGCGGCTGGGCCCGAATACCATGTGCGACGTGCCCGGTCACGCCGTGCTGTTCGTGGCGCGTCGACGCCGCCGTGCCGGCGCCGCGTCGCCTGGCGCTGGCCGCCGCGGTGCTGGGGCTGTCGGGCTTCGCGGCCGTGGCCGGTGTGTCGCGCGACGACGTCACCGGTCGCGTGGGTCTCATCTACGCCGTCAACACCGCCGGCGCAGTGAGCGGGTCGATGGCCGCCGCCTTCATCACGATTCCGCTCGCCGGGCTGCAGGCGACGCTGCAGCTGGCCTGCGCCTGCCTCATCGCGGCGGCGCTGACCGTGGCTGGTGTGGCCCTCACCGCCCGCAAACGCACGGCCACGCTCGTCCCACGCGAGATTCACCGCCAGAGCGGCGCGACCAACGGCGCGACCCTGCGGGCGCTGCTGGCGGGTGGTGGCGGGCCGGTGGCGATGCAGGCGGCGCTGGCGGCCGCCACCGCCCACGACTGGTGCGACCGCGGGCGGATGCTGGCCGGCGCCGACGTCCACACCCGCGCCTACGACGACTTCGTGCGCGCGCTGTCGCTCGATTCCGATGACGCGGTCACGCTCGAGGGCTTCGTGCGATCGGCGACGCTGCTCGGCCGCGCCAGCGACGCCCTGGCCGCGCTGCAGACGGCAGGCGGCACGCGGACGCCAACGACGGCGCGCCGGCTGGCGCGCGCCAGGCTGCTCGCCGCCGACGGGGCCCCCGGCGATGCCCTGGCGACGGCCCGCGAGGCCGCACGTCTCGATCCGGCGCGTCCAGAACCGCTGGAGCAGATCGCGTCTCTCGTCGCCGATACCGGCGACCGTACGGCCCTGGCGGCGGCGGTGACCGCCCTCGCCGACGCGTTTCCGGACCGGGCCTCCACCGCGTTCCCCCGGGCCGTGCAGGCCTTTCTCGGCGGCGACGCCGCCACCGCGCTGGCGCACGCCGAGCGCGTCATCGCCCTCGACCCGTCTTTCGCGCCGGTGTACCACCTGGCCGGCGCCGTGCTCACCGCGCTCGACCAGCCCGACCGCGCGCGCTGGATGTTCGAGCGCTCGCTCACCTTCGACGCCCACGACAGCACCGCCTACACGAACCTCGGCGTGCTGGCGCTCGACGCCGGCCAGCGCGACGAGGCCGCCAGCCGGTTCGCCGAAGCGCTGTGGCTGAACGCCGCCGACGCCACCGCCCGCCAGGGGCTCAGCCGCGCGCTCGGCCGCTGACAGCCCGGCCCGATTGGCGCTATGCTCCTGAAGCCCGCGGCGCCACGCGGGCTGCGGTCTTTCAGCCCTGGAGGTCATCCACATGACACGCTCTTTCTTCATTGCGCTCGCGGCGCTCGCGGTCGCCACGAGCGCGTTCGCGCAAGCCAATCCCGAAGTCGATAAGGCCCTGCTGGCCGCCCCGCGCAACCAGCGCGAGGCCACCACCGTCATCAAATGGAAGGCCGACGGCACCTACGACACGCTGAAGACCGGCACCAACAGCCTGGTCTGCTACGACCAGTCGGGGCAGCCCACCGAGCAGCCCTTCTCGGTGCAGTGCACGAGCAAGGCCAATCTGGAGCGGGTCAAGCAGAACAAGAAGTTCGAGATGGAGCCCGATCGCGACAAGCGCACTGCCGCCGTCGCCGCCGCCGAGAAGGACGGCTCGCGCATCAAGCCCGAATACGGTTCGGTGTTCTGGACCTTCAGCGGCAAAGACCAGGAAACCGGCCGCCTGCACATGACGATCGCCACGCCCGGCGCGACGACCGCCTCGACCGGTCTGCCCGACAACAACAAGATGGGCGGCGCCTGGATCATGGGCGCCGGCACCATGGGCGCCCACATCATGGTGCCCGGCTCGTAAAGCGTGACATGGGTCCTGGGGGCTGGGGGCTAGGGCGGGTAGCGACGGCGGAAATGTCGTGGCTGACGCGAGCCCCAGCCCCCAGCCCCTAGGGACCCGTTCGCCCCAGGTTCGCGGCGCGTGCGCTCAGCCGCCCAGCTCGCGCTTGAGCGTCGCCATGTCGAGCTCGCCTTCCCAGCGCGACACCACCAGCGTCGCCACGCCGTTCCCCACGAAGTTGGTCAGCGACCGCGCTTCCGACATGAAGCGGTCGATGCCGAGGATGAGCGCCAGCCCGGCCACCGGAATGGTCGGCACGACCGCGAGCGTCGCCGCCAGCGTGATGAAGCCGGCGCCGGTGACGCCCGACGCGCCCTTCGACGTCAGCATGGCGACGCCCAGGATGGTGAGCTGCTGGCGCAGCGTGAGGTCGATGTTGAGCGCCTGCGCCACAAACAGCGACGCCATCGTCAGGTAGATGTTGGTGCCGTCGAGATTGAACGAGTAGCCCGAGGGCACGACCAGGCCGACCACTGACTTCGAGCAGCCGAGGCGCTCGAGCTTCTGCATCAGCGGCACCAGCGCCGATTCCGACGACGAGGTGCCGAGCACGGTGAGCAGTTCGTCTTTGATGTAGACGATGAAGCGCACGATGCTGAAGCCGGTGAACCGCGCGATCGTGCCCAGCACGACCAGGATGAAGAGCGCGCAGGTCAGATAGAAGCTGCCCATGAGCGCGGCCAGCGGCTTGAGCGAATCGAGCCCGTAGCGACCGATGGTGAACGCCATGGCGCCGCCGGCGCCAAGCGGCGCCACCTTCATCAGCGTGTTCATCATCCGGAAGAACACGTGCGAGCTGGTCTCGATCACCTGGTGGACGATGCTGCCTTCCTTGCCCATGTGTGTCATCGCGTAGCCGAACAGCACGGCGACGAAGAGCACCTGCAGCAGATCGCCCGAGCCGGTGAAGGCATCGAAGAACGTCCGCGGGATGATGTGCAGCACGAAGTCGGTGGTGCTCTGGCTGGCAGCGGTCTTGGCGTAACTGGCCACCGCCGCGCCGTCGAGCGTGGCGGCGTCGGCATTGAACCCGGCGCCGGGCGTGAGCAGGTTGGCGACCACCAGCCCGATCACGAGCGCGAAGGTCGACACCACCTCGAAATACAGCAACGCTTTGCCGCCAACGCGGCCGACCTTCTTCATGTCGCCCGCGCCGGCGATGCCGAGCACGACCGTGCAGAAGATGATCGGGCTGATCAGCATCTTCACGAGCGCGATGAAGCCGTCGCCGAGCGGCTTGAGCGCCACGCCGGTCTCTGGCGAGAGGGCGCCGATGGTGCCACCGACGACGATGGCGAGCAGCACCCAGAAATAGAGATGACCGGTCAGACGTCTCATGCGCGCGTCATCATCGCTGATTCAGCGCGAATGGCCAAATCAACCGCGGCGTCAGTGACGCTGCGGTCCGAGATCTAGCGCACGGTCGGCGGCACCGCGAGCACGACGGCGTCTTTGGCCTTGAGCACCGCATTGGCCACTTCGCCGCGGTCGCCCTGCTCGCGCAGGCCCATCACCACCAGCCCCGCGTGCTCCTCCACGGCCGCTCGATCGATCTCGTCGGCCACCTCGCCGTGACGCACGAGCACCTTGCTGACGGGCGCCGGCACCACCTCGGCCACGCGCGCGCGGAGCGCCTCTTCGGCGGCCGCGGCGTTGCCTCCGGCCGGGATGACGGTGAGCGCGACCAGCGGCTGCCCGGCGCGGGCGGCGCACTGACTGGCGAGCGCGAGCTGGCGGGCGTTGTGCTCGTCGAGGTCGATCGCCACGAGCACCGCCCCGGGGCGAAGCAGCGCGCGGTCGCGCTCGAGATGCACGATCTCGACCTGCCCCTGCGGCACCAGCAACGTGGCACACCTCGTCTCGGCCATGAGGGCGCGGCTGGTCGAGCCGAGCAGCCACCGCGACAGGCCCGATTTGGAGTGGGTGCCGGTCACGATGAGATCGACGCCCTCACGAGCGGCGTCGAGAATCGAGTCCACCGGCTGGCCCATCGCCAGCTTGACGACCCGCACGCTGAGGTCGGCCGGATAGGTGGCGCCGTCGGGCACCGCATCCGCCAGTTGCTCGCGCAGGGCCGCTTCGACCGCCCGGGCGTCGCCGTGGGTCACGCTCATCACCGTCAGCCTGGCGCCGAATGCGCCGGCCAGGCCCAGAGCGTGGCGGAGCACCCGCGAGGCCACGTGCGAGGTGTCCAGCGCGCAGAGAATCGACTTGAAGCCGTCCATGTCCACGTCCTTTGTCCGGTGCCTATGGCACCAGTTTGTAGACGCGGCCCTGCGCCCCGTCGGTCACGATGTAGAGGGCCCCGTCGGGCCCCTGCCGAACGTCGCGCACGACGTCCTTCTGGTCGACCAGCAGCCGCTCTTCGCCGGTCACCTTCACGCCCTCGATCGAGACGCGCACGAGATCGCGGGTGCCGTGGCCGCCGATGAACAGGCTGCCCTTCCACGCCGGGAAGAGGTCGGCGGTGTAGAACGCCATGCCGCTCGGCCCGATGATCGGATCCCAGTAGTAGAGCGGCTGCTCCATCCCGGCCTGCGCCTGGATGCCGCCGGTAATGGTTCCGCCGCGGTACTCGATGCCGTACGCAATCGTGGGCCAGCCGTAGTCCTTGCCCTTGCGCGCGATGTTGATCTCGTCGCCGCCTCGCGTGCCGTGCTCCACTTCCCAGAGCTCGCCGGTCGTGGGGTGCAGCGTCGCCGACTGGATGTTG
>JANNIB010000203.1:0-5584 GCA_031404695.1 Acidobacteriota bacterium
TCGTCCGCTGGTGCGACTGGACGTCGACCTGGGCGCAGACGTGTCGTTGCCCGCTCCGAGTGCAACAGGCAGCAGCGTCGTCATCTCCCCTGATGGCACGCGACTGGTCTACGCCTCGGGCACGCCGCCCAGGCTCTTCATTCGCCGGCTCGATCAACCGAATGCCGTTGAACTTCCGGGAACGCAAGGCGCCACCTCGCCGTTCTTCTCACCGGATGGGCAGTGGGTGGGATTCGCTGCCGCTCGCGGGGCCAGCAAGATCTCCGTGGAAGGCGGCTCGGTCGTCCCGCTCGGGGACGTCGCCGGCGTGAGGGGCGCGAGTTGGGATGCAGACGGCAGCCTCGTCGCGGGCGTTGGGCGCGAGTTACGGCGGCTTGCCACCACGGGCGTCTCACAGGTCCTCGCGGCAATAGACGACGGCGAACTTGGTTTCTATCAACCACAGGTGCTTCCCGGCGGCAGGGCGATCCTGTTTACGGCAGACAATCCAGGTGACGTCGACCGGACCACCATCCAAGTGCTCACCCTGGCCGATGGTCAGAAGAAGACCGTGATTCGTGGCGGCGCATCTGCCCGGTATCTCGCCACGGCGAACGGTGCCGGCCATCTGGTCTACGTCAACAAGACCACTCTGTTTGCCGTCCCGTTCGACTTGACGACGCTGGACACGCGCGGGGCCGCGGTGCCCATCGTGGACGACCTCGCGTATGACAACACCACTGGTGTCGGTCAATTCGATGTCTCCGGCACTGGCACGTTGATCCACCGGCGGGCCAGCGGCCGCGGCGAGTCAGGCCAGAAGATTTTGCAGTGGGTCGACTCGGCCGGCAGGAGGGAACCGCTGCCAGCCGCTCCGGCCAACTACCTCTTGCCAAGAGTGTCCCCGGATGGTGCCAGGGTCGCACTGTGGACCATCGGGCAGCAAGGCGACCAGGACGTGTGGACGTACGACCCGAAACGAGACGCCATGACGCGACTCACGTTCGGCGAGGCAAATACCAGGCCCATCTGGAGTCCTGACGGGCGTCATTTGGTATTCAGCCGCATCGGCGTCGGACTCCTCCAGGTGGGGGCCGACGGCGCCCGTCAGGCGCAAGCGCTGGTCCCGAGCAAGGCTCCGCTCTATCCGTGGTCGTTCACGCCTGACGGCCAGCGGCTGGCGTACTCGGAGGTCATCGCCACCGGCGTGTACCAGATCTGGACCGTGCCGCTGGAGGAGCGCAGTGGCCGGTTGAGCGCGGGGACCCCTGAGTTGTTTCTCGAGAGCGGCTTCCTCGACACGGCGGCGGCGTTCTCACCCGACGGGCGCTGGCTGGCGTATCACTCGAACGAATCAGGCACGAATGAGGTCTACGTGCGCCCGTTTCCACCGTCCGCGTCCGGACAGGGCAGCCGTTGGCAGGTGTCGAATAGCGGCGGCACGGCGCCTCGGTGGTCGCGGAATGGGCGCGAGTTGATGTACCAGGCGGGCGACTCGATCATGGCGGCGGGCTACACGGTGAGCGGGGACGCGTTCGTGGCCGACAAACCGCGGGTGTGGATCGCCGCACTCGGCAGCACCAGTGCAACGATCGGCGGCTGGGATCTGGCGCCGGACGGCACGCGCGTGATGGTGGTGACGCCGGTGGAGAGCGCAGACGCGACGAAGGCGGAACACCACGTCGTGTTCCTGCAGAACTTCTTCGCCGAGCTGCGCCGCAAGGTGCCGCTCGGGAAGTGAGTCCACGCCGAGAGTGTACTCGGCTCGTCTTCACCTCCGGTTGACAACGCCGCCTTCCTGTTGTCATAGTCTCCAACATGAAAGCGGCCGAGCTGCTGCGCACGCGGGTGGCTCTGGCGGAAGACGCGTTTGCGGACCTCGTATTATGGCGTGTCCCGGTGCCGGTTCTTGGCTCGACGCACGGATTCAAGTACCGGCTCGCCTACGTCGTCAACGGCACGTGCGTCGTTCGCTACGACAACGAATCGGGCAAAGGCGACCACCGGCACTTCAACACCAGGGAACGCCCCTACACATTCGAAACGCCGGAGAAGTTGATCGCGGACTTCCAGGCCGACATGGCGAGGTGGAACCGTGAAAACCGTCATTCTTGATGTTCGTACCGCGAACTCGGCGATGCAGGATTTCGTGCGCGTGTGGCACAGCCGTAAGGCCGAGAAGTCCGCTCGCATCACCTTTGCAACGCCAGAGCTGCTGTGGAAGGTCCTGACGGCCAGGCGCCTGGAACTACTCAAGGCGTTGTGCGGCGCCGGACCGGTGTCCATCCGCGAAGCGGCACGCCGTGCGGGCCGCGACGTCAAGGCCGTCCACGGCGAGGTCACCGCGTTGCTGAAGGCCGGCGTGCTCGATCGCACGGACGATGGCCTGATTGTGTTTCCGTACGAGGCCGTGAAAGTCGAATTCGTGCTGGCCGTCGCGTAGTGCCTGGCCTCGAGGGGCCAGCTCAGGACATCAGCCGCAGGCGAACATCCTGCACGCGTGCGACCATCTCGGCTGACGCGAGCTCGGGATGCTCTTCGAGTAACGCGGGCACGTCGGCCACATCGTGAACGCGCTTCCGCGGTCGTTATGCCCTTCATCGTGCTCGGAGTCTGCATCGGAACTCCGGGCTCCAGCCGCTGGGCAAGGCAGGTCGGCCCCGTTGGCCTGGTGCTACACTCAAGGCGTCCATGAACTATCAAGAACGGATTGTCAGGGACCCGCGCATCGTCGGCGGGGAGCCGGTGCTCCGAGGCACCCGCGTCACCTTGAGGACCGTGCTCGCTAGCCTTGCCGAGGGCGCGACGACTGCAGAAATCCTCGCCGACTTTCCCACCCTGTCGGAAGGGGATGTTCGTGCGGCGATCGCGTTTGCCGCCGCATCAGCCCAGGAAGATCTCCCCTTGGCTGAGATTCCTGTGAAGCGGTGAACATCAAGCTCGACGAGAACCTGCCGGAGCGGCTCGTCCTGGCCCTGAGCGCCCTCGGGCATGACGTCGACACGGTTCATTCGGAACAACTGGCCGGTCGCGACGACGCCGATGTCTGGAGCGGGGCACAGTCTGCTGGACGGTTTCTCATCACGCAAGACCTGGACTTTTCCGATGTGCGGCGATACACGCCAGGCACACACGTCGGCCTTCTCCTGGTGCGTCTCGCGAAGCCCGGGCGAGACGCGTTGCTCGATCGGATCACGCTCTTGTTTGCGACGGAGCCCGTCGATGAATGGCGCGGCTGCCTGGTCGTCGCCACGGACCACAAGGTCCGCGTGAAGCGGCCCGTATAATCACGCCGTGGCCCTCACCCCTGGCACCCGTCTCGGCGTCTACGACGTGCTCGCCGCCATCGGCGAAGGTGGCATGGGGCAGGTGTTCCGCGCGCGCGACACCAAGCTGAATCGCGAGGTGGCGCTCAAGGTGCTGCCCGACTCGTTTGCCAACGACCCGGAGCGTCTGGCGCGGTTCACGCGCGAAGCGCAGACGCTGGCGTCGCTGAATCACCCGCACATCGCCGCCATCTACGGGCTCGAAGAGTCAGACGGCGTGCGCGCGCTGGTGATGGAGCTGGTCGAGGGCGACGACCTGTCGCAGCGCATCGCCCGCGGCGCGATTCCGCTCGATGAAGCGCTGCCCATCGCGAAGCAGATCGCGGAGGCGCTCGAAGCCGCGCACGAGCAGGGGATCATCCACCGCGATCTAAAACCCGCCAATATCAAGGTCAAGGCCGACGGTACTGTGAAGGTGCTCGACTTTGGGCTTGCCAAGGCGCTCGATCCGGCCGCCGCGTCGAGCCCCGAGGCGATGAACTCGCCCACGATGACGTCCCCGGCTATGACGCAGGCCGGGATCGTGCTCGGCACCGCGGCGTACATGTCGCCAGAGCAGGCCAGCGGCAAGGTCGTGGACAAGCGCGCCGACGTCTGGTCGTTCGGCGTCGTGCTGCTGGAGATGCTCACGGGGCAGCGCCTCTTCGACGGCGAGACGATGGCGCACACCATGGCCGATGTGCTGCGCGGGCCCCTGGATTTCAGCCGGCTGCCCGCCGACACGCCCACGGCGATCCGCGATCTGCTGCGGCGCTGTCTGACGCGCGACGTGAAGAAGCGCACGCGCGACATCGGCGACGCGCGCATCGCGATCGACGAGGCGATGACGTCGGCGGCCGACGGCGCGGCAGCGGGCCTGTCTGAGTCCGGACGCCTCGCCGCACAACCCATGTCTAGCCGACGTCACATGTTGCCGTGGGCGGTTGCCGCCACGCTCGGTGCCGGGCTGGTGACGGTGCTCGGGCTGTGGGCGCAGTGGCGCGCGGAAGCGCCTGTGGATCGTCCGCTGGTCCGGCTGGACGTCGATCTGGGCGCAGACGTGTCGCTGCCGGCCTCGAGCGGCAGTTTGCGAGGCGGCGGCGCCAGCAGTGTGGCGATCTCCCCAGACGGCGCGCGGCTGGCCTACGTGTCCGGCACGCCGGAGAAGCTGTTCATTCGGCGGCTCGACCAGGCGACGGCCATCGAGCTTCCCGGCACGCAAGGCGCCGGCACACCGGTCTTTTCGCCGGACGGGCGGTGGGTGGCCTTCCTGTCCGGAGACAAGGCGTACAAGATCTCCATGGAGGGCGGCGCCGTGGTCCCACTCGGGGGCGATGGAAGCATCAGCCAACGCGCGACATGGGGCGACGGCGGCAGCATCCTCAGGGGCGGTCGACAGCTCACGCGGTTACCCCCCGATGGCAGCCCGCCCGAAATCGTCGCGGAAATACGCACCGGCGAGCTGTCGCTGGTGGACCCGCAGATGCTGCCCGGCGGCAACGCCATCCTGTTTGCGACCGACAACCCTGGACCGGTGGACAAGACCAACATCGAGGTCGTGACGCTGGCCGATCGCCAGAGAAGAGTGCTGGTCCAAGGCGGCGCTTCACCGCAGTATGTGGCCACGTCGGACGGCGCCGGCCATCTGCTCTACGTCAACGGCGCCACGCTGTTTGCGATCCCTTTCGATGTGGCGACCCTGACGACCCGTGGAGCCGCCGTGCCCATCGTGGACGATGTCGCTCACGCCGACACCATCGGCAGCGCGCAGTTCGATGTCTCTCGCACTGGCACCTTGGTCTACCGCAGGGCGGTCGGCGGCGTTGCTGCGCTGAGAATGCTGCAGTGGGTCGATGCCGCCGGCAAGAGGGTGCCGCTGCTGGCCAAACCCGCCGTCTATCAAGAGCTGGCGCTGTCGCCAGACGGCACACGGATCGCCGTGTCAGTCGCCGACGGACGACGTCAGGACGTATGGGTCTACGACACTCAGCGCGACGCCACCACCCGCCTGACGTTTGGCGACGCGATCCATCGATACCCCACGTGGAGCCCGGATGGTCGTGCCATCGCCCTCTCGGCGGTTGGCACAGGCCTGCAGCTTGTTCGCGTGGATGGCGCCGGCCAGGCCCAGGCACTGACCGAGACCAGGGCGGTCCAGTACCCGTCGTCGTTTTCGCCGGATGGCAGGCAGCTGGCCTTTTTCGAACTCACGCCGCAGGGGAACCGGCAACTCTGGACGTTGCCGCTGGTGGACCGCGGCGGCCAGCTGACGGCCGGGACGCCGGAGCCGTTTCTCAAAA
>JANNIB010000204.1:0-5151 GCA_031404695.1 Acidobacteriota bacterium
CCCGGCAACGGGGGTGGTGGGCTGCCGGCACGGGGGTCGAGCGCGGCCATGCCGGCCTGGTCGTCGGCGCCAAGCGGCGCCGACACCGCGCGGCTGAAGCAGCTCGACGAAATCGATGGATACATGATCGCGGGTCGCGACGTGGAATGGCCGAAGCCGATGGCGTGTCCGAGTTCGTGCACCAGCACGTCTTCGTAGCAGCCGGTCGTGAAGCCCGACCACTTCGACGCCGGGTTGTCGGTGATGATCATCCCCTTGGTGATCTTCCAGTAGCTGACGCCGTTGACCACGCGGGTGGTCGACGAGAAATAGGCGCCGCCGATGGCCAGCGTGGAGCTGGCGTCGGAGATCTCGCCGCAGGGATCGCCGTAGGTGACCGACAGGCGGTTGTCGTTCTCGGAGTTGGAGAAGCAGCGCGCGCCGCGGGCCACGCCGCTTTGCAGCCGCAGGGACCCGGCCGCGCGCCAGGTCGCCGCGGCGTTGGCGAGTTGCGTGAGGCCGCCGCCCGCAAACTGCGGATGTCCGCCCGACTGCGTGTCGACGTAGACCGGTGTCGCGGTATCGGCTTCGTGCCAGCGCGCCGGCGTCGACGACAGCAGCGTGTAGGCCGCCCCGGCGTGACCATCGAATTCGGCGGCAGGGGCGGCGGGAATCTCCGGCTGCACCACGGCGCCGGCCGCGCTGACGTGCGAGCCGGCGAGCGACGCCAGTGCATCGAGCGCCACCGCGGAGCGAAACTCGCGGCCCACGACGGTGGCGTGATCGTGCCCGAAGATTTCGCGAGTGGCCGACGTGGCGGCATCCGCCGAACCGGTCAGCACCCACTTGCCCTGCTCGAGCCCGGCCACCGACAGCGTGTGGTCACGCGGCCGCACGTCGAGGAACACGAGCACGTCTTCGCCGACCTCGAAGCGGGCCTGGCCACCGACCACGAACGCCGTGTCGCCGACGATGCCGCCCAGTTGCTTGACGACGACCCGCGGCGGCGGGCCGGCCAGTCCCCACGACTTCACGACGTCGATGGTGACGAAGGTGTAGATGGTGCCGGCCGTGGCATCCCAGTGGGCGCTGGCGGCCACGACCCGGCCCTGCACGGCGGCGGCGCTCGACCGGGCGAGCGTGTCATCGGAGACGGCCCGCAGCGACGCTTCGGCCGCGGCGCTGCCGAGCACCACACCGGCCACACCCATCACCAGCAGCCATCGCCGCAGCAGTCCCATGAAGGTCCCGCTGGTGCAAGCGGTGTGCCGCGACGCCGCACTCAGATCTGCGCACGATTTTCCCGCTGCCACACCCGACGGGTGTGCCGCACTCGGACACGACTTGCCAGAATGTGGGCGGCGTGCCACCCGGCCCGTGGTGCGGACGCGGCGGTGCGGTGCTAGCGACGGGCCCGGCGTTCGTCGCGCAGACGCCGTTCCTCACCGCGGCGCTCGGCCCCGGTGGGCGATCCGACGTCGAGCACGCGGCGATCCCAGCCGGTGCGACGATCGCGCGCCCGTCCGCGGCGCTCGGTCTTCATGGTGAGCGCGGCGCCGTCGGCGGCCTTCGACATCTCGCGTTGCAGGCGCAGGTTGCGCCGCTTCGGATCGACCACCTCGAGCAGCGCGTCGTGCACGGCCTTGGCCTTGGCGTCTTCCGGCGCCATGCCGAAACGCTCGCGCAGCAGCGCGGCGGCGGCGAGCACCGCCTGGCGCTGCCACACCTCGAGGGTCACGCCCTTGCCGCTAGTCATGGAAACGGACGACCAGGCCGGCGGGGAGGCTTGTGTCCTGGGGTACCGCCCGTTCCTCGGCGTGCGCGAAGTAGTCGCGCATCAGGCCGATGCCGGCCGGGCGCTTCGAAAGGCCGCGGCGGTCGGCCTGCCGGTCGTCGTTGCCCGAGCGACGCTCGACGCCGTATGGCGAGCCGAGGTCCTGGGCGCGACGGTCGGCGCGGCGGCGATCGTCAGCCAGCCGCCGGCGCTCGCGTTCGCCCGCCGGCACAATCGCCACCCGGCGCTCGGGCGCGGCGGCCACGGCGACCGGCCGCGGCGTGACCGGCGTCGGGATGGTGGAGCGCACCGACGCCACGCCCACCCCGGATCCGCGCAGCGGATTCGGACGTGGACGTGGTGCCGGCGTGGGCACTGGGGGAGGCCCAAACTGGCGCGAGTTTTCCAACCACGAGGCGGCGGCCAGCGCCGCTTTCTGAAGAACAGTCATTGCTCCAACCGACACTTGTTCGCTAATCGGATCCTTTTCGCGGCTCAAAACCAGCGAACGGCTTGAACAACGGTGACATGAGCAAGAAGCGTGCTCAGGATCGGTCCTCCTGCACCCGGCTGAAGCCGAACGCCTCGTCAGTGGCTTCCTCGGCGTGCGCGACCGCGCGGACGAGGATCCGGCTGGCCATCCAGGCGAGCGCCGGATCGCGGTCGGTGCCGAACGAGAACAACTGGTGCGGATACTGCCGGTGCGGTCCGATGAGCGGGAAGCGGTCGGGCCCGGCCACGACCGGCGTGGACCAGCCGAACTCCGGCACCAGGCCGACGATGGCCGGGAAACGCTTCAGGCACTCGTACATCAACTGCCCGGTGCGCTGGACCAGCGCCGCCGGACGCTGCTTCTCGGTCAGCAGCGGTCCATCGCCGCCGGTCAGGAGCAGACGGCCATCGGCGGTGGCCGTGGTCGCCACCGACGCCTCGGCGTCGTAGAGCACGGTGGACCCGAGCGCGACGGTTTTACGCATCGCCGCCGGCATCGGCGCCGTGAGCACGTGATAGCGCTCGAAGCCGCGCACGTGCCGGTCGAGCGTGGGCGCAAGCGTGCCAGGCGCGTCGGTGCAGATGACCACGCGCGGCGTGACGATGGCGTGTTTGCCGACCGACACGGTGGCGTCCACGCGGGTGAACGTGATGCGGTTGACCGGGCTCTTCTCGAAGACCTTCACGCGCGCGGCAGCGAGTCGAGTGCTGGCGCCGGTGACGATGCGCGACGGCTCGGTGAGGCCCACGCCCCCCAGACGGGTGGCGGCGGCGGCATCCGCCGTGGTGGCTTTCGCGAGGGCGGCGCCGGTGACGGTGGCCGCCGTGAGGCCGGCGGCAGTGCGGGCCACGACATCGCGGTCCCAACCCTTCACGGGCTCGGCAAGCGCCAGCAGCGGACGCGTATCGCCCACGCCGGAAATCTTCGCTTTCGCAAGACCGGTGGCGAGCGTCGCGGCGGCGCTGGTGACCGCCGACATCAGCGTGCGCGCGATCTTGCGGCCGTGCGCGGCTTCGAGGGCCCGGTAGTCGGCGCCAACGAGCAGGCCCGTGAGACCCGACGCGGCGCGGCTGTGACCGGCGCCCACGCGCCCCGCTTCGACCAGCACGACGTGGTGGCCGGCCGCCTTGAGTGCGGTGGCGGTGAGGATGCCGGTGAGGCCGGCGCCAACCACCACGACATCCGCCGTCTCGACGTCGAGCCGGGTCGGAAACGCCTTCGATTTCGGCGGCGTGAGGATGGCCCACGGGCCAACGCCGTAGCGGGTGCGACTCATGCGGTGGCCACGTCGCGGACGGCGCGTTCGAACACCGTCAGATACGCCGTGACGCCCTGCGCGTCGCGGGGTGGAGAGAGGCGAAGCCAGGCGGACGTCGCTGGTCCGGCGACGACGCGGCCGGGAAGCAGCGTCCGCGCGAGATCGCGACCCGCCGGCGCGAGGCGGACGTCGATTGCATCACCGTCGAGCCGGATCGCGACCCGCCTGCCCGCAAACACCGCCGGCGCGCCGAAGAGCGAGCCCAACCGCAGGCCGCGCCGGCCTTCGACGAAGGTCGCTAGGAGCGCCACGAGCGAACGCGACGGACGAGACACGAGGCGGGATTGTAACGGATCGCCGGGCCAATTCCGGCCGCCCCACCGGCCGGGCCGCTCGGGGTCAGGCCCCTTAGGGTTCGCGTAAGGGGTCTGACCCGGTCACCAGCTGGCGCCGCGTTTCGCGCGCGAGCAGCGCTGCCTTGCGGTCGGCGCCCCAGCGATAGCCGCCGGGACCGCCCGCTGCCGGCACCACGCGGTGACAGGGCACGACGAGGGCCACCGGGTTGGTGGCGCAGGCCCGGGCGACGGCACGGGCTGCCGTTGGCCGGCCGATCGCCGACGCCACCTGGGCGTAGGAACGAGTCTGACCGGCCGGAATCGCCTGCAGCGCTTTCCAGACCCGCCACTGGAAGGCGGTGCCGCGCACGTCGAGCGGCACGTCGGGCGTGGTGGCAGGTCGCGCGCCGATCGCAGCCGCAATCGCCGTGGCCCAGCCGCCGGGTAGCGTCCCAGGCTGCACGGTCGCGCCGGGGAACTCGGCCGAGAGTTCGGCGGCCAGCGCGTCGTCCGCGGTGCCGAGCTTCACCGCGCAGACCCCGGCGGAAGTGGCCGCCACGAGCAGGCGACCAAGCGCCGACGGCACGACGGAGTAGGTGATGACGGCGCCCGCCGCCCCCCTCTTGTAGGCCGAGGGCGTGAGGCCGGTGCCGGTGGGCTTGTTGGCCGAGACCCGGCTCGGCGAGCCGTATCCGGCCTCGTAGGTGGCGGAGGTCACGTCGTGGCCGCGGCGCAGCGCCGTGCGGAAGTGTTCGGCGCGGCACGCCGCCTGGAACTCGCGCGGCGATACGCCGGTATGCGCGGTGAAGGCGCGCTGGAGGTGCGACGCGCTGAGCCCGACGCGGGCCGCCAGATCGGCCAGCATGACCGTGTCGGTGGCATGCGCGCGCAGATACGCGGCCGCGTCGGCCACGGCCCGCGCCGCCGCCGAGACCGGACGCGCGCCGGCGGGTGTGCAGCGCAGGCAGGCGCGGAATCCGGCGCGCTCGGCGTCGGAGGGGGCGGCGAAAAAGGCCACGTTGTCGCGGCGCGGGCGGCGGCTGGGGCACGACGGCCGGCAGAACACACCGGTGGACGTCACGGCGTAGACGAAGCGCCCGTCGGCGTCACGATCGCGCGCGAGCACGGCGGTCCAGCGGCGATCGTCGGTGCGTGGAGCGGGCATCGGGTCGGGAGTGGTGTGGGCAAACATCATGGCACGAGGGTACCGGCGACCCCCACCCCCATGCCATCCCGGGCGTGCGGCAGAACAGGGGGCTGGGGCCTAGGGGCTGGGGGCTGGCGCGTGCAGCGTCTCGCGTTCGCGTCCCCC
>JANNIB010000205.1:0-8580 GCA_031404695.1 Acidobacteriota bacterium
ACCAGGTTGAGCACGACGGCGCTGCTCATCACCACGCCAAGTCCCGCGCTGGCATAGAACACGAACGCGAAGAGCCCGACGATGGCGCCCCACACGGTGCCGTTCAGCAGGCTCACCACCAGCTCCTTGCGCATCAGGCGCGCCGCCGCCGTGTGCTGCACCCGGTCGCCCGCCAGAGCGCGAATCACGATCGCCATCGTCTGGTTGCCGGTGTTGCCGCCGATGCTGGCCACGATCGGCATCAGCGCGGCCAGCGGCGCCAGGCTGGCGATGGTGGATTCGAACTGTCCGATGACACGCGAGGCGATGAAGGCGGTCACCAGGTTGATGCCGAGCCACGGCCAGCGGTTACGGGCGCTGACCAGCGGCGCCGCAAACAGGTCTTCGTCTTCGCGAAGACCGGCCGTGCGCAGGGCCTGCAGGTCGGCCTGTTCGCGCATCACGTCCATCGCCGCATCGACTGTGAGGCGGCCGACAATCTTGCCGCGGTCGTCGACCACCGGCGCCGACACCAGGTCGTAGCGCTCGAACGCTTTCACGGCGCCGGCGGCGAGGTCGAGCGGCCGGAAGGTGGGCGTGTCGTGGGTCATCGCCTCGAGAATCGGCGCTCCCGGCGGCTGCACCAGCAGTGCCTGCAAGGGCACGCTGCCAACGAGCACGTGACGCACGTCGACCACGAACAGGCGATCGGTCTGCGCCGGCAGCTCCCCACGGGCCCGCAGATCTTCGATCGCCCGCTCCACCGTGTGAGTCTCGGGCACGGCCACCCATTCGCGTGTCATGAAGTAGCCGACCGAGTCGGTCTGATACAGCCGGCTGTCTTCGAACACCGTGCGGTCCGCGGACTCGAGCGCCCCGGACACGCGCGCCAGCACGTCTGCCGGCACGGCGTCCGACACGTAAGCGAGGTCCTCGGGATCGAGCGACGTCAGCAGGCGCACCATGGCATCGCGCGGCGTCACGTCCACGAGCGACTCGCGCACCACGGCGTCCACTTCCACGAAGACCTGAGCCGCCTGCTCCTCGCTGACCTGGTCCCACACGCTGCGGCGATCGTCGGGCGGCAATGCCTCGAGCGCGTAGGCCACGTCGGCGGCGTGCAGGCTCCGGACGTGGCGTTGCAGCTCGGCCGTGTTCTGCCGATGCTGCAGGTCTTCGAGCAACCCGCGTTTGGGGCCTTCCTGTCGCGCGGCGAGCACCTCCAGAACCCGGTGCCGGTCGATCAGGCGTCTGATGTCGGCCACGCTGGCCTGGAGATGAGCCTCGGATCGCAGCTTCGCCATGCTGCGATCCTAGCCTTCGTGACGTCGCGTTCACACGTCACGTCTGCGTCCCATCGGTCGTTCGGCCCAGTAGAGACCTTGCGGTTACAACGACATCGCGTCACCGAGATGGAAGCATCGCGGTGTAGTCACATCGGCCTTCTACGATGCGCGGACACCTCGCTGTCGGGGTGCCCGCACCAGAGGAGTTCCCGATGACTCGATCCCTGTTGACGGCCGCGGCCGTCGTCGCCCTGGCCACACCGCTGCTGTCGGCGCCCGAGGAGCGCGCCGACGCGCGCGGCGGGCGCCGGCAAGTGACGCCCCTGGTACTCGGCCACCGTGGCGCCACCGGCTACCTGCCCGAGCACACGCTGGCGTCGTACGCGCTCGCCATCGAGCAGGGCGCCGACTACATCGAGCCCGATCTCGTGTCGACCAAAGACGGCGTCCTCGTCGCCAGGCACGAAGTCGACATCACCGACACCACCGACGTCGCCGCCCGCACCGAGTTCGCGGCCAAGCGCACCACCAAGACGATCGACGGCATCACGACCACCGGATGGTTCGCCGACGACTTCACGCTGGCCGAGATCCGGACGCTGCGCGCGGTGCAGCGGGTGGGCTTCCGTCCGCAGCAGTACAACGGCATCTACCGCATCCCGACGTTTGCGGAAGTGATTCAGCTGGCGCAGTCGGCCAAGTGGCTGAAGGGACGGGAGGTGGGTGTCTACCCGGAGACCAAACACCCGACGTATCACCAGTCGGTCGGCCTGGCGCTCGAGCGGCGTCTCCTCACCGTGCTCGATCGCTACGGCTGGAATCGCCGGTCCGCGCCCGTCTTCATTCAGTCGTTCGAGGTCGCGAACCTCAAGCAACTGAACCGCCTCACCTCGGTGCGCCTCGTGCAGCTCATCGACGCCAACGACGTCCGCCTCGACGGCTCGATCGATTCCGACGGCTACGGGCCCTACGACTTCAAGGTCGCGGGTGACACCCGCACGTATGCAGATCTGGTCACGCCGGCGGGTCTGGCCGAGATCGCGACCTATGCCGATGGCCTGGGGCCGTGGAAGCGCTACATCATCGGCGCCCGCGCCATCGACGCCAACAAGGATGGCAAGGCCGACGACGTGAACGGCGACGGCAGGGTGGATGACGCCGACCGCACGGCCATCTCGACCTCCCTCATCGCCGACGCCCACGCGGCCGGCCTGTTCGTGCACGCCTACACGTGGCGCAACGAGGCCCGCTACCTGCTGGCCGACTACGGCGATGATCCGGTGCAGGAGTACCAGCAGTTCTACTGCCTCGGCGTCGACGGCGTGTTCAGCGACAACCCCGACACCGCCGTGACGGCCCGCACGCTGTTCTGGCTGACGCCATCGGCGTGCGCGCCCTTCCGGCGCTGAGTTCGGCCGTCCCGGGACCGGCCGGGGCCCGGTCCGGGTGATTCTTCGGGACGCTCGAACGGCGATGGCGTTGCCGGGCCTTGCCACGAGCGTGGCGCGCCGCCGCGGCGGCGCGCCGCTCGTCAAGGCGGGTTGGTCGCGAAGCCCTGCTCGAGGGTCATCTGCCACTCGACGTTGGCCGCCTCGATCACGAAGTGGCACCACCGCGGCTCATCCGCGACGTTCACGGTGGCCGAGGCCACCCCGCGCGCATCCACGATCGTCTGCAGGGGACGCCCCGACACGGCGCTGTGCAGCGTCACGGTGAGGCGTCCGGCGCCGGGGGAGGTCTCGCTCGTCGTCTGCCAGCGCAGACGCATCGCCGCCATCGAGACTTCGAACGACTCGGTCTGACGGCTGAGCCCTCCCGACCAGGTGCCGACCTCGCGCCACGTGATCGCGGTCGTGGCCGGTTGTCGGGACGCGTCGGGTGGCCGATCGGCCCGGCAGGCGCCGGCAAGCGCTGCCACGACGAGAACGAGCCCTGTGGCAACCGTCCGAGACAGGCGCTGTCTACCCGAAGGCTGATCGTGGCAAGGAATTGACGAAGTATACGCCGCGGTGCCCGGCCCAGCGTTGATCCCGGCGATTTCGCCTTCGTCGCTCATTGGAGATGCTGCGTGAAGACGGACGCGACGTGCTCGACATCGCGGTGGCCCTTGGCTACTCGAGGCACAGCCACTTCACGCGGGCGTTCAGGGCGTCGTACGGCATGACCCCATCGCACTATCGCGGCTATTGCGCCTCGCCCGGTTTCGGCCCCTGCCTGGCCACGGCCCGCCTGCCGATGAATACGCCCGCCGCGCGGGCGAACCCATCGTGCCGGCACGGTTGTCTTACTCTCCGGAAGTACCGGTGCGCCGGCTCGCGCATAGCGCTGAAAGACCTGTTCATGTTCCATCGCAGCGATTCCATGTTCCTGATTGCGGCATTCTTCTCGTTCGTGTTCTCGGTCTACCTCTGGTTTACCGGGCAGCGCGACGAGGGCATGTTCGTCGGCATCTGGGTTCCGTCCATCCTGTCGTTCGCGACCCTGGCGGCACAGGCGAGGACACGCTGATGTCCGCCATGGCGATTCTGGCCGTTGGGATCTTCGTGACCGGCCTGTGCGCCTTCGGGTTGTGGTTCACGGTCGTCGAGATCCGCCGGCTCTCGAGCAACGCTCCCGACCGATGACCCGCGACGATTCCAGGCGACCAGACGGTCGTCGTCGCTGCCGCTGGGGCGAGGGGATCCCTGATCGAGCCGGCCGCTTCGTTAGCCGGCCCTGCTCTCGAACAAGGCATCGCACTCATGATGGAGCACGCCGCCGATGATCGTACAGGCCCATCCCTGGCTCCGGCGCACCACTTCCGCTGCGACGATGTCGATCTGCCGCCAGCCCCGCTGCTGCAGAAAGCGAATCGATGAGCCGAACACCACCGTGCCGATGTCGCTCCACAGGATGGCCGCCTGGCACATCGGACTCGGCTCCGCCGTCGTGTAGAGGACGAGGCCGCGTCCATGGTCGCCGCGGCCCGATTCGGCGAGACGGTTGATGGCGTCGATCTCTCCGTGCCACGTGGGATTGATCGCCGACTTGTTCCACCCCTCCGCCATCACCTCTCCGGTCTCGGCACGCACGATCACGGCGCCGGAGGGCAGTTGAGGACAGTTGGCCGTCAGTGCGATGGCCCGTCTCATGAAGCGTTCGTGGTCGAGGGGTTGCCGCGCCATGTCAGACCTCCTATTCAACGGCGTCATAGCATCGTGACCCGGTTCGACGTGCGAAAGGCCGCGTGGTCACGGCGCAGTCTGGTAACCAGCGCCGGTCGCGGGTCTGCCGCCGGCGGGGTGAACGCGGTGACCGTGCTGGCCGTCTGCTCAGGGCTGGCATTCGTGGTCTACGGTGCGTTGTGCCTGACGTCAGCGTCGATGCAGGCCGACTTCATCCGCTTCGGCCTCGAACCTTTCAGGGTGCTGACCGGCATCCTGGAGATGCTGGCCGGCGTGGGCCTCCTCATTGGCCTGAAGTGGCCACCTGCGCTGTGGTTGTCTTCCGGTGGCGTCGCGCTGCTGATGCTGTGCGGCGTGATGGTTCGCGTCGCCGTCAACGATGGCCTCGCCGTCATTCTTCCGGCGTTGGTCTTGATGTTCGTCAACAGCTACATCCTGCTGGCGTCTCTCGGGCGCAGGCCTGAGCATGCGCGCCCGGGGTGGCGAAAGTAAGGCAGGGTCGTTGGCGGCCGGTAGTGGCCCACTGAGGTCTGCCTACCGCAGTGCGACGATTGCGGCACTCAGCGCCAGCATCAGCGCGGCCGGAACCGACTTCATCAACGGGTCGCCGACCTTGAGGTGCATGGCAATCGCGCCAACCATGAGCACGGCCACGACTCCTGCGGCGGCCCGCACCGGGAGCGCCATCCACACGCCGGCCAGCAGGACGACGGCTGCGCCAATCTTGAGCGCGCCCACCAGATAGAAGGCTGTCGCGGGAAGGCCGTACGCGGCGAACTCATTCTGCAGCGTGTGCGCCGCACCGCCACGATAGGGTGTATCAGAGCGCCCGCGCACCAGCCAGACATTCAAGGCCAAGTCCGACGACGACCTGAAGCGTATTCGTCAGTGACAACCACTCCATGCTGTGCTCCTCGCAGGCGATCAGACCCGTCCGTGAAGTCGCTGCTTTGACATTGGCCGATGGCCAGCCCATTACGCATCGCTCCGTGGTGTTGACAGATCCGCGTTCCCGTCGGCGCGGTCGCGCCGGGGCGAGGTGGACGGGCCGCAGCGGATCGCACTGCGCGGTGGGCCATCCACTACGAACAGGTCGACAGCGCCCGCCCGCCGGGCACGCTGCTGTACCTCAAGAGCTCGCTGACCGGCGACGAGCCGAGCGACGTGCTGCGCTACGGCGCGCTGCACCCGGAGTTCCCGCATCAGTCGACCAGCGATCAGTTCTTCAGCGAGTCGCAGTTATACTCAGACTTCCCATCGTCGGAACGGCTGACCGTGGCTGTACAGCGGAGACTGACATGACACGACTTTCCATCGCCTACGCGTTCGCCGCCCTTCTGACTGTGCCGGCGTCAGTCCTGGCCCAGACCCCGGCGGCCCCTGCGCCGGCGCGGGTGCGCCCGACGTTTGAGAAGTTCACGGTTGAAGGGCAGCCCGTCGACCGCCGCGCCCCGGAACTCGACACCGATCATCCCGTCTTCCCGGGGCAGACCCGCGCGCCCTATCACAAGACGGTGGACCTCGAGGTCACGACCATCAGTAGCGGCCTCGACGTGCCGTGGGCGGTGGAACTACTGCCGAGTGGACGCTTCCTCATCACCGAGAAGGTCGGCCGGCTGCGAATCCTGAACAAGGACGGGTCGGCGCTGCACACGATCACGGCCAACATGCCGCCGGTGTACTTCCGCGGCCAGGCCGGCCTGCTCGACGTGGCGCTCGACAGGAACTTCGCCAGCAACCACCGCATCTTCTTCGTCTACCTGCGGAACCTAGACGCGACGACCTGTGCCCACGCGGTGGACAGCGCCATCCTGGACGAGAACGCGGGCACCATCTCGAACGTCACCACCATCTTCCAGGCGGCCCCGTTCACCAACCGCGCCGTGTCGCAGTCGGGCTCGCGCATCGCTGTCGATCCCAAAGACGGCAACCTCTTCGTCGCGGTAGGCGATCGCTCCACCGGCGATCCGCTGCCGTTGCAGGCGCAGCAGCTGGATACCTATCTGGGCAAGGTGATTCACATCACGCCCGAGGGCAAGCCGGCGCCCGGCAATCCGTCGCTGGGGCTGCCCGGCACGTGGTCGATGGGCCACCGGACGCCGCAGGGACTGACGTTTGCGCCCGACGGGCGGCTGTGGGAGGTGGAGCACGGCCCGCGCGGCGGCGACGAGCTGAACGTCATCGAGAAAGGCAAGAACTACGGCTGGCCGGTGATCGTGCACGGCATCAACTACCCGGGCACGAAGATCGGCGATGCGATCGTGGAGAAGCCCGGCATGGAGCAGCCGCGCTACTACTGGGACCCGGTGATCGCGCCCTCAGCCCTGGTCTTCTACAAGGGCAACCTGTTCCCGCAGTGGAAGTCGAGTGCCCTGGTTGGCGCGCTGGCGGGTCAGGCCCTGTTCCGTCTCGAACTCGGCAAGGACGACAAGGTCGTCAACGAAGAGCCACTGCTGATGGACCTGGGCGCGCGCATCCGCGACGTGCAGGTGTTTCCCGACGGCGCGGTCTACGTGCTCACCGAAGGCGCCAACGGCAAGCTGCTGAAGGTGACGCCCAAGGCCGCGACGAGCAGCCGGTAGCCCTCGGCAACGGCCATCGGCGCCCATGACTGACGAGGTGCTCGAACTCGAGTACGTGCGCGCCAGGTCCGACAACCTCGCCTTGTAGCCAGGGGCCGACAGCCCCTGCCTCAGGTGCGGGACGCAGGCCGCCGCTGCGCCGACATCGAACGACCCGCAGAAGGCCGGCCACCACGTGGGCATGCCTGCGTTGTACAGAATGTGCCCATGCACGGCATCGAATACGCCGTGGCCGGCCAGCGCCGCAATGGCGACCCAGGCGCTCGACCGGAATCCGGTCACAGCGATACCCACGAAGAGCGCCATCACGACTGATTCGCCGAGCACCGTGTGCATCGAGCCGCTCAGCACCGCGAACAAGACGTAATAAGACGAAACCACGATTACCACCGTCGGGTAGAACGCGCGATCGCGATCGAAACCCGCCAGTCGTGCAAACAGCACGACGGCCCACGCGAGCGCGACTCCAATCAGAACTGGCATCGAGACCTCCTCTTGTTGCTCCGACACCGGGAGCTCATCAAGACGCTCCTTGTTCGGTGTTGACGGCATGTCAACCACGAAGGGGAGTCTCGCATCCGGGTGGGCGTACCGGATTGGACCAGGCGGCTGTTGTCGTTGAACGAATCGGCTATCCGGCCGGCTGCGACAGCCGGCGCGCGCCCGGATCGCCGGGCAGCGCGCTGAACGGCGACGGGATCTCGATGAACTCACCGCGCATCAACGCCGAGGGCGCCATGCCCACCATCTGATAGAACGTTCGCGTCAGGTGGGCCGCATCGGCGAAATCGGCCGCGTGGGCCGCCGCCGCGATCGTCCGCTCGGAGGCGACCGCCACCATCGCGCGCGTCAGCTTGCGCCACAGCATGTAGCGGCTCAACGGCAGGCCGACCTGCTCCTTGAACAGGTGGGCAAAGCGGGTGGGTGACAGGAACGCCATGCCGGCGGCTGTGTCGAGTGACATCCGCAGATCGTCCGACCGTCGAATCGCGTCGAGCACGGTGGTCACGCGCGCGTCGACCCGGCGTGCCGGCGCCAGGCCGGGCCTCAGACCCTGCACGCAGCCGCGAATGAGCGCCGCCACGTCGTCGGTCTCGTCCGGTCGTTCCGCGAACGCGCCTAGCGCCGGCACGATCGAATCCAGCCGCGCATCCGGCACGGTCGTGATGTCCTGGCGAAGGGATGCGGACAACCACGCGCCTTCGCTCGACTCGGGATCGACGAAGAGCATCATTCCGAGCGCGCCGTTGCAGTCGAACGAGTGCTCGGCATCCGGCCGCACGACAATGCCGCGGCTCTCGCGCCACCCGTCGTCTCTGCCGCAGACGGCCACGCATCCGTCGAGCGCGATCACGATCTGGATCGCGTGGTGGGCATGCGAGGGCACGACGCCGAGGGCTCTGGCGGTGAGCAGGAAGCCGCCCTCCCACAAGTACCAACGGGGAACGCTCAACCAGCGGTACGGCTCCGCGTTCGGCGTGTACGGCACGCCGGCATTCTAGCAGCGCGTCAGCGAGGCGCTGACCACTTCAGCCGCTGCGTTCAAGAACTTCGACCTCTCCGTCCAAT
>JANNIB010000206.1:0-14261 GCA_031404695.1 Acidobacteriota bacterium
AACTTAATGCAGGAGAAATTGATGATGGCGTGAGCGCAATTCCGCTTATTGCGGAAACAGCATTGGGAGTATTGTTACTTACTTTCCAATAAATGTTGGGAGCCGGCTGGGGCGCCGGTGCCGGCGGGGCCGGCGGCGCCACGCGCAGGCCCGCCCACTCGCTCAGCCGCTGGAGCTCGGCCTGCCAGTTGTCGCCGAGATCCCGTTCGAGGCTGGCCTCGACGTCGGCCGCGACCTCGGCGGCGATCGCCTCGGCCTTGAACTCGAACGCCTTGTCGCCACCGTCGGCGCGATTGCGACGGCGGGCGCGTTCTTCCTCGCGCGTGCGCAGCGGGCCCTTCGACACGTGGATGTCGCCCTGGAACGACTGCAGCTCCACGCGGGCGGCGCCGGAGCCAAGCGTGAAGTTGAAGCGCTTGTTGGTGTCGCGGCCGGTGTCTTCCTTCGGCAGGGTGACGGGGAAGTCGCTGCTGAAGTCGCCGCGGAACGTGCGCACGAAGACGGTGGCACTGGCCTGCTGGCCGAGGCTGACGCGGATGTCGCCTTGATGGGTGCTCACCCGGTAGGTGCCGCGGTCGGTGGTCGTGCTCTCGAAGCGGACGTCGCCGTTGACGGTGGACACTTCGAGACTTGACGCTTTGGCGTTGGTGATTGTGACATCGCCGTTCACCGTCTCGGCGATGACGTCGCCCGACACTCCGGTGAGCGTGATCGAGTCGTTGACGGTGGAGACGTTGAGTTTGCCAGAGGCGCCTTCGGCGCGGATTTCGCCTTCGATCGAGCGCAGCGACACGGCGCCCGAGCCGCCCTTGAGGGTGAGGTCGCCGCCCACGGTCTCGACGCTGACCTCGGCCGAGGTGCCTTCGATGTTCGCGGCCAGGTAGGTGCCCGAGATGTTCACCGCCATCCAGCGCGGCACGGTGAGGGTGTAGTCGACGATGCCGCCGGGGCCCCGCGAGTTGCGGGTGCGCACGCGCAGGGTGTTGTCGGCGGTCTGCACGTCCACCCGGTCGCGGCCGCTGTGGCTGGCCTGCACGCGCACGGCGTCGCGATCCCAGGCGCGCACGGTGACTTCGCCGGCGTGGCTCGAGAGCACCAGCCGCGTGCCCTTGGCGACGTCCACGGTCTGGTCGATGCGGGGTGATTCAGCGGCGTCGGTCCAGCCGGGCCGTGCCTGCACCGGCGCCTGCGGCGTGGACGGGGTTGCTGGCGCGGCCGGCGCCGCCTGGGGCTTGGCCTGGTCGCCACCCGACGCGCCGATCGTCGGCGCGGCAAACGACGCCGGCACGACGCCGAGGGCCCAGAGAAGCGCGAGCGAGACGGAACGAGCGGCCATGGACATCAGTCTCCTTCGGTGATGCGCGCCGCGCGGCGCAGCAGATCCAGTTTGCGTTGACGCGCGCCCGCCAGGTGCGCGTTCAGCAGCGCGTTGGCCGGGTCGGTCGCCAGGGCCTGGCGCGCCTCGCCAATCGCGTCGTCGATGATGCGCAGGTTGCGTTCGAGCACGATGACGGTGCGCGGGTCGAGCCGGTCGCGTTGTTCGAGCAGCACGCGCTCGAGATCGACGACCGCGGCGTCGTACTGGACGTCGGCGAAGTTCACCGGCGTCACCTGCGCGGTGCCGGTATCGAAGGCCTCGGCCTCGGCCACGATCGGCACCGGGCCGGCGGCCACGGGGGCCGGCGGCGCTACGCGCGGCCACAGCAGCGCGCCGCTCACGGCGGCGACGAGCGCGGCGGCCACGGCCAGTTCCGGCACGCCCACTGACCAGCGGCGCTGATACCACGCCAGGCGCGGCACCGAGCGCAGCGGCGGCGCCCCGGACCCGCCCGGCGCGACTTCTCGAGGGCCCTGCAGGCGGGCCGCGATGCCCGGCCACAAGTCGGTTGCGGGCGGTGGCTCCGCTTCGCGCCAGGCGCCAAGGGCCGCACTCATGGCGGAGAGGTCGGCCACGACGGCACGGCACTGGGCGCAGTTCGCCAGGTGGACGTCGACAGCGGCGCGGGCGGCGGCGTCGAGATCGTCGTCGAGATAGTCGGACAAGACAGCAAGAGGATGCGTGCTCATGACGCGGCCCCCGAGGCGGTGAGATGTCCGCGCAGCGACATGCGGGCGCGGTGGAGCTGGGATTTCGAGGTGCCGACCGACACGCCGAGCAGCGTGCCGATCTCGTCGTGTTTGTAGCCTTCGACGTCGTGCAGCACGAACACGGCGCGGGCGCCCGGCGGCAGCCGGTTGACGGCCACGTCGATGTCCATCGAGGCGTTCCAGCCGCGCACGGCATCGGTGGGGGCGGCCACGCGCGTGAGCACGTCGTCGCCTTCGGGCAGGAAGCGCTCGCGGGCGCTGCCGAGGCTGCGGAACTGCTCGATGACGATATTCACCGCCATCCGGTGCAGCCAGGTGGCCAGTGACGACTCGCCGCGAAAGAGCGCCAGCTTCTGCCAGGCCCGGACGAAGACGTCCTGGGTCAGCTCGTCGGCGCGATCGGCGCCGGCCATGCGGCGGGTGAGGGCGAGAATGCGTGGCACGTGGGCGCGGTAGAGGCGCTCGAATGCCGCCGTGTCGCCCGCAACGGCGCGAGCCACATCGTCGGCCTCGGTGACGGGCCGGGAGTGAGGAATTGGGGTCACACCGCGGTCCAGCGCGTCTGTCTCCTTCACCCGGTTTGATGGCCGGGCCGGGTGAAGGGTTGGAACGGCCCTACTGCCCGGTCTTCGGCTTCGAGAAATCCACCTTCGGCACGGCCTTGGCCTCGGGCGGCGCCTCGAACAGGGGGTAGTCCTGGAACCGGAAGATGGCGTTGGTGATGTTGGCGGGAAAGCTCCGCCGCGAGGTGTTGTAGGCCTGGACCCGCTCGTTGTAGCGCATCCGCTCGGTCGCGATCCGGTTCTCGGTGCCGGCCAGCTCGTCGCTCAGCCGCGCGAACAGCTCGCTCGAGCGCAGTTCCGGGTAGTTCTCGACCACCACCAGCAGCCGCGACAGGGCGCTCGACTGCTCGTTGGCCGCGGCCATGGTCTCGGCCGGGGTGGTCGCGCCCGCCAGCCTGGCGCGCGAGTCGGCGATCGCCTTGAAGACGTCCTGCTCCTGCTGCGCGAAGCCCTTGGTGGTCTCGACCAGGTTCGGGATGAGGTCGCTGCGGCGCTTGAGCTGATTTTCGACCTGTGCCCACTGCGCCTTCACGGCTTCTTCCTGGCTGACGAACGTGTTGTACGAGCAGCCGCTCGCCGCCGTCGCGCCGACCAGCACCACTACCGCCATCACTGCCTGTCGCATGATTCCTCCTGCGCTGCCGCACGCCCCGTGTGTCACCACGACGCGCCGCCACCGCCACCGCCGCTGCGTCCACCGCCGAATCCGCCGAAGCCGCCCGAGCCGCCGCCACCCCAGGATCCACCGCCCCAGGACGAGCCGCCGCCCCACGTGCCTCCATAGTAGCCGCCGCCCCAGCGGCCCACGCCCCCGCGCCACGAGCGCTTGCGCCGCCCGCCGCCGCCGAGCCGGTTCAGCAGCGACAGCGCGATGAACGCCAGGACGAAGAACGTCATCAACTGCCGCGGGCCGATCGGATCGCGGCTGCTTACGGGCGCTTCGCGCACTTCAAGGCCGGTGACCGTGACGTTGCGGTCGGCGGCGATCCGCGCGATGACCCGCGAGGTACCCGCCAGCAGGCCCTGGCCGTAGTTGCCCTGACGGAAGTAGGGGGTCATGACCTGACGGCTGGTCTCGCCGGCAAAGCCGTCGGGAATCGCCCCTTCGAGGTCGTAGCCGACCTCCATCCAGACCTGGCGATCATCCACCGCGAGCAGCACCAGCAGGCCGTTGTCTTTGCCCTTCTGGCCGATGCCGAGCCCGCCGTTCTCAAACATCTTCGTGGCGTAGCTCTGGAGGTCGCCCCACGGCTGGAAGGTCTTCACCGTGGCGACTACGACCACGTCGCCGCTGGCCGCTTGCAGCGCGCGGATCACGCGATCGAGCGCCTCGGCCGAGGCGGTGTCGATGACGCCGGCAAAGTCGTTCACCGGCGCGGTCAGGCCCGGCGGCGCCGGCTGCGCCGCCGCCGTACGAGAGGCGAGGCACACGACGGCGACCGCGGCAATTGCCGCGACACCGAGCCGCCCTGCGAGACGGCCGCGCGCGGGGGCTACTGGTCGGGCCATTCGTCGATGTGGCGGGCGAGCTGTTCGGTGACCGCGAGGTAGTGCGGGAAAAGGCGGGCGGCATCGATGCCGCTGCGCTCGAGTTCGTTGGCGATGTGGAGCACGTCCGAGACGACCTTGGCGTCGAGGCCGAGCCGATCGGCGGCCCACTGCGCCAGCTGCCGTTGATCCCCCTGCTCACCGGCGAGCCGGGCGACCAGGCTCAGCAAGGCGCGGAACTCGGCTGCCGAGTCGAGCACCACGGTGGCCACGGCGCGGTGGGCGCCGCCGGCTTCCATGTAGTCTTCGCGGATGTGGAGCAGCAGGCTGCGGATCTGTGACTCGCAGGCGCGCCGCAGATCGGCAGGCGCCACCGTGAGGGCGGCGAAGGGATCCTCGCCGTGCAGCGTTTCGTGGTGGGTGATGATCTCGCCGAACTCCACCGGGAAGGCGTCGAGTGACCGAGTGAACTCGCGCCGCGTCAGCACGACCGGTGTGGCCGCGCCGTGCTGTTGCCAGCGCCGCACCTTCACGGCGCAGGCTGACAGATCCGCCAGGTCGAGCGTCGTCACCAGCGCCAGGCTCGGCGCCGGCGAGACCGTGGGGGCGTAGGTGACGAAGGCTTCGAGCCGGGCGCCGAAGATCGCTCTCAGATCGTCGAGCACCAGGGCCGTGGAGGTGGCAGGACGACTGACCATGACGCCAGTCTACACGCTCGCCGACGGCGCGCGGCGGCGGCACGGATAGAATGAGGGCCGCATGCGACTGCGTCAGTTGAACATCGGATGTTTCGGCGGCGGCACGGGTCTGCCGAGTCTGCTGGGCGGCCTCAAGCGCAACCCGTGGCTGCGGCTGAACGCCGTCGTCACCACCTTCGACAGCGGCGGGAGTTCGGGGCAGTTGCGCGACGAGCTGGGCGTGCTGCCGCCCGGCGATGTCCTGCGCTGCGCGCTGGCCCTGGCTCGCAACGAAGGCGAAGCCCGGCGGGTGCTGCTGGCGCGCCTGCCGATGCTCTTCGAGCACAAGAAGCTCGGCGGGCACACCGGCGGCAACCTGCTGCTGTCGATGATGGAGACCTACAGTGGCGACTTCCTCGCCGCCGTCGACGGGCTGCGGGCGCTGCTCGGCTGCCAGGGCCGCGTGTGGCCGGTGAGCGTGGCCCGCTCGGCGCTGACGGCCCGCCACGCCGACGGCCACATCAGCAGCGGTGAAGTCGAAGTCGACGCCTGGCAGGCGGCCGGGCACGCCATCGAGAAGATCTGGCTCGAACCAGCGGCGCCGATCCACCCGGCGGTGGGCGAGGCCGTGCGCCGCTTCGACGCGGTCATCATCGGCCCCGGCAGCTTCTTCACCAGCCTGATGCCGACGCTGCTCGTCGAGGGCGTGAAGGAGGCGCTGGGCGAGATGCCGGGGCCGATCGTGTTCGTCAGCAATCTCCTCACCGAAGGCCTCGGCATGCAGGACTTCACCGCCAGCGACGCCGTGCGCTGGGTCGAGCAGACGATCGGGCGGCCGGTGGACCTGCTCGTGTTCAACACCGCGAAGCTGCCGCCGGCGCTGCTGGCAAGCTACGCCCGCGAACACAAGCAGCCGCTCGCCCTCGGCACCTTGCCGTCGCACACGACGCTGGTCGAAGCCCCGCTCTGGACGCGCGAGATCGCGCGCCACGACCGGCGGCGGCTGTCGCACGCGGTGTGGAGTGTGCTGAGCGTCCGGGCGCTCGACGGCGAAAGCGGCACCAGCCTGTCGGGCGTGCGGCTGCCAGCCCGGTCCTGACCACGAAGGTGCCGGGGCGGTGCCACACCGCGGGTCGGCGCTGGATTCAGATGTCGCCGCGTCCCGCCGGGACGTCGCGGTGGCCGCCTGCTACTGTGACTTGCCGCGCGCCGTGATCGGCCAGACCACCTCGACGCGGTCCTTGCGGATGCCGTACATCTGGTCGTAGAGGTTGACCACCGGGTCGCAGTGCGGCACGACCAGCTCGAGCCGGTCGCCGATCGCGTAGCTCTTCCGGGCTGTCTTGAACGTGATGACGCCGAACTCGTCCGAGCCGGCGTTGTAGTCCATGTCGGGTTCGCCCACCACGCCTGCCCGCGGCACGTTGAGCGTGAGCGCCTTGGCCCCGGCGTCGGTCGTGAGGCGGTTCGGGAAGCGGTTGTTGAGTACCGTCGCCAGCACCGTCAGCGACCGCGTGAAGTCGTCGTAGACCGCGCCGCCGGCGGCGTTGCCGATGGCCAGGTACTGCATATCCATGAAGAGATAGCTGCCCACCTGCGCGTCGGTGAAGCCGGGCACCTCGTGCTGGATGTTGTAGGTGCCGGTGCCGCCGCCGCTGAAGATCTCGGTCGGCAGGCCCTTCTTCTTCAGCGCCTCGAACACGCGCACGTTCGCCTCGAGGTTGGCGAGCGCCGTCGAGCGGCGCGTGACAAAGCCGGTGATGTGCTGGGCGCCGCCGTCATACGAGAGCATCCCGCGCAGACGCAGGTTGGGGAGGGTGCTCACGAGTTCGGCCAGCGCGATCGCACTCTCGCCGGCCGGGATGCCGCTGCGGGTGCCGACCGCCACGTCGATGACGACGCTTGCGGTGAGCCCGGCGGCTTTCGCCGCCGCCGACAGGTCTCGAGCGTTCTTGTCTTCGTCCACGGCATGGATGAACTGCGCGGACTTCGCGCTGAGCGCCAGGGCGCGCCGGATCTTGGACGGCGACGGGTTGGTCGTCGTCATGCAGATGCGGTCGATGCCGGCGGCCATCAGCACCTCGGCTTCGCTCACCTTCGAGGTGCAGATGCCGAGCGCGCCGGCGGCCAGCTGTTTCTTGGCGATGTCGGCGCTCTTGTGGGTCTTGGCGTGCGGACGAGCGCCGAGCCCCTTCGCGGCCAGGCGCGCCTGCATCGTCGTGATGTTGTGCTCGAGCGCGTCGAGATCCACGCAGAGGGCCGGTGTGTCGAGTTCCCACTTCGACACGCCGATGGTGGATTCCATCGCCCGCATCTCGGCGGCGGAGTAGCCGCTGGACCCGGTGGGGACCCAGACGTGCGCGGCGGCCATGCCGGTGGCGGCGATGAAGGTGCGGCGGGAGGCGGAATCACTCATCGGGCGGCTCCTGACTTCTTCGGGGGACGGGCGGTGGTCGCGGCCGGGGCCGTGGCGCGGCGGCGCGGCGTGGGTGCTGCTGCGGGCGTCGCTGTGGGCCTGGCAGTAGGTGCGGCCTGTTCGAGCGCGCCGAGCCTGCGTGCCGCCGCGGCCGCCGACATCAGGCGGGTCGGCGGGTCGGCGTGCCTGGTCGCCTTGAGCTCGAGGGCGGTGGCGATGATGCGTTGAAACAGCTTCCCGGTGTCGCCGGTCTTCGCCGGCGGATTGCTCTTCCAGATGGCGGGGGTGTCTCCGGCCAGAATCTCGGCCAGGTCGGCGCCGGGCGTCTTCACGCTGAGCGGCGCGAACTCGGTGATGTCGATCGGCCCCGACCAGTGGTCCTTGTGTTTGATGAGCAGCCAGCTCGGCTTGCCGCTGTCGCCGTAACCCTTCGTGCGCACGAGTGCCCACGAGCCCTTCAGCTTGAAGCCGTCGAGCGTGAACTTCAGGTCGCCCTTGCGCAGGGCGGCGTCGATGTCGGGCGATTCCGAGGTCCACGTGCCGTAGTCCCACAGCATGACGACACCGGCGCCGTAGCCTTCCGGAATCACGCCCTCGAAGGCGCCGTATTCGACCGGATGGTCTTCGACCTGCATCGCCAGCCGCTTGTCGTTCCAGTCGAGCGAGGGGCCTTTGGGCACCGCCCACGACAGCAGCACGCCGTCGTGTTCGAGCCGGAGGTCGTAGTGCAGGTGGCTCGCCAGGTGCTTCTGCACGCAGAAGTAGCGGGCCACGCTGTCGGAGGCGGCCGCCGGATCGCCGGCCGGCTCAGGGCTCTTCGTGAAATCACGCTTGCGTCGGTACTCGTCGAGCGGCATGAGGCGGGCTGCTGCGGAGGATACAATACGCCCTGCCTATGGCCAACCCGGCAGCGACGGACACGGCGTTCTTCGGTCACCCCCGCGGGCTCTCCACCCTGTTCTTCACCGAGATGTGGGAGCGCTTCAGCTACTACGGCATGCGGGCGCTGCTGCTGCTCTACATGACCGCGCCGCTCGCCGCCGGCGGCCTCGGCTTCGACGCCGCGCAGGGCGGGGCCATCTACGGCCTGTACACCTCGATGGCGTACATGGCGGCGCTGCCCGGCGGCTGGATCGCCGATCGCCTGATCGGCCAGCGCAGGGCCGTCCTTTACGGCGGCATCATCATCGCGAGCGGGCACTTCAGCATGGCCATCCCGTCGATGGTCACGTTCTATCTCGGCCTGGTGCTCATCGTCATCGGCACCGGGTTGCTCAAGGGCAACGTCAGCGTCATCGTCGGCCAGCTCTACAGCGCCGAAGACAAGCGCCGTGACGCCGGTTTCTCGATCTTCTACATGGGCATCAACCTCGGCGCGTTCCTGGCGCCGCTGGTGTGCGGCTATCTCGGGCAGCGGGTCAGCTGGCATGCGGGTTTTGCGGCCGCGGGCTTCGGTATGGCGATCGGCGTCATCCAGTACGTGCTCGGCGCGCGCTCACTTGGCGACCGGGGCATGCATCCGGCGCCGGCCGCCTCGCCGCAAGCTGCCGCCGCGCTGCGCTCGAGCGCGACGCTGTGGGGCGGTTTGTTCTTTGCGGCGATCGCGATCATCGGCATCGGCGGCTACACCGGCGCGCTGCCGGTCACGGCGGTGGGCATTGCGGATGCCGCCGGCGTGGTGCTGCTGCTCTCGACGGTGGTGTTTTTTGCCTGGCTGCTCACGAGCCGCGATTACACGACCGCCGAACGTAAGCGTCTGGTCGTGGTGGCCGTGCTGTTTCTAGCGGCGGGCCTCTTCTGGTCGGTGTTCGAGCAGGCGGGATCGACGCTGAATCTGTTCGCCGATCGGGCGACGCGCACCGAGGTCTTCGGCCTCGGCTTCCCGAGCAGCTGGTTCCAGAGCGTCAACTCGTTCTTCATCTTCACGCTGGCGCCGGTGTTTGCGTGGCTGTGGGTGTGGCTGGCGCGGCGCGGACAGGAGCCGTCGAGCCCGGGCAAGTTCGTGTTCGGCCTGGTCTGCGTGGGCCTGGGTTTCGTCGTGCTGATCGGACCGGCGCAAGCGGCCGAGGCCGGCGGCAAGGTCAGCCCGATGTGGCTGACCCTGACCTACCTGCTGCACACGATCGGGGAACTGTCGCTCAGTCCGGTCGGGCTCAGTGCCATGACACGGCTGGCCCCGGCGCGGATCGCGGGTCTCGTGATGGGCGTCTGGTTCCTCGCCACCTCGGTGGGTAACTTCATCGGCGGCCGCGTCGCAGGTCTCTACGAGTCGATGGCGCTGCCGACGCTCTTCGGTGCCGTCGGCGGCTTCGCGATCGCGGCCGCGCTGGTGCTCCTCGTGTTCGTCGGGCCGCTGCGTCGCATGACCGACGCACCGGAGACGGCCCGGGAGCGCTGACCTGGTCCTGCTGCTCTCGACCTACGACCTCGGACGCCAACCCACCGGCCTGGCCGCGGCGACCGCGTGGCTGACGCGGGCGGGCCTCGAGACGCGGTCGTGTGATCTGGCCGTCGATCGGCTGCCCGCCGGCGCGCTCGACGGGGTCACCTTGGTCGCGCTGTCGCTGCCGATGCATACGGCCACTCGGCTCGCCCTGCCGGTGATTCGCGCCCTGAAGCAGCGCGCGCCGGGCGTGCCGCTCTGCGCCTTCGGCCTCTACGCGCCGCTCAACGAGCAGCGCCTGAGGGACGAAGGCGTGAGCGTGGTGCTCGGCCCCGAGTGCGAGCAGGAGCTGGTGGCCGCGGCGCGGGCGGCGCGTGATCGAACGCCGCCGCCGGCCGCGGCCGCGTCGGCATCCGGACCAGGCAGTCTGGCCGCACGCGCGCGAGGCGCCGCGCTCGTCCCCGACCGCACGGGTCTGCCGTCGCTGGACCGCTACGCGCACGTGCAGTGGCCCGATGGCCGCGAGGCCATCGCCGGGGTGACCGAGGCGACGCGCGGCTGCAAGCATCGCTGCCGTCACTGCCCGATCGTGCCGATCTACGAGGGACGCTTCGTGGCCGTGCCGGCCGAGGTCGTGCTCGCCGACATCCGGGCGCAGGTGGCGCAGGGCGCCACCCACGTGACCTTCGCCGATCCCGACTTCTTCAACGGCCCGACCCATGCGATGCGGCTCGTGACGGCGCTGCACGACGAGTGGCCCGGGCTCACCTACGACGCCACGATCAAGGTGGAGCACCTGCGCACGCACGACGCGCTCCTGCCGACGCTGGTCGAGACCGGGTGCGTGTTCGTGACCACGGCCGTCGAATCGCTCGACGACGCCGTGCTGACGCAGCTCGAAAAGGGGCACACGCGCGCCGACGTCGAGGCTGTCGTCGCCCGCGGCCAGGCGCTCGGACTGGCGCTGGCGCCGACCTTTCTCGCTTTCACGCCGTGGACCACGCTCGACGGTTACCGGCAGTTCCTCGACGACGTCGCCGCGCTCGGCCTGGTCTCGCAGGTGGCGCCGGTGCAGTGGACGCTGCGGCTGCTGGTCACGCAGCGATCGCGGCTGCTCGAACTGGACGACATTCAGGCGGTGGTGCGGCGGTTCGATCCGGCGACGCTCACACATCCGTGGCGCCATCCTGACCCGCGAGTCGATGCCCTGCAGCGCGAGGTGATGGCGCTGGCCGGCGTGGCGCCGCGCGAGCCGCGCGAGGCCACCTTCGCCGCTATCCGCGCGCTCGCGGATCGGGTCGCGGACCAGGCGAGGGCCGCGCCGCCGCTGGTCGCGCGCGCGGCGATTCCGTATCTGACCGAGCCTTGGTACTGTTGAGCGGAGCCGTCGGAAGAGCAGTTGGCTCTTCTCTAGACGGGGGCTCGGGACTCGGGACCCGGGGCTCGGGAACGACACGAACCGGAACGACGATGAGTGACGATCCAGCGCGTCCGCGCGTGCTGCTGTGCGCGACCACGACCGGCTATCAGACGCGGATGTTCGACCAGGCGGCGGCGCGTCTTGGCGTCGAGCTCGTGCTGGCGACCGACCGGTGCGATCGCCTCGACGATCCGTGGCGCGACCGCGCGATCGCGGTGCGTTTTCACGATGAGGCGGGCGCCCTGGCCGCCATCCGCACCGCCCTGCCCGACGGCCGTCTCGACGGCGTGCTGGCGGTGGGCGATCGACCGGCGGTGCTGGCGGCCGTCGTGGCGGACGCCTGGGGGTTGCCCTGGCACAGCGTGGCGGCTGCACGGGCGGCCCGCGACAAGCGCCGCTTCCGCGCCGTGCAGCACGCGGCCGGACTGCCCGCGCCCTGGACCGTGACGGTGCCGGCGGGGACCACCGAGGTGCCCGACGGGGTCCGCTATCCCTGCGTCGTCAAGCCGCTGGTGCTCTCGGGGAGTCGCGGCGTGATGCGCGCCGACGATGCCGAGCAGCTGCGCCGGGCGTTGGCGCGCGTCTCGGCGATCCTGGCGGCGCCCGACGTGCGGGAGCAGCGGGACGTCGCGGCGACCCAGGTGCTGGTTGAAGGCTACATCGACGGCCACGAGTTCGCGGTGGAAGGGCTCATGGTGCGCGGCACCTTCCACGCGCTCGCCATCTTCGACAAACCCGAGCCGCTGGTGGGCCCCTTCTTCGAGGAGACGATCTACGTGACGCCCACCGCCGCCACCGCGGCGCACGGGGCGGCCGTGTCCGCCGCGGTGGCCGAGACGGCCCGCCGCGCGGGCTTGTGGCATGGCCCCGTCCACGCCGAATGTCGAGTCTCGCCAGCCGGCGTCTTCGTGCTGGAAGCGGCCGCCCGTCCGATTGGCGGGCTGTGCGCGCGCGCGGTGCGTGTGGAAGGCGGGCTGCCGCTCGAGCAGGTGCTGCTGGCGCACGCCGTGGGCGCCGAGGTGCCGGCGATGGGCGGAGTCGGCGCGTCGGGGGTGATGATGGTGCCGATTCCGCGCGCCGGCGTCCTGCGCGCGTGGACGGGTGAGGCCGAGGCGCGCGCGGTGGCCGGCGTGACCGACCTCGTCGTCAGCGCCGTCCCCGGGCAGGTCCTGCAGATGCTGCCGGAAGCCGCCAGCTACCTCGGGTTCATCTTCGCGGAGGCCACCGACGACGGCGCGGTGCTGACGGCCCTGCGGTCCGCACACGCCGCGCTGCGCTTCACGATTGCGCCGGTGGTCGCGCTCCAGCGCAACGGCGCTTGACGCCTACTTGGACTTGGGCGGCACGTAGCCGGGCGGCAGCGCCGCGTTCTCGCCGAAGAAGAACTCCTCCATGTGTTTCATGATGAGTTCCTGACCCTCCTTCTGCCACGGCAGCAGCCGGTACTCGTTGAGGATCATCTTCTGGCGTTCTTCCCAGAGCGTCCACGCGTTGGCCGAGACTTCGCGGTAGAGGCGCTGGCCGATCTCGCCGGGCCACGGCGGCGCATCGAGGCCGGGGAGGTCTTCCTTCAGCTTCACGCAGTGCACGAGGCGCACCGCGCCCGTGGGGACCGGACCGTGCGCGTGGGAATGGGAATGGTCGCCGCTCATGGTCTCGATTGTACTGAGCTTCGCGCGCCAGCGCTCGTCGTATCATGAGCGGCGCCTCCATGAGCCCCGAGGATCGTCATCGCGTGTGTTGGTACAGCAGACGCACCCCGCACATCCCCGCGGAGCTCGGCCTCCACACCATCATGGACGGGCAGCTCCTCTACTGCGCGCACCCGATGCTGTGGCCGGTTGTCGGCTACGAGTTCGACGTCAGCAACTGCGCCCAGTGCGACTACTTCCGGCCCGCCAGGTCGTCACAGACCAGATAGCGCACGTTCGCGTCCTAGCTCTCATCTGAAGCGACCGCGTGCGCCAGGTGCTGCCGTTCAATCTCACGAACAGTATCGTTTTAATACTCGAAGCTGTTGTAGAGTATTAAAACAGTTCGTTTTTTAGCCCAGCAGCTCGTCCCTGAGAGCCCCGAAGCAGTGCGTTTTCAGCAACTTGAGGGTGGCCAGCTCGTCGGCACCGATTGGTACGCCGCTTGCCCTACTCATGCATAGGTCAGCACAGCAAGAGGTGATTCGTGAACGAGAAGCCCAAAGCCCGGCGCGGATTCGCGTCGATGTCCCCCGAGAAGCAGCGTGAGATCGCCAGCAAGGGCGGTCGCGCCGCCCACGCCAAGGGAACGGCCCACGAGTGGTCGTCGAACGAGGCGCGAGATGCCGGCCGCAAGGGCGGCATGGTGAGCCGCGGCGGTCGCGGCAAGCTGCGCGCCGACCAGGAATCGGCGGCGTAGCTACTTAACGCCGTCGCGACGAGGCGCGTTCGACCTGGACGCGCGCATCGTTGAAGCACGCCCCGCCCCCCAGGTCCGTCAGCGCGTCGGGTACGAGGGCGTTCGATGTGAGGCCGTTGCCGGTGTGCCGCCGCCATACGCCTTTCGGGAACGCCACCGTGCCCGGCCGCACGAGTCCCGTGATCTTCACCGGGCACTCGAGCGTGCCGAGCGCGTTCACCACCAACACGTCGTCGCCGTCCTCGAGGCCGCGCGGCGCGGCGTCGTCCGGATGCATTTCGAGCCGCACGACTGGCCGCTCCAGCTCGCCAAGCGTCGAGCTGATGGTGCGTTCGCTGGCCGGCGAGATGAGCGAGAGCGGATACGCCTCGGTGGCCGGATCGGCGATATACGCATAGAGCCCCTGCGGGGCTTCGCGGTCGAGATGCGCGGGGAAGAGCGCCACCTTGCGATCGGCCGTCCGCGGGAAGACATCCACGAACTGCACCGGCCGTCCGCCGTGCGGCGGGGTGGCCCCGCCGCGCTCGCCGATCTCGCTGCCGATCGTCCCCGGCAACGCCGACAGCACCTGCAGCATCTGCTCGAGTTCGCCGCTGGCGTCGGTGTCGCGCGTCAGGCCCATGCGCTCGGTGAGGTCGGTGAACACGTCGGCGTTGGGGCGTGACTCGGCGACCGGCTCGATGACCGGCCGCGCCAGGTTCAGCGACAGCGAGCCGTAGCTCTTGGCGAAGTCGTAGTGCTCGAAGAAGGTCGTGGCCGGCAGCACGACATCGGCGTAGACGGCGGTATCGGTCAGCACCTGATCGAACACCACCGTGAAGAGGTCCTCGCGGGC
>JANNIB010000207.1:0-3544 GCA_031404695.1 Acidobacteriota bacterium
CGCACCCAGGGCCGGGTGTCTTTGTAGGTCAAGAGCGACATCGGCGCCGCTTCGCCGGGACGGTGACAGGTGGTGCAGTTGGCGAAGAAGATCGGCGCGACGTCGCGGTTGAAGGTCGGCGCCGTTGGCTGAGCGGAGGTCACGCCGGAGGTGAGCAGCACGGTCAGTAAGGCGGTGGGGAGCACGGTGCGCATGGCGCCCATTATGTACGACTCCGCGCCGCGGGCCTCCGCTGGAATGCTTGATGGTCGGGGGTGGGCGCCGCTCGCGTAGCAGCGGCAGCCACATGGAGACTCGGGCCTCCCCTCCCGATGCGGCAGGCCCGCTACATCGTGAGAATTGCGGCAATCGAGACGATCCCGGTGAACAGGTGACCCAACCGCAGGTTCTCGTTCTCGCTGTGCTGGTTGTTGTCGAAGTTCACGATGGGAAGCGAGATGGCTGGAAATCCCAGGGCATCGACCAGGGCGGTCGCCGCCGAGACGGTCGCGCCGCCGGTGCGGATCTGGATGGGGCGCTCGCCGAACATGCGTTCGAGCGCCGCGACCACCAGGCGCGACTCGGGTAACAAGGGCGAGGTTCGAAAGGCGTCGGTGCCGCCGCGGATCACCAGCTTGGCGATACGAGGCTGGCTGGCCCGAGTGACGTCGTCGGGATCCGATTCGATGAGCGTGTACCCTTGCCCACGGATGTGATCCTTGATCTTCTCGAGCATTGCTCGCGCCGGCGTTTCCTTCACGAGGCGCAGGTCCAGTGCCGCGGTGGCCGTCTCCGGAATGATCGTGCGGGCGTCGGCGCCGGTGTACGCGCTCGAGAGCCCCCGGATGTTCAGCGACGGCCGCTGCAGCGCCTCCTGCAGTGTGAGGCCCGGCGTCTCCGGCGCCGCGATGCCAAACAGCTTCATGAGCCCCGGTGCATCGTCGGGCACTGAGCGCAGCATGGCCTCCTCTTCCGGCCGCAGCGGCTCGATGCCGTCGTAGAAGCCCTTCACCAGCACGCGCCCCTCGTCGTCCTTCATGGACGCCAGCAGGCGCGCCAGGCGAGTGCCGGGATTCGGCACCCAGTTGCCATAATGCCCGCTGTGCACCCCCACCTTCGGGCCATAGGTGGTCAGCTCCATCCCGAGCACGCCGCGTCCACCGAACACGACCGTGGGGCCGCCACGTGGATGCATGGGATCGTCGAGCAGCAACAGCAGATCAGCGGCCAGCTTGTCGCGGTGCGCCTTGAGCACCGCGGCCAGGCTCGGCGATCCGGATTCGAGCTCACCGTCAACCAGCACCCGCACGTTCGATGTGAGCGAGACGCCGCTGGCTTTGAGCGCGTCAATGGCCGCGCCGAGGGCCACGATCGGCGCCTTGTTGTCGGCGGCCGACCGTCCGTAGAGGCGCCACTGAGGATTGAAGCGGGTCAGGTTCTTGAGCCCCGGGATCTCCTTGCCACCTTCCTCCATCCGGCCGTCGCGGAGGATCGGGATAAACGGGCTGCGCTGCTTCCAGCGCGCCGCATCGACCGGCTGGCCGTCGTAGTGCGCGTACAGCAGGATGGTTCGCGTGGCGCCCGGCACCTGCAGGTCGCCGTAGACGAACGGATTGCCGCCCGTACGCAGCACCTGGGCCCGGAACCCATGTCGAGCGAGCAGGCTGCGAACTTCAGCGCTGTTTCTTTCGATGTTGTCGGCGTCGCCGACCAGGTTGGGAATCGACACCAGCTCGACGAGCTCGTTGACGATGGACCGCTGATTCGACTCGATGTAGGCGTCGAGCCTCGTGCGCAGACTGGACGGACCTGCGGACTGTGCCGCGGCCCACCACGGCCAGGCGGCCAGCACGCCGACCGTGAGAGTGAATCGCGAGAGTCCATTCATGCGGTCTCCTGTCGGTGTCGCCAGCCAGCGTGGCGGGTGAGCACACTGCCTCCCACGATGCGCCGTGGCGTCGGCGGTGTCAAGGTGCAGAGCCACCTGCGGGTGGCGACTCGCACACACGCAATGGACCCGAAGCGTTTCACGGCAGGCCCGCACGCCGAGCGCGTCGCCGCGCCGCCAGCAGAATGCCGAGGCCGACGAGGTTCATGACCACGACCGTGGCCGTGATCTTCAGGGCGAAGGTGGCGACGCTCTCCACCTTGATGATCGGGAACACCGAGAGCACCACGTAGAGCACGGTCATCAGCAGACCGCTCAGCGACGCCAGGCGCAGCCAGAGCGGCGGCCGCGGCGTCACGTCGCGCAGTCCGAACAGCGGAATCGCGAACATCACCACGTAGCACAGCGCGTAGAAGATGCCGCTGGCATTGAAGAGCAGCTGAAATGCCTCGGCGTGCCCGACGCCGACCAGGCTGAGGGCCGCAATGGCGAACGACGTCGCGCCGACGAGCAGGATGGAGTTCACCGGCGTCCTGTAGGTGGGATGCAGACGGCTGAACCACGCCGGCAGCATGTGGTCCCAGCCGGCCACCATCGGCAGGCGGGTCACGGCGGTAAACGCCACGCTCGCCTGGCCAACCCGCATCGCCAGCGTCATCAGAATGGCCAGCGTCACGAGCGGGGTCACGATGCCGAACGGCGCGTAGCCCACGCGCAGCACCTGGGCGATCGGCCCGATGAGATCGATCTGCTCGTTGGGCACGTAGGCCACCACCGTGCTCGTGCCCAGCACGAAGATGAGCGCGATGACCGGCGCGGCGATGAAGACCGACCGCGTCACCGAGCGGGCCGGCGACTTCGTCTCGCCGGCCAGAATCGCCATGTACTCGAAGCCGCCCAGCGCGCCGAAGCCCATCTTACCCAGGATGTTCAGGTTGAGCAGCGAGAGCTCGGGCATCTCGGCACGAAGCGGGTTGAACTCGGCCAGCGTGCCGGTCGCCAGGCCGATCATGGGCAGGATCACGATGGCGCTGAAGATCAGGATCATGAACACGCCGCCGGTGTTGTGCACCCACTTGCCCACCGACAAGCCGAGCGTAGAGGTCACCACCATCAGCGTCAGCAGCAGGCCCGCGGCGAGCGTGACGAACCAGCCGCTGTCGGCCATCCAGGCGGCATCCGGTCCGAGTGCGTAAGAGAGGTAGGTGGCACTCTGCAGGCCGATCTCCGACGTGAACACGATCACGTAGAGCCAGAGATTCCAGGCCAGCAGGAAGCCGACGTTCTGACTGAAGCCGAGCTTGGCCCACTGATAGAGCCCGCCCTCGAGCGGCATCTGCTTGTTGAGCCATACGGCGACGACCGCCGACGGGAGGTAGAAGAGCGCGACGGCGATCAGCCAGAAGATGACGTGCGCCGGTCCCTGCTTGGCCGCGACACCGACCCATTGCAGGCCAACGATGAAGAGGATCTGCGCGAAAACCAGATCGCGAAGCGAGAGGTCCTTGCGCAGCGCCTCGCTGCGCGCCTGGACCGCCGCTTCGTCGACTGGCACGTTCAGCAAGCGCCGCGGCCGAACGTCAGCGGCCCTTCAATCCCTTCACGAACGACGCGACTGCCTCGATGAGCTCCGGCGCCACCCCGGCATAGGCTCGCCCACCCTGGGCCAGGACCTCG
>JANNIB010000208.1:0-2914 GCA_031404695.1 Acidobacteriota bacterium
ACGGCGTCGAGCGGGAGCGGGTGGTGTGCGCGGAGGTGTGGGGGAAGGACAGGCCGGGGCGGGGAGAAGAAGAGAGCGGCCGCAGATCAACGCAGATGGACGCGGATCGGAGAGAGGAGAAGAGGGATGGCGATGAAGATCAGCGTGAAGCTGGGGTCGATGGCGTACGGCGTGAAGGAGGGGAAGAAGAGCTGCGGGTCGGTGCGGCTGGAGTGTTCGGCGGTGGTCGGGAAGCGGGGGCGCTCGTGCAGGAAGGTCGGCAACGCGATCGGCCGGACGGTGGCCGCAGCGGAGCGGAGCTTGCGGGGGGACGGGTGGACGAAGAGGGCGAGTGGTGAGTGGTGGTGCCCGGGGTGTTCGGGGAAGAAGAAGAAGAGTTGAAGACGGGGGCGTACACAGAGGGCGCAGAGGCGGAGGGGGGGGACAGAGGCACAGAGAGGAGAGCGTGATGGGTGCGAGTCAACTGCAGGTGATGTTGAAGGCGAAAGAATGGAAGCCCCGGCAGCTGGTGTGTGATGGGGCTCCGAACGAAGAGGCGATGAAGCATGCCGCGGCGGTGGCCGCTCAGATCATCGCGAAAAAGATGGGGCCGGATTGTTGTGTCGTGACGGTGGAGATCAAAGCCTCTGTGTTGATGTTGATCGCGGAAGAGCGAGAGCTCACCGTTGATGTGGGTGAGGCGCGAACGCAACCCGGCGACAAGCCGGCGGTCGAGTCCGAGGATTGATGTCTTTGCCTTGAGCCGGGACGGCGACTGAGTCCATTGCAAATGAAAGAACAACGCGAACATAACAACGGCCCATCGTTTCGGGACCAGGTCTTGTGCATCGCGCTCGCCTTCGCGGCGGTGATGTTCGTGCTCTTCTGGGCCAACAGCTTCATCTATCGTCGGCAGGTCGCAGAACTCCAAGCCCGCATCGTCGAGCTCGAAGGGAAGAAGTAGAAGACCATCATGAAGTGTCTCAGCATCCAACAACCCTGGGCCCACGCGATCGTGCACGGGCCGAAGCGTGTGGAGAACCGGACGTGGAAGACCGCGCACCGGGGGCCCTTGGCGATCCACGCGAGCGCGAGCAGGGAGCGGGTGTGGAATGAAGGGGCCTGGCGGATCATCTTCGAGCAGGCGGGTGGGCCGGAGTTTCTGAAGCAGGTGGATGCGGCGATCGAGGGTCGGGAGGGGGGGGCGATGGTCTTCGGGGCGATCGTCGGTGTGTGCGAGCTGGTGGACTGCTGCGATGTGCGGGTGATGCACGAGCGGCACCCGCGGTGGATGCGCGGCGGGGCGGGGGGGCATCGGCTCTTCGTCGAGGGGCCGGTGTGCTGGGTGCTCGATCACGTGAAGCCCTTGCGGATGCCTGTGCCCTGGCGGGGGCAGGTGATGCTCTTCGATGTGGATTGGGCGCCACCTTGTGGCCGCCCATGGGCACCAGGCTCATCGACTCGGTGCCGCCGGCGATGATGGCGCGGGCCTCGCCGACGCGGATGCGGTCGGCGGCGTTGGCGATCGCCTGGAGCCCAGAGGCGCAGAAGCGGTTCACCGTCACCGCCGAGGCGGTGACGGGCAGCCCGGCGCGCAGGCTGGCGATTCGGGCGACGTTCAGGCCCTGCTCGGCCTCGGGCATCGCGCACCCGAGGATCACGTCGTCGATGTCTGCGGCCGGCACCCCGGCCGCGCGGGCCAGCGCCTCTCGCACCACGAGCGCGGCCAGTTCGTCGGGCCTCGTGAAGCGCAGCGCCCCTTTCGGCGCCTTGCCCACCGGTGTGCGGACCGCGGAGACGATGACGGCGTCCTGCATGTCAGTCCTTCCAGTCGGCCACCAGGCCTTCGACGGCGTCGCCGACGAGTGTCGTCTGGCCTTCGAAGAGATGGTTGGCGTGTTCGATCATCACCAGTTCTTTCGGCTCGGCGAGCGTCCCGTAGAACTTGCGCACGTCTTTCGCCGGGATGAGCTCGTCGTCTTCGCCGTGCACGATGAAGGCCGGCTTGCCGGCGCCGGCCAGCTCCGAGAAGTCGTAGCGGTCCACGGCCGGAGCGACCAACAGCACCAGTGAGATGCGAGGATCAGTGGCGCCGACCGAGGCGGCGATCCACGATCCGAACGACATCCCCGCCGCCCAGATCGGCAGGCCCGGAAAACGCCCGGCGGCGAAGGTGATCGCAGCGCGGAAGTCGTCCTTTTCGCCGGCGCCGGCATCGAAGGTGCCGGCACTCAGCCCGATGCCGCGGAAGTTGAAGCGCAGCGCCGCGACGCCAGCGCGCGTGAGGCCTTTGGCGGTCTGGTAGAGGGCCTTGGTGTGCATCGTGCCGCCATGCAGCGGATGCGGATGCCCGCACACGGCCACCGCGCGGGCGGCCCCGGTGGGCAGGTCGAGGCGCGCTTCGAGCGGTCCCGCCGGACCGCTGATCTCTCTAAGAAACTCGGTAGGCACGAACGTTCTCCGAAAGGGACGGCGAGGATACGGCGGCGTCCGCCGACGGTAGCCCGGCCAGCAGGCAGGCGACCTCGTCGGCGAATTCGCGAGCCTTGGTGACGCAGCCGTTGTGGCCGGTCGCCGCCAGCGTGACGGCACGGGCGCCCGGCAGCCAGGCGCGGTAGGCGAGCGTGTCTTCCGGCGGCACGACGCGCTCGAGCGCGGGCTCTCCGGTCACGATGAGCGCCGGCACGTCGATGGCGTGATCCAGAGAGAAGTGCGCCGCTTCGAGCCAGCGCAGTCGCCGTACCATGCGCGCCGACGACGCCGGCGCGACAGCGATGCGCAGGCCGTGGTCGACCACGAACTGCCAGCGATCACGCGCTCGTGGCAGCGCCGCTTTGAGCTCGGGATAGGCGCGCAGCGGCGCCCCGATCCAGAACACCGGCGCCATCAGCCGCGGCGCCTTCAGATACTGCGCGGCCCGGGCCGGCAACCGCCA
>JANNIB010000209.1:0-39681 GCA_031404695.1 Acidobacteriota bacterium
TGATCAGTGTGAGTGCGCTCTCGATCACTTCGGGGATGCGGATGAGCCGTCGAGTCAGTTCGAGCGGTTTGGCAAAGTCCAAAATCTCGTTCACTGCTCGAGACCTTCGGCCAGATTCAGGAGATCCGCACCTACTACGACTTCACGGCGGTGGACAACGACCGCTACCTGATCGACGGCCAGCTCCGCCAGGTGATGCTGTCGGCGCGCGAGCTGAACCCGGCGGCGCTGCCCAACCGCACCTGGGTCAACGAGCGCCTTACCTTCACGCACGGCCACGGGCTCACGCTGGGCCCGGTCAATCAGGTCACGGGCGAAGGCCTGCCGGTGCTCTTCATCCGCGATCTGCCGCCGGTGTCGACCGTGAACATCCCGGTGACCGAGCCGAGCCTCTACTTCGGCGAGCTGGCCAACGAGTACGCCATCGTGCGGACCAAGGCCCGCGAGTTCCACTACCCCAAAGGCGACGACAACGTCTTCTCGACCTACGAGGGCTCCGGTGGCATCGCCCTCGACTCGTTCTGGAAGAAACTGGTCTTCGCGGCCCGCTTCCGCAACTACCAGCTCCTGCTGAGCGACGACATCACGGCCGAGAGTCGTCTCATCTTCGACCGCCAGATCAAGCTGCGGGCCGAGAAGATCGCGCCGTTTCTCACCTTCGACGCCGACCCCTACCTGGTGGTGCACGACGGGCGTCTCTTCTGGATGCTCGACGCCTACACGGTCACCAGTCGCTATCCGTACGCGACCGAAGGGGCGCCGGGGGTCAGCTACATCCGCAACGCGGCGAAGGTCGTCGTCGATGCCTATCACGGCACCACCGACTTCTACCTCGCCGAGCCCGACGATCCGATCATCCGTGCCTACGCGCGCGCTTTCCCCACGCTGCTCAAGCCGCTCGACGCGATGCCGCCGGGCCTGCGCGCGCACGTCCGCTATCCCGAAGGCATCTTCGGGCTGCAGGCGTCGGTCTACTCGACCTACCACATGACCAGCGCCGCGGTGTTCTACAACAAGGAAGACCAGTGGGAAGTGCCGGCCATCGACGCCAAGGGGCAGGCGGTGCGAATGTCGCCGTACTACACGATCATGAAGCTGCCCGGCGAAACCGACGCCGAGTTCATCCAGATGCTGCCCTTCACGCCGCGCCGCCGCGACAACCTCGCCTCATGGCTGGTGGCGCGCTCCGACGGCGCCCGCTACGGGCAGCTCATGGCGTTCGAGTTTCCCAAGCAGAAGCTGGTGTTCGGCCCTCGGCAGGTGGTCGCCCGCATCAATCAGGACCAGGTGATCTCGCCGCAGATCACGCTCTGGAACCAGCAGGGCTCGGAAGTCATCCAGGGCACGCTGATGGTGATTCCGATCGAGGAGTCGCTGCTCTACGTGCGTCCGCTGTACCTGCGAGCCCAGCAAGGGCGCATTCCCGAGCTGACCCGCGTCATCGTCGCCTATCAGAACTCGATCGTCATGGACCGCACGCTCGACGCGGCGCTGGGGCGGCTCTTCTCGCCTGAGGCCGTGCGCGCGCGCCGCGCCCAGCCGCAGGATGCGGCGATGCTGGCAGACGCCGTTCCGGCACCCGGCGGGCCCGCTCCCACGCCCAGCGCCGCCGACAGCCCCACCAGTGTGCCGGGCGCACCGCTGGCCACGCCGGCTCCCACCTCGCCGCTGCCGGCCACCATCGCGGCGCTGCCGGCAGCCGACCTCACGGCCGAGGCGCAGGCGACCTATCAGCGCGCCATCGACGCGCAGCGGGCCGGCGACTGGGCGAGATACGGCGCCGAGATCACGCGGCTCGGCCAGATCCTCGACCTGCTCGCGAAGACCCGGCCTCAGTAGACCGCGCGCGCCGCCTGGGCAGACTTCCCGGCCAGCGCGAAGCGGGGCTCGACCTCCGCCCGCCCGTCGAGCAAGTCGGTCACGTGTTTGCCCACCGCCGGGCCGTGCTTGAAGCCGTGGCCGGAGCCGCCGCCCACGATCCAGACGTCGGCCCACTGCGGATGCCGGTCGATGACGAAGTCGCCGCTCGAGGTGTTCTCGTACTGGCAGACGTGGCCGTCGACCAACGGCGCGTGCAGGAGCGCCGGAAACCGCTGCGCGAAGAACGCGCGCGCCGTCGCGACGGCGTCTGCGCTCACGACGCGGTCGGCGGTGTCGGGATCGATGGCCGGGCCATGCGCGTCGATGCCGAACTTGAAGCCGCGCGTGTCCACGTCCGGAATGCCGTAGACGCCGGCCGCGAAGTCGATCCACACCGGCAGCCGATCGATGCCGAAGCGCCCGTCACCGGGCGGGACGCCGAAGTGCAGCACCTCCTGGCGGGTCGGCCGGATGCGGGCGCCGACCGCGCGCGGGAACAACGTCGGCAACCACGGACCGCACGCAAACACGTAGGCGTCGGCGGCGAGCGCCTCGCCGTCGTCGAGCCGGACCAGCGCAGCGCTGGCCGACTCGTCGGGCGGCGCCACCCGGGCCTGCCGGTAGTCCACGCCGTAGGAGCGAGCCACCGCCACGGCCGCGGCCACCGCGCGGCGCGCGCGCAGCACCCCACCGCGCGCTTCGTAGATCGCATCGCCCAGGCCGATGACGCCGATCTGCGGATAGCGGCTCGCGACCCCCGACGCGTCGAGTCGCTCGTGGGTCACGCCGCATGCCGTGAGCGTCGCCGCCGTCTCGGCCAGGTAGGGGCTGCCGGTCTCGCCGAGAAAGAGCGCGCCGCACTCCTCCACCAGCACCTGGCCCGACTTCTTGGCCAGCCACTGCCAGTCGGTCAGGGCATCGGTGGCCCAGCGCGTGTAGATCTCGAGCGCCCCGTAGCCGGCCCGGATGACGCGCGAGTGGTCCGAGGAACTGGCCCGCCCGTTCGCCGGTCCGTAGGCATCGACGAGTGTCACGCGCCACCCGTCGCGGGCCAACCGCAGCGCCGTCCACGCGCCGAAGACGCCGGCCCCGACCACCACCACCGATCGCTTGCTCATGCCGTGTGTCATACGCTCCAGTACCACCGTCGCCGGTGCAGCCACGCCAGCAGCGCGTAGAGCGCCGCCAGTGTCGTCACGGCGTAGAGCAGTGACGCGGTCTTCGGGCTCGCCCACGGCACAAACGCCGTGTGATAGAGGGCCTGCTGCCAGGTGACGCGGCTGCCATCGCTCGCGTTCACGGTCAGCAGGACCATCGACCGGCCGACCAGTCCCGACAGAACGAAGAGCAGCAAGGCGTTGCGGCCGAGGGCCACCAACGGCTCGCTCAGGCGATCGAGCGTGGGCGTCGACCGCCCGTCATCGAGGCGCCGATGCAGCAGGCCGAAGACGAGCATCGCCGCGCCCCCGGCGAAGAGCGCATAGGAGCTGGTCCACAGCGCTTTGTTGATCGGGAACACGAGGTCCCACATGAGGCCCACGACGATGGCGCCCAGGCCCGCGTAGACGAGCACCGGCGCCGCGCAGTCCGGACGGCTGCGCGCGATCCACATGCCGGAGACCACGCCCATGAGCGTCGTGCCCACGGCGGGCAACGAGCTGAGCAGGCCTTCGGGGTCCCAGGTCGTCTTCCAGAGGTGCGTGCCGAAGAGCGCGCGATCGAGCCACGCGCCGAGGTTGCCCTCGGGAGACAGGTCGCCTGCCACTCCGCCCGGCGGCGCCACCAGCAGGATGAGGGCCCAGTAGCCGCCCAGGCACACGGCCGTGGCCGCGACGACGCGCCGCGTCGTGGCCACCACATCGCCCGGCACGGCGAGTGCGCGCCACAGGAGCGCCGTCACCACGTAGCAGACCCCGATGCGCTGCAGCACGCCCGGGATGCGCCACCGCGCGGGGTTGAAATACGGGAAGCCCGACAGGAAGAGCCCGAGGGCCACCAGCACCGCCCCGCGGCGCAGGATCGCCCACGGCGTCTGGCGCGACGGCGCCGTCTGTGCCATCGACGCGCCGACGATGAAGAGAAACGCCGGGAAGATGAGGTCGGTCGGCGTCCAGCCGTGCCACTCGGCGTGCAGGAGCGGCGCATAGACGGTCGCCCAGTCGCCGGGATTGTTGACGATGACCATGCCGGCCATCGTCAGGCCCCGGAAGACGTCCAGCGAACGCAGGCGCATCGGCGAGCCAGTGTGCCACAATCCAGAAGGTTCCCGTCCCCGATGGTCCTCGACACCTTCCAGCGTCCGCTGCGCAACCTGCGCCTGTCGGTCACCGATCGCTGCAACCTGCGCTGCCAGTACTGCATGCCGGAGGCCGAATACGCGTGGCTGCCGAAGCACGACGTGCTGACCTTCGAGGAGATCGACCGGCTGGTGACGCTGTTCATCGGGCTCGGCGTCGACAAGCTGCGGCTGACCGGCGGCGAGCCGCTCCTGCGCACCAACCTGCCGACGCTGGTCGATGCCCTGTCACGCCACGCTGCCGTGCGCGATCTGGCCATGACGACCAACGGCATCCTGCTCGGGCCGTTTGCCGGCGCGCTCAAAGCGGCTGGCCTGAAGCGCGTCACGGTGAGTCTTGACACGCTGCAGCGCGACCGGTTCGTGAAGATGACGCGGCAGGACGAGCTGCCGCGGACGCTGGCCGGCATCGACACGGCGGCCCGCGAGTTCCCCGGTTTCAAGATCGACACCGTCGTCATCCGCGGCGTGAACGACGACGAGATCGTGGATCTCGTGCACTTCGCCCGCAGTCGTGGCGGCGAGATCCGCTTCATCGAATACATGGACGTGGGCGGCGCCACCGGATGGACGGCCACGCAGGTGGTGTCGCGGGCCGAGATCCTCGAGCGCGTCGCCGACGCCTTCGGCGCCGTCGCGCCCGCCGACAAGGAACACGCAGCGCCGGCCGACCGCTTCCGCCTGCCCGACGGCACGCCCTTCGGTGTCATCGCCTCGACGACGGCGCCCTTCTGCCGCGACTGCGACCGCGCGCGCCTGACGGCCGACGGCATGCTCTACACGTGTCTGTATGCCACCCGCGGACTCGACCTGCGCGGGCCGTTGCGCGGCGGCGCGTCAGACGACGAGCTGCGCGCGCTGCTCACCGCCACCTGGAGCGCGCGGGCGGATCGCGGCGCCGAGATGCGTCTGGGCGTGCCCGACCGGAGGCCCCTCATCCCGGTGAGCACGCTGAAGCGCAACCCGCACCTCGAGATGCACACCCGCGGCGGCTAGCGCCGGCGTCAGCGTCGCCGCGGCGCTGGCCGCGCGGCGCCCGGGGGCAGCGCGAGTGCATACAGCGTCGTCCCCGACGGGACGAGCATCCACTGGCGGCCGTCGAGCATGTAGGTCGTTGGCGCCGAGTAGATGGCCGCGCCGGTCTGGAAATGCCAGAGGTTCTTGCCGCTGGCGGCCTCGAAGGCCATCACGTTGCCGTCCATGTCACCAGCGAAGATGAGGCCAGACGCGGTCGAGAGCACGCCGGCCATCGACGGCGAGTGGTATTTGAACTCCCACCGCACGCTGCCGGTGGCCGGGTCGATGGCCCGCATCGCGCCAAAGCCCCGGTCGGTGCGCTGGGCGGCGCCGCCGAAGTAGTACTCGCCGGGCACGAACTCCTGCTCCCAGCCGTAGTACACCGCGCACACTTCGCGCGAGGTCACGTAGAGCAGGCCGGTCGTCGGGTTGTAGGCCGGCGACATGAAGTTGGTGCCGCCGGTGATGTCGGGACACACCTCGGTGCCCTGTTCCGTGGGCTCGGTATTGGGCCGCACGGCCGGCCGGCCGTCGGGGTTGATCTTCTCGGCCCAGGTCGTCTTGACGAACGGCCGCGAGGCCAGCACCGCCCCGTTGGTCCGATCGAGCGTGTAGTAGAAGCCGTTGCGGTTGGCGAAGAGCAGCACCTTGCGCGGCACACCGTTGATCACTTTGTCAGCCAGCACCGGCACCTCGGTGGCGTCCCAGTCGTGGGTGTCATGCGGGGTGAACTGGTAGTGCCACGTGATGGTGCCGCTGTCGGCGTCGAGGGCCACGACCGAGTCGGTGTAGAGGTTGTCGCCCTCGCGGTCGTGTCCGTACAGGTCCGGCCCGGGGTTCCCGGTGCCCCAGTAGATCAGATTGAGCGCCGGATCGTAGCTGCCGGTGACCCACGTGGAGCCGCCGCCACGCTTCCACGAATCGCCCTCCCAGGTCTCGTTGCCCTTCTCACCGGGCCCGGGCACCGTCCAGAATCGCCACGCGCGTTTTCCAGTGGCGGCGTCGTAGGCGTCGATGAAGCCGCGGATGCCGTACTCGGCGCCCGCGATCCCGACCACGACCTTGTCCTTCACGATGAGCGGCGCCGCGGTGGCGCTGTAGCCCAGCTTGTAGTCGTCGATGGCGACGTCCCACACGACTGAGCCGGTCTTCATGTCGAAGGCCAGGAGGTGCGCGTCGAGGGTGTTCATGTAGAGGCGGTTGCCGAGCACGGCAAAGCCGCGGTTGACGCGCCCGCAGCAGATGTCCATGTCGTCGGGCAGGTCGCGCCGGTAGCTCCAGAGCTGCCGCCCGGTGCGCGCGTCGATAGCCCACGCCGTGTTGTTCGGGCCGGTGATGTAGATGACGCCGTCGACGACGATCGGCGTCGCTTCGAACTTGCCGAGCGTGGCCGTCTGGAAGGCCCAGCGGGTGGCGAGCTGCTCGACGTTGCCGGACGTGATCTGGGTCAGGGGACTGTGCCGCTGACTGCCGTAGTCGCCGCCGTAGGTCAGCCAGGCGCCTGGGTCGGCCAGGCCCTTCTCGATCTGCGCGGGGGTGACGCCCTGCGCGTCGGCCCGTGCAGCCGTCGTGGCGAGCGCCACACAGACCACGACCGCGGAAACGAAGCGTTGGCTCATCGCATCCCCCTCATTTGCCTCGAAGCGTCCGCAGGTAGCGCACCATGTCGTGAAGGTCGCCGTCGCTCACGCGCTCGGGTCCGTAGCCGGGCATCAGCGACCGCAGGGGCTCGGTGTCGACCGTGACGTCCGGCTTGGCAAACGACAGGATGTCTTCCGCCGTGGTCATCACCTGCACCGAGAACGTGTCTTCGTTCTTGCGGACGCCGCGGATCTTCCGCCCGTCGCGGGTCGTGACGGTGATGGTCTCGAAGCCGATCGGGATGACCTCGCCGGGCCGCCGGATTTCACGCTCGAGCGCTGACGCCGACCGCGAGGCACCGATGCGCGACAGATTCGGGCCGAGGCGGCCGCCGCGCGCCCCGATCATGTGGCAGCGTCCGCAGTTGGCGCCGCCCGCCGCCCAGAAGAGCTCCTCACCGCGCGCCGCGTCGCCGCGTTCGGCCACCGGGCCGCCCGGGGCACTGAGCGTGCGCAGGTAGGCCACCAGCATCCAGACCTCGTCTTCCGACAGGCTGGTGTTGCCGGGCATCTCGGTACCGGCCACGCCGGTCGTGATGGTCGTGAAGATCTGGCGGTCGCCGCCGCCGTGCACCCAGTCGCCGCTCGTGAGGTCGCTGCCGCGGTAGCCCTTGGCGTCGATCCCGTGGCAGACCGCGCAGCGTCCGCGGAAGATGTTCTGGCCCTGGCGAACAGCGGTGGCCTGGCCAGCCAGCGGATTGGTGGCGTGTTCGGTGCGGGCTTGTGCCCGCGCGTCGTCCGACGTGGCGAGCGCCAGGGACGCCGTGACGGCCAACGCCGTCATCCATCGAGACCTGGTCAGTCCGGGCACCATGCGCGCCTCCCGCCGGGGTTGTCCTGCCGAGCGGGCGTATTGTGCGCTGGAACGTGCGAAAGCTCAAGCCAGCGGAGCCGGACGGCTGTCAAGCCGCAGGGCAGCGCCTGCTCGAGCACCTGACCGGGGTGGAAGCCCGGATGGGAATCAGCAGTGCGTATCGAAGGCGGCGGTGAGCGCCTTCGCGATGAGTTCGGCCGGACGCCCTTCGATGTCGCGGCGCTCGAGGATGAAGGCGACCTTGCCGTCCTTGAGCAATGCAATCGACGGGGACGAGGGCGGATACGGCGCCATATGGGCGCGGGCCTGCGTGGTGGCCTCGAGGTCGGCGCCGGCAAACACCGTCGCCAGTTGCGCCGGCTTGATCTCGTGGCGCAGCGCCATCGCGATGCCCGGCCGTGCCTTGCCCGCCGCGCAGCCGCAAACCGAGTTCACGACCAGCAGCGTCGTGCCCGGACGGGCGACCGCCGCGTCGACCGCCTCCGGCGTGCGCAGCTCGTCGAAACCGAGGACCGTGAGTTCTTCGCGCATCGGAGCGATGAAGTGTTCGGGGTAACGCTGGGCAATCATCGGTCAGCTCTCCTGGATGGCCCGCAGGACGACGGCCGGGGGACTTTCACGTGACCGGCGGCGTTGTATCCACTGTCGCACGGGCCCGGCGACAATGAAATGATAGCGCATGGCGTCAACCGCACGCCGCTCGACGGCCTTACCCATATGACGGCAATCCCCAGCGGCAGGATACGCACGATGAACCTCCGCCCGGCCGGCGGCGGTCGCTACGTGCTGTACTGGATGATCGGCGCCCGGCGGGCGCGGTGGAACTTCGCGCTCGAACATGCCGTCCACGAGGCCCGGACCCGCGGCGTGGGCCTGGTCGTGTTCGAGGCGCTGCGGGCCGACTACCCGTGGGCCTCGGCCCGCTTCCACCGCTTCGTCATCGACGGCATGGCCGACAATGCGCGGGCGTTCGCGGTGCCGGGCCTGACCTACTTTCCCTATGTCGAGCCACGGCCGGGCGAGGCCCGCGGCCTGCTCGAGGCGCTGGCCTCAGAGGCGGCGCTCGTCGTGACCGACGACGTGCCGGGCTTCTTCCAGCCACGCATGGTCGAACGCACGGCGGAACGGCTTCCGGTGCGCCTCGACGCCGTGGATGGCAATGGACTCCTGCCGCTGCGCGCCGCCGACCGCGCGTTTGCGACCGCGTACGCGTTCCGGCGGTTCGTTCAGAACACGCTGGCCAGCCACCTGGCTGACCGTCCGCTCGCCCATCCCCTGGCCGACCGCCTGCCGGCACCGGCCCCGGCATTGCCCGACGCCGTCGCGGTCCGCTGGCGCGCCTGGCCGCTCGACGGCACGGACGGCGCGGCCTTCCTCGCCCTCCCAATCGATCACGGCGTGATGCCAACCGATGCGCTTCGCGGCGGCACCTCCGCGGCCCGCGCGCACCTCGACCGCTTCCTGGCCCACGGGCTCCCCCGCTACGCCGACGACCGCAACGATGCCGATGACGAGGTCACGAGCGGACTCTCGCCGTATCTGCACTTCGGGCACATCTCGTCGTACGAGGCCTTCGACGCCGTCATGACGCGCGAGGGCTGGCTCGGCGACGTGCCACGGGTGGGCCGCGGCACCCGCACCGGTTGGTGGGGCGTGTCGCCGGCGGCCGAAGGGTTCCTCGACCAGCTCGTGACGTGGCGCGAGCTCGGCTACAACATGTGCGCGCATCGGCCCGACTACGACCAGTACACGTCGCTGCCGTCGTGGGCGCTCGCCACGCTCAGCAAGCACGCCTCGGATCCGCGCGAGCCGCTCTATCCGCACGAGGCGCTCGACGCCGCCGACACCTACGACCCGATCTGGAACGCCGCCCAGCGGCAACTCCGGCGCGAGGGGCGGCTGCACAACTACCTGCGGATGCTGTGGGGCAAGAAGATCCTGCAGTGGTCGGCCTCGCCGGAGCAGGCGCTGGCAACGATGATCGACCTCAACAACCGCTACGCGGTGGATGGCCGCGACCCGAACTCGTACAGCGGCATCTTCTGGACCCTCGGCCGTTACGACCGCCCATGGGGCCCGGAACGGCCCGTGTTCGGCACGATCCGCTACATGTCCTCGGAAAACACCGCGCGCAAGATCAAGCTGAAGGGCTATCTCGAACGCCACGCCGCTCAGCCCGGCCTCTTCGGCGCCTGAAGTCCGCGCAGAAGTCTCGTCCCGCCCAGAATAGGGACAGTCCCTCCGTGCGAGCGCTGCTAGAATCGCGCGCATGGCAAGAACCGCACTCGCCCTCGCCGCCCTGCTCGTCGCTTTCTGCACTTCTGCCTCCGCGCAGGTCACCGCGTTCGTCGGCGGACGCGTCATCGACGGCACCGGCCAGGTCATCGACGCCGGCACGGTTATTGTGCGCGACGGCGTCATTGCCGAGGTCGGCCCGGCGGCGAGCGTGCGGGTGCCCGAGGGGGCGACCCGCGTTGACACGCGCGGGAAGACGCTGATGCCCGGCATCGTCAACGCGCACGGGCACCTCTCGGCCGTGGACGGCCTGAAGTCGGGCGCGCAGTACTACACGCGTGCCGGGCTCGAACGGCAGCTCCGCGCCTATGCCACCTACGGCGTCACGACGCTCTTCTCACTCGGCGACGACCAGGCCGACGCGTTCGCGCTGCGCGCCGAACAGGCCAGCGCGCCGCCGGCGCGCGCCCGCGTCTACGTCGCCGGACCCATCATCTTCACCGACAGCGCCGAGGCGGCGCGCGCCGCGACCGACAAGGTCATCGCCCTCAAGCCGGACCTGCTCAAGATCCGCGTCGACGACAACCTCGGGAGCTCGAAGAAGATGCCCGAGGCGGCCTGGCGCGCGACCCTCGAGCGCGCCACAGCCGCGCGGCTCACGCTGGCCGCGCACATCTTCTACCTCTCGGACGCCAAGGCCCTCGCCGACGCCGGCAACACCTTCATCGCCCACAGCGTGCGCGACCTGCCGGTGGACGACGCGTTCCTCGCCGCCATGAAGCGCGGCAATCAGTGCTACTCCCCCACGCTCATGCGTGAAGTCTCGACCTTCGTCTACGAGGCGACGCCGTCGTGGGTGAACGACCCGTTCTTCCGGCGCGGTTACGGCGCCGATATCTCGGCCGAACTGAGCGACGCCGGACGTCAGGCGAAGTTCACGGCCAGCAATGCCTACGCCCAGGGCCTGAAGTACAAAGCCGGGCTCGAAGTGGCGAAGGCCAATCTGAAGCGCGTGCACGACGCCGGCATCCGCGTGGCGTTTGGCACCGACACCGGCCCCGCCGGCCGCTTCCAGGGCTTCTTCGAGCACATGGAACTCGAGATGATGGTGCAGGCCGGGCTCACGCCGATGCAGGCGCTCGTCTCGGCGACCGGCACCGCGGCGGCATGCTGGGGCAAACAGGGCGTCGTGGGCTCGCTGGTGAAGGGCGCGCAGGCGGACCTGCTGGTGCTCGGCCGTAACCCGCTCGACGACATCGCCAATACCCGATCGATCGAGACCATCTACATCGGCGGACGCCGCTTCGAGCCGCCCGCGCGCTAGCGCCGAGCGGATCGCCTCAGGCGAACCCGACGATCGCCGGCACGTCGGCAATCGACGCACACAGATGCGTGTGCGGCGCGGCGGCGAGGCGGTCGCGATCGTGCGCCCCCGACCACACGCCGATGTTCCACCCGACGCCTGCGCGAGCGCCGGCGCCGAGGTCGAGGGCGGTGTCGCCGACATTGGCAACCGCGTGCGCGTCGCCGACGCCGGCCAGCGTCATCGCGCGCAGTATCAGATCGGGCGCGGGGCGGCCCTCCGGCACCTCATCACCGCACACGACGTGGTCGGCGATGGCCATCCAGCCCAACACGTGCAGCAGGTGCGTCGTCAGGCTGCGGTCGAAGCCGGTGTTCAGCGCCACACGCACACCAGCGCGGCGCAGGCGCCCGATGACGTCTTCGGCACCCGTGACGCCTTCGACGGTGCCTGGCGCGTAGGCAGCTCTGAGCGCCTCGGCGAAGTGCGCGTAGGCAAGCGCGACGCGGCGATCGAGATCGGCCCCTGGCGGCAGCAGCGTCTCGAGCGCGCGACGCTTGGTCGCGCCGCGCACGCGGTCAAGGGCCTCTGGCGTCAGCACCACGCCTTCGCCGGCCAGTGCCGCGGCAAACGCCCGCGGCACCGCATCGTCGGCACGCACCGTCGTGCCCACGAGGTCGCAGACGACCAGCGCCGGCAGCCTCACGAGAAGCCGCCGCCGCGGCACGCCGGGCAGGTGCCGTCCACCAGGTCGCCGGCCGGCGCGGGGTAGGTGCAGACGGTGCAGGCGCGGCTGTCGATCCCCTGCGCCGCGGAGTCGTCGTAGGTCGAGCGCAGGACCTCGACGGCGCGCGCGACGATGGCGGCGCACTCGTCGGGCGTCAGCGCCTTCTTGCCCGCTGACCATCGGTGACGGTCGGCAAACGTGGGGAAAAACGGAGACTCGCCCCACGTCCAGGATGGATCGACCGAGCGCGGGCTGCGGCCGCACAGGTGCTGGTGCAGCACGCGCGACGCGCGCGCGGTCTTCGGCCCGGGCGGATCGGCCACCGGATTCAGGGCCCAGTTCCCCGCATCCCAGTAATTGAGGCACCCGCCCTCGAGCTGCGGCAGCGTCTCGAGCATGGCGCGGGCCGTGGCGGCGATGAGCAGGTGCCAGGCGATGAGTTCGTCGCGCGTGAGCGCCGTGCGATCCCAGACCCGCCGCGACGGATGCAGCACCAGCTGGCCGCCGTCGGCCCGGTCGATCATGATGGTGGCCGGGTCCGGCAGCGACACCGACCCGCCGGTGGCGCGCACAAGCACGTGGGACATCAGGACACCTCGCACGGGCCCGGCCGCAAGGCCCCCCGTTGTCGCTATACTCGGCCGCGCCTGTCATGTTGACGCTGCACACCGCGCCGCCACGCCGTTCCGGCGTGACCGGCCTCTTCACCGACGATGAGTATGCGCGCCGGCGCGTCTTCTTCACAACGCGCATGGCGCCGACGCCGCTGGTGCGCCTGCCGGCACTGGCCACCCGCCTGGGCCTCGGCGCCGTGTGGGTGAAAGATGAGACCAGCCGGTTCGGTCTGCCCGCGTTCAAGAGCCTGGGCGTCGAGTTCGCGGTGGATGCCCTCCGGCAGCGCGGCGCGCTGGACGGCGTGACGACGCTCGTCTGCGCCAGCGCTGGTAACCACGGCCGTGCCGTGGCCCGGGCGGCGCGGGTGGCCGGTCTCGGCGCGCGCATCTTCCTCGACACCGACGTGGCGCCGGCGCGGGTCCAGGCGATTGCCTCGGAGGGCGCCGAGGTCGTGCGCGTCGCCGGCACCTACGACGACGCCGTGCGCCTGGCGACCGAGGACGCGGTGGCGGCGGCAAGCCTGGTCGTGTCGGACACGTCGTGGGCCGGCTACGAGCAGGTGCCGCGCGACATCATGCTCGGCTACACGCAGATCATGGACGAGGCCGAGGCCGCCTGGGGCGCCGACGGTCCGCCGGATGTGCTCCTCGTGCAGGCCGGCGTGGGCGGCCTGCTGGCGGCCGTGGCCTCGTGGTCGGCATGGCGCTACGGCGAGGCGCGTCCCCGCCTCATCGCTGTCGAGCCGGCGCGCGCGGCCTGCGTGCAGGCCTCGGCACGGGCGGGACGGCCAACGCCGGTCGACGGACCGCTCACGACCATCATGGCGGGTCTGCGCTGCGGTGAAGTGTCCCCGCTCGCCTTTGCCGCGCTACGCGATCTCGTCGATGCCTGCGTCGCCGTGGACGACACCTGGTGCCGTGCGGCGATGCGCCAGCTGGCCCGGCCCCACGGCACCGACCAGGCGCTGGCCGTCGGCACCTCGGGCGCCGCTGGCGTCGCCGCCCTGCTCGCCCTCCACGCCGCCCCTGACGGCGCACTCGCCGAGCGCCTCGGGCTGATGCCGACCGCGCGTGTCATGGCCATTGCCACCGAAGGCGTCACCGAGCCCGACCTCTGGCGCGAAGTCACGGGCCTGAACCTGTCAGCGTGACGCGGCATCGTCTGGGAAGCCCTGTGCATGCCCCAGCCCCCAGCCCCGAGCCCCCCAGCCCCGTGCACTTCCAGTCCCACCCTCGGTCGGCGCGTCCCACATCCGAACACGCCGCTGGCGACTCCGAGGGAACACACAAAGCGGAACCCTCGTTCTATCAGTAGGTTCGCTCGATTTCAGGCGTGGCACGACGTTTGAGTAAAGCTGTATCAGCCGATGCCATCCAAAATGGCCGCAGCCCTCGTCTAAGGAGCGACACGAGTTCATGGACATTCAACGCCCGGCGTCAGTAGCCCAGGACAAGAAGCGCAAGCGCATCCTCATCGGCGTCGCGGTGGCGGTGCTGGTCGCCGGTGTGTCGGTGGTGCTGGCCCGTCTCAAGCCCGCGGCGCCCACGGTCGAGCGCGCCACCGTCTGGGTCGACACCGTGAAACGCGGTCAGCTGATCCGCCAGGTGCGCGGCCTGGGCACGCTCGTGCCGGTTGACGAGGCGCGGCGCTGGTTGCCGTCAGCCACGCAGGGCCGGGTCGAGCGCATCATCCTGCGCCCCGGTGCGCAGGTCACCCCCGATACGGTGATTCTCGAGCTGGCCGATCCGCAACTGCAGCAGCAGCTGATGGAAGCTGAAACACAGCTGCGCGCCTCGGAAGCCGACCTCGCCAGCCTGCGGGCGCGGCTCGACACCGAGCGGCTCAACCAGCGCTCGATTGCCGCCACGGTCGAAGCCGACTTCGAACAGGCCCGCCTCGAGCGGGAGGTCAACGAAGACCTCGCCAAAGACGGCCTCGTCTCCAGCCTGATCCTGAAGCAGTCGACCGTGCGGTCGGAATCGCTGCGCACGCGGTCGCAACTCGAAAAAGAACGCGTGAGCGTGTCCGAAGAGAGCGTGCGGGCGCAGCTGCTGGCGCAGCAGGCGCGCGTCGAGCAGCTGCGCACCCTGTTCACCCTCCGCCGTCAGCAGGTCGATCAGCTGCGGGTTCGCGCCGGCATGTCCGGGGTCCTCGAGCAGGTGCCGGTCGAAGTCGGTCAGCAGGTGGCGCCGGGCACCAATGTGGCCCGCGTGGCCGACCCGACACGACTGAAGGCCGAGCTGCGCATCGCCGAAACCCAGGCCCGCGACCTCACCATCGGCCAGTCGGCGCAGGTCGACACCCGCAACGGCATCATCCCCGGCAAGGTCGTCCGCATCGACCCGGCCGCCCAGAACGGCACCGTCACGGTCGACGTCGCGCTCGAAGGCGAGCTGCCGCGCGGCGCCCGGCCCGACCTGAGCGTCGACGGCACGGTGGAACTCGACCGGCTCGACAACGTCTTGTATGTGGGGCGGCCTGCCTTCGGCCAGGAGAACAGCGCCGTCGGCCTGTTCCGCCTCGACGGCACCACCGGCGAGGCCCTGCGCGCGCAGGTCCAGCTCGGACGGAGTTCGGTGAACACCATCGAGATCAAGGGCGGCGCCAAGGAAGGCGATCAGCTGGTGCTGTCGGACATGTCCGCGTGGGACGCGTTCGACCGCGTGCGATTGCGGTAGGTTGGTTTTCTCAAGGAGCCATGATGTCCGAGTCCACTCAGTCCCTCATCCGCCTCGACGGCATCAAGAAGGTGTTCTTGACCGACGAAGTCGAAACGCATGCCCTGTCCGGCATCCACATGGACATCCGCCAGGGCGAATACGTCGCCATCTCGGGTCCGTCGGGTTGCGGCAAGTCGACGCTGCTGGCGATTCTGGGACTGCTCGACTCCCCCTCCGACGGCAAGTACTGGTTGAACGGCCAGGAAGTGGCCGACCTGCCGATGTCGCAGCGGGCGCGCGTGCGCAACCGTGAGATCGGCTTCATCTTCCAGAGCTTCAACCTCATCGGCGACCTCACGGTCTTTGAGAACGTCGAATTGCCGCTCATCTACCGCGGCATGAAGGCGGCCGAGCGGCGCGAGCGCGCCAACGCCGCGCTCGACCGCGTCGGCATGGCGCATCGTGCCAAGCACCTGCCCTCCCAGCTCTCCGGCGGTCAGCAGCAGCGCGTCGCGGTGGCCCGCGCGGTCGGTGGTCAGCCCTCGATCCTGCTGGCCGACGAACCGACCGGCAACCTCGACTCGAAGAACGGCGAAGCGGTGATGGACCTGCTGCGCGAACTGCATCGCGGCGGCGCCACCATCTGCATGGTGACCCACGACCCGCGCTACGCCGCCCACGCCGACCGCTCGATCCACCTCTTCGACGGCCGCGTCGTCGAAGACAACGTCGCCACGCTGGCCTGACGACCACCCACGTGCACGGGCGGGAACCGGGCGCCGATGCGCCCGGCCCGCCGCCGTGTGCGTCCGCACCGGCGCGGTGTCTCTCGACCAACGCCCGTGGCATAGTCATGCCTGCGTTGCTGTCCCAGCCCGAGCCCCCGGCCCCGAGTCCCGAGCCCCGCCTATGATCCGCCTCGTCAACGTCGAGAAGTCCTACCGCCACGGCGTCAGCCAGACGTTCGTCCTTCGGCGCGTGACCGCCGACATCGCCCAGGGCGATTTCGTGTCGATCATGGGCCCGTCGGGCGCCGGCAAGAGCACGCTGCTCCACATCCTCGGCATGCACGACACGGCCTGGCAGGGCGAATACTGGCTGCACGATCAGCCGGTGCACGCGCTCTCGCAGAAGGATCGGCTGAAACTCCAGAAGCAGCACATCGGCTTCGTGTTCCAGAGCTATCACCTGCTCGACAACCTGACGGTCTACGAGAACATCGACCTGCCGCTCTCCTACCGCGACGTCAAGCGCACCGACCGCCAGGGCATGGTGGCCGACATCCTCGATCGCTTCAGCATCGTCGGCAAGAAAGACCTGTACCCGAACCAGCTCTCGGGCGGCCAGCAGCAGCTGGTCGCCATCGCCCGCGCCGTGGTCGCCAATCCGTCGATCATCCTGGCCGACGAACCGACCGGCAACCTGCACTCCGATCAGGGCCGCGAGATCATGGAGCTGTTCGCGAAGCTGAATGCGCAGGGCACGACGGTGGTGCAGGTGACGCACTCGGAAGCCAACGCCGCCTTCGGGAAGCGCGTCATCCAGCTCAAGGACGGATGGGTCGTCGATGCCGTCTGAGCTGCCCTCGCGGATCCTGATCGGCGACGATCAGGCCGCCGTGCTCGAAGCGCTGCGCCTGCTGCTGAAGCCCGAAGGCTACGTCATCGACACAGCCGGCTCGCCGACGCAGGTGATCCGCGCGCTCGAGCTCAAGGACTACGACGTCGTCCTCATCGACCTCAACTACTCGCGCGACACCACCTCCGGCGAGGAGGGGCTCGATCTGCTCAAGCGCATCCGCATGGCCGACGAGTCGCTGCCGGTGGTCGTGATGACGGCCTGGGGCTCGGTCGACGTCGCGGTGGAAGCGATGCGGCGCGGTGCCCGGGACTTCGTGCAGAAGCCGTGGGACAACGAACGGCTGCTGGCGATCGTGCGCACGCAGACCGAACTGGGCCGTGCGATCCGGCTGGGCCGCCGTCTCGAGCTGGCGAACCAGGCGCTGATGGCCGACGGGCGCTCGCCGCTACTGGCCGAGTCTCCCGCCATGCGTCCCGTGCTCGAGGTGATCGCACGCGTCGGGCCGTCGGATGCCAACGTCCTCGTGAGTGGCGAGAACGGCACCGGCAAGAGCCTGGTGGCGCAGGCGCTGCATGCGGTGTCACCCCGCACGACCCGGCCGATGGTCACCGTGAACGCCGGCGGCATGGCTGAAGGCGTGTTCGAGAGCGAGCTCTTCGGCCACGTGCGCGGCGCCTTCACCGACGCCAAGGCCGACCGCGTCGGCCGTTTCGAACTGGCCGACGGCAGCACGCTCTTCCTCGACGAGATCGCCAACGTGCCGGCGAGCCAGCAGGCCAAGCTGCTGCGCGTCATCGAGACCGGCGAGTTCGAGCGCGTGGGGTCGTCGCGCACGCGCAAGGTCGACGTGCGGATTGTCTCGGCCACCAACGCCGATCTGGCCGTCGAAGTCGAGGCCGGACGCTTTCGCCAGGACCTGCTGTTCCGCCTCAACACCATCGAGATCGTGCTGCCGCCGCTGCGTGATCGCCGCGAAGACATCCCGCTGCTGGCCCGCCACTTCCTCGCCCAGCACACGCAGCGTTACCGCAAGGGCATCACCGGCTTCGAGCCGGCCGCGCTCCAGCTGCTGATGGACCATCGCTGGCCCGGCAACGTGCGCGAGCTGGATCACTCGATCGAGCGGGCGGTGCTGATGGCGCAGGCGTCGGTCATCCGCGCGACCGACCTCGGGCTGCGCGTCGAAGCCGTCTCGGCCGGCCGCCTCGAAGACATGAGCCTCGAAGACGTCGAGGCGTTCCTCATCCGCAAGTCGATGGCCCGCTACGGCAACGTCAGCCATGCCGCCCGCGCCCTGGGCCTCTCGCGCAGCGCCCTCTACCGCCGCCTCGAACGCTACAAGCTGTAAGCTGACGAGCGCCCGTCCCGGGACCCGCCCGCGCATGAACCGCTTCCGCTTCGATCAGCACGCCGTCGTGCTCGCGCTCACGGCCGCCGTCCCACCGCTGGTCGCCACGCTCCTGCTGCTGTGGGCGGGCGACTACTCCGCCAAGGTCCGCTGGACGGTGGCACTCCTGCTCGTGGCCACCTCCGCCGCGGCACTGACGGCCCTGCGTCAGCACATCGTCTCGCCGCTCCAGACGCTCGCCAACCTCGTCGCGGCGCTGCGCGAAGACGACTTCTCGATTCGCGGCCGAAGCTCGGTGGCTGGCGATCCGCTCGGCGATGTGATGACCGAGGTCAACGCCCTCGCGGAGACCCTGCACGAGCAGCGCCTCGGCGCCGTGGAAGCCACGGCGCTGCTGCGCACGGTGATGGAACAGATCGACGTCGCGGTCTTCGCGTTCGATCCGGAGCGTCGTCTGCAGCTCGTGAACCGCACCGGCGAGCGGCTGCTCGGGCGCCCGGCCGAACAGCTGCTCGGCCATACCGCTGAGACGCTCGGCCTCGATGCGTGGTTCGGAGAGGCGCGCGGCGTCATCGCCCTCGATCTGCCCGGCGGCACCGGCCGCTGGGACGTGCGACGCACCACCTTCCGCCTCGGCGGCCAGCGCCACGAGCTGCTGGTCGTCTCCGACGTCAGCCGGCCGCTACGCGAGGAAGAACGGCAAGCCTGGCAGCGCCTCATCCGCGTCATCGGTCACGAACTGGGCAACTCGCTCGGGCCCATCAAGTCGATTGCCGGGTCACTCGACGCGCTGCTGCTGCGGGATCCGCCGCCGGTAGATCTCGCCGACGATCTCCGCCGCGGGCTGCAGGTCATCGGCTCGCGAGCCGACGCGCTCGGCCGCTTCACGGCCGCCTACGCGCAGCTGGCGCGCCTGCCACCGCCGCGCCTGGCGCCGGTGGTGTTGAAGCCGCTGCTGCAGCGGGTGGCCGGGCTCGAGACGCGGGTGCCGGTGCTGGTGCGGCCGGGCCCCGACGTGACGGTCAACGCCGATGGCGACCAGCTCGAACAACTGCTGATCAACCTGCTCAAGAACGCGGCCGAGGCGACGATGGAGGCCGGCGGGGCCGGTGGCATCGTGGTCGGCTGGCACCGCACCGCCCGCGGCGTCGACGTGTGGGTCGACGACGATGGCCCCGGCCCGCCGAAAACCGCCAATCTGTTCGTGCCGTTTTTCACGACCAAGGCCGGCGGATCGGGCATCGGCCTGGTTCTGTGCCGGCAGATCGCCGAGGCCCACGGCGGCTCGATCTCGCTCGAGCCGGGGGCCGCCGGCATCGGCTGTCGCGCCACTCTGACGTTGCCGATATGACGGATGCGCCGCCTGGCGCAGTCACATGTCCGCCGCCGCGTCCTGGACCTGTCGATCGTGCGACCGCCGCGTGCCGCCACGCGTCGATGTGTGTCGCTGCGGCACCCGGCGCGTCGCGACGGTGGCGGCCGACACCACGGTTCCGCCCGCGACGCACGCCGGCGCCGCCGCCACCACATCACCGCTCCTGCTGGCTCTGCCCCTGGCGCTGCTCCTCGCGGGTAGCGCGTGGTGGTGGACCCGGCCGGCTGCCACCGCGGTCGTCGTTGGCACCACCGCGGACACGCCGTCCGTGACCGCGCCCGCCGCCGAGCCCGTCGAAGCGGCGACGTCGCGAGCGCCGGCGCGCCCCATCACCGAGGTCGCGCCAGTCGCCGTGGCCGCACCGATCGTGAGCGCCACAGTGCTGCCCGCGGCAGCAGCCGCCGCGGCACCGCCCGCGCCGAGTGCACTCGAAGACGTCGTCTCACGGGCCATCGGCGGGGTCGTGATGGTCGAGGCCGCCGGATCGCGCGGCACCGGCTTCTTCGTGGCACCGGACCTCATCGTCACCAACGAACACGTCGTCGGCCGCGACACCACCGTCACCGTCCGGCTCCACGACGGCGCCGCGCGGATGGCGCGGGTCGAACGCACGATGGCGGATCTCGATCTGGCGCTGCTGCGTACCGCCGCGGTGCCCTCCGCGCCGGTGCTCGCGCTCGGCCGCGCCGACAGCGTGCGCGTCGGCCAGGAAGTGATCGCCATCGGCTCGGCCCTGGGACTGCAGAGCACGGTGACGCGCGGCATCCTGAGCGCGAAGCGGCAATCGGGCGCCGTGTTGCTGCTGCAGACCGATGCCGCCATCAACCCCGGCAACAGCGGCGGCCCGCTGCTGGGTCGCGACGGCGCCGTGCTCGGGGTGACCACGCTCAAGGTCGGCGGCACGGCCGAGGGCCTGGGCTTCGCGGTGGCGGCCGACCACGTGCGCGCCTTCATCGACGGACGCGCCCTCGCGACGGCGCCGGCCTCGCGCGGCGTCGATGCAGCCAGCGCCGTCGTGCCGCCGGTGGGCCGCGGCCTCGACGTCTCGGCCGACGGACGGCGCGCCGCCGGCGCCTCGGCCTTCGATCGCGACCTGCAGCAACTGGCCCAGCACGCCGCGCAGGTCGATGCGCAATGGGCGCGCTTCGACAGCACCTGCCAGCCGGAGGCGATCCGGGACGGTGACCGTCCGTGGTTCACCCTGGGGACGCGTGCGTCACGCTTCGCCGGCCGCGATCGCAACTGTCCCCACTGGCTCTCGGATCTCGAGATGGCGAGCCGCACCTTCGCCGACGCCATGCGTGCCATCGGCGAACAGGCGCGGCGCGCCGGCGTCTATCCCGGCGATCAGCGCACGCTGCGTCGTCAGTATCGCCTCGACTGGAGCGGCTTCGACCGCTAGCGGTCTCACCGGTCGGCCCGATCAGACCGGAACGACGCGGCCCTCGGCCGCGCGGCGCAATCGATCCCATACCGCCGCGCCGAGACCGCCGCGCACGGGCCCCAGCGCCAGGATGACGTCCACGCCGTCGGCGTCGAGCGTCCGCAGCGCGGCAAACAGCACGCGCGCGGCTGCCGCGCTGTCGTCACGCGGGCCCAGGCTCGCCACGACCACGCGCCCGGCGGCGGCGCGGGCCGCCAGGTCCGGCGCCAGCGCCGTGAGCGCCTCGTCGGGCGCGAGCACACCGACGCGTGTGCCGCTCGCCGTGAGCTGGCGCACCTCGCGCGCCACCCGCGCCACGCTGTCGGCGAGGGCGCCGTCGTAGACGGTCAGGCGTGCGGCCGGCGCGTAGTGGCGCAGCAACTGGCCCGGCGCCACCTGCGGGGTGGCGGCATCGGCGGCCTGATCCGCCACGGCCATCGCCGGCACGATGGCGACCAGCGCCTCGATCGGCACGCCGCCAGCGCGGCGAACCACCGGCGGCGACACGGTGCAGTCCACGATCGTGGACTCGACGCCAATGTCGGTGGCGCCGCCATCGAGCACGAGGTCGACGCGCGTGTCGAGATCCGCAAGCACGTGCGCAGCGGTGGTCGGACTCGGCCGCGAGAAGCGGTTGGCGCTCGGCGCCGCCACCGGCACGGCTGCCGCGGCAAGCAGCCCCTGCGCGACCGGATGCGCCGGCACGCGCACCGCCACGTTGGGCAGGCCGGCCGTGACGATGGCGGGCACGTCCGGGTGGCGCGGCAGGATGAGCGTGAGCGGGCCGGGCCAGAACGCCGCCGCCAGCGCCGCCGCATCCGCAGGCACCGAGGCGGCCACGCGCGGGAGGTCGGCGGTGGACGCCAGGTGCACGATGAGCGGGTCGGTGTGCGGCCGCTCTTTCGCCTCGAAGATGCCGGCGACCGCGGTGGCGTCGAGGGCATGCGCGCCTAGGCCGTAGACCGTCTCGGTCGGGAACACGACCAGGCCGCCAGCGACGAGCACGCGCGCGGCCTCGGCGATGGCGGCCGGATCGGGCGCGGCGGCGTCGACGGCCAGGCGCACGGTGACGCGCGGGCGCATGGCGGTCATTGTGGCACCGCTGGCGCGGCGCCGCCCGGTCGGCGCGCGCGCACGATGAGCTCGACGACCCGCGAGTAGCTGCGCACGCCTTCGTCGACGCCCTGCGAGCGGAGGTACGAGTCGTAGACGCGCCAGCCGATGCGTTCCACCAGGTCCACACGCGAGGCCATGCGGCTGGCGATGTCGGCGAGGTCCTGCCGCGGGCCGGAACCAAGTGCCGCCAGAGAGGCCCGCCGCACCTCGGCTGGCACCTGACGCGCCGCCTCGCTCAACAGGAAGAGCGCGCCGCTGTAGCGCGTCGTGGCCGCGATGCCCGGTTCCCGCGTGACGAGCCAGGCGACGAAGTTGGCGTCGGCCTCGGCCGCGTAGCCCGCCAGATGGGCCCACTCGTGGGCGAGGACGAAGGGCCGCTCGGGCCCGGTCAGATCCGGATTGAGCAGCGTCTCGAGCGCCAGCGGCGCGGTCAAGCCGTCGACGCCGGCCATGCGGAAGTACGGCGCCAGCAGGGTCGGCTTCGGCGTGCCGGGCACGGTGGGCCGCGGCCGGCCATGGCGCGCCTCGAGCGCGTGGAGAGCGGTCGCGACCGAGTGCTCGGCGCTGTACGGCACGAAGCCGTCGACGTGGTGCGCGTCGCGATAAAGGGCGTTGGCCTCGGCCACCGACTGCTCCAGCAGCGCCGCGACGTCGCCGGGGCTGGGCGTGACCTCCGGCAGGGCAAGACGGACCTCGAGCGGCGGACGCGCGTAGTTCAGGCCCCACACCACGAGAAACCACAGATACACGACGGCCGCGAGCGTCGCCGTCGCGGCAAGGGCACGGCCGGACGGCCGCCAGTCGCGGCGACGCCAGAGCGCTGCCAGCGCCCGCGTCCACCACCACCCGAGCAGCACGACCGCAACCACGATGGCGACGTCGAAAACGGCCAGCGGCATCAGATTCGACGCGCCGGTGACCACCGCCTGCAGCGGCGGGTAGACGCCGCCGCCGTAGACGCGTTCGATGGCGGGCTCAGGCCGCGGCACCAGCGCGGCGCCAGCCGCGACGAACACGAGAAGCGCTTGAGCCGCCTGGCGGAAGCCTGGCATCGGTCGGACGGCCGGGGCGTGAAAGGCCGCGGCCGCTACTGAAGGACGATCGAGACTTCGTTCGACGGCGCGCTGGTGCCGCAGGCGTTGCGGGCGTAGACGCGCAGGAAGAAGGTGCCGGGTACGCCGGCGCGGTCGGTGGACGTCGCGTTGCCGGGAATGATGAAGGTCGCGACGTCATTCCGGCCCGAGGCCGAGCCCGTTTCGAGCACGTAGGTGGTCGGTTTCTCGGCACCGCCCGGCGCCTTCCAGGTCATCCGCGCGGAGGTGGTGGGAATCGCGGCCGCGGTCAGCTCCGACGGCGCATCGGGCGCCGCGGCGCAGTCGAACTGGCGCGCGCCGGCGCGCTGTTGTCCGGTGCGTAATGCCCAGAGCCCGATGAGAATCACCGCCGAGACGACGATGACGACCGAGAGGATGCCGTTCTTGTTCATCGATGGCCGGTCCGCGTGCCGGTGGGGGTGGAACCGGTCCGCGAGAAGGGTCTGAGGTTGGTCGGGATGCCGGGATTCGAACCCGGGACCTCCTGCACCCCAAGCAGGCGCGCTAGCCAGGCTGCGCTACATCCCGTTGGTCTTGCACGAACGCCGCGTCTTACCGCTTGCTCCGCCGCGCCGTCTTGGCGGCCACCGGTCGTTCGCTGGCACCCGCCGCCGCCACCAGCTCGAACGGCACGCCACCGAGCGGCCGTTCCAGCAGCGCCAGCACGGCCAACAAGCCCTCGCGCACCGACTTCAGCCGCGCGCGGGTGGTGGCATCGACCAGCGAAAAATCCGCCGCCGTCGCCGCCGGCCCCTCGTCTGCCGACTCCTCCAGCCGCCGCCGGGCGCCGGAGAGCGTGAGTCCTTCCACGTAGACGAGCTCGCGAATCCGCAGCACGCGCTCGACATCGGCGCGACCGTAGATACGTGGCCCCCCGGCCGTCACCTGGCCGAGATCCGGGAACTCCGCCTCCCACGTGCGCAGCACATAGGGCTGCACCTGCGCGATCTGGCAGACGTCCGCGGCCTTGAGACGCTCGAGTTTCGGAGCGGCCATACACGTCGTGTCCGCCGCTCGGCACGACTGCACCGGCCGACGGAAGCTGGAAGTATAGCACGGGGATCAGGCCCCGTCCGGGGCCGATCCTTTGCGCACACGGCGCCGGATATGCAGCCGGATCGGCGTGCCGGCAAAGCCGTATTCGTCGCGCAGGCGGTTGGTCAGATAGCGCAGGTAGGAGAAGTGCATCGTGGCGGCGACGTTCGTGAAGAGGACGAAGGTCGGCGGCGCCACGCCGGTCTGGCTGGCAAACAGGATGCGCACGGCGCGCCGCGCGTCCGACACCGGCGGCTGGGCGGCGGTAATCTGCGCGATGAAGCGATTGAGGGCCGGCGTCGGCACGCGCTTGCGCCGCTCGGTGGCGACGCGGTCGACCACTTCGAGCAGCTTCGGCGTGCGTTCGCCGGTCTTGGCCGAGATGTGGACGATCGGCGCGTAGTCGAGAAACGGCAGCCGGCGGCGCACTTCCTCGTCCACCGCCTCGGCCGCCTCCTGCGTGCGTTCCTCGCGCAGGTCCCATTTGTTGAGCGCCAGCACGACGCCGCGCCCGGCGGCATCGGCCTCGCCGGCAATCGCGGCATCCTGATCGGTGGTGCCGACGGCCACGTCGATGACGATGACGACGACGTCGGCTTCGGCGATCGCGCGCCGCGCCAGCATCACGCTCAGCGATTCGAGGGCGCCGCCGCTGGCGACGCGGCCGGCCTTGCGCATCCCGGCCGTGTCGACGATCCGCACCTGCTTCTTGTGCCACGTGAAGATCGAATCGACGGGATCGCGCGTGGTGCCCGGCACCGGCGAGACGATCATCCGCTCTTCGCGCAGCAGCCGGTTCACGAGCGACGACTTCCCGGCGTTGGGCCGCCCGACGATTGCGACCTTCAGCTCGTCCGGCCGGTGGGTGCCGTGACGGGCCGACTCGTCACTGGCGTGCGACTCGTCTTCGGCGGCCGGCGCCGGCAGGCGCTGCTTGATTTCGTCGAGCAGGTCGCCGACACCGCGGCCGTGTTCGGCGCTCACCTCGACGACCGGGTCGAAGCCCAGCCGGTAGAGGTCGAGCGCGCCGGCCACAGCGCGCCGGTCGTCGGTCTTGTTGATGGCCAGCAGGACCGGTTTGCCGGTGCCCCGCACGGCTTTGGCGATGTCTTCGTCGCCCGGCACCAGCCCCTCGCGGCCGTCGACGACGAACACGACCAGGTCGGCAGTGGCGAGCGCCCGCCGCCCCTGCTCGACGACCAGCTCGTGCAGGGGGTCGGCGCTTTGCCCGAACATGCCCCCGGTGTCGGTGAGGAGAAAGCCCCCGTCGGCGACCGGAACGGGGTGGGCCAGCCAGTCCCGCGTCGTCCCGGCAATTGGCGTCACGATGGCCCGACGCGTTCCCGTCATCCTGTTGAACAGCGTGGACTTGCCGACATTGGGCCGTCCGACCAGTACGACGATGGGAAGCTGACGGGGCACGTTGGTCCCAGTGTACTGCGCTGGACAGCACGGATTGGCCCACAACAGGCCTGGAAACGGGGGCGTGGCGGATGCCGGGGCCGGCCTCACACGAAGATTGACAGCGTAAGTCGCTCTATCTATGATAGTTATCGATTTCGAGGAGTCACGCTCCGCTCGATGATCAAGGTCGACATCGTCAATGAGGTCTCGCGGCTGGCCGAGATCACCAAAGTGAAGGCGGAGCTGGCCGTCGACGCGGTGTTCGACGCCATGCGTATTTCGATGCAGCGCGGCGAACGCATTGAGCTGCGGGGGTTTGGCGTGTTCCAGGTGAAGCCGCGCAAACGCGGCATCGGCCGCAATCCGCGCACCGGCCGCGAAGTCAAGATTCCCCCCGGCCGAACCATCCGGTTCAAGCCCGGCAAAGACCTGCAGAACATCGGGTAGCGACCGCTCACCGAACATGTACGCGGACTCCGTGCTGCCGCTACCTCCGCCCGCCCAGCCTCCGCCCGGCGCTCGCCGCTGGCTCGTCCACGGCGCCTGGCTGCTGGCCACCTTCATCGCGACGACCTTCTTCGGCGGCTGGCACTACGTCGGCTTCCTCGCCGATTTCGGGCAGCCACCCCCGGTGCTGACCGAGCGCGACCCCGCCTTCTGGCTCGGCGGCCTGTGGTTCAGCGTCTCGGTGCTGGCGATTCTCGGCGCCCACGAAGCCGGCCACTACGTCGCCTGCCGGCGCTACGGCGTGGATGCCTCGCTCCCCTTCTTCCTGCCGGCGCCGCTGCCGCTCACCGGCACCTTCGGCGCGTTCATCCGCATCCGCGACGTCATCCCGCACAAGCGCGCGCTCTTCGACATCGGCGCTGCCGGGCCGTTTGCGGGGTTCATCGTCGCCGTGCCGGTCCTGCTCCTTGGCCTGTGGCTCTCACGTCTCGTGCCGATGCCCGAACACCTCGAGATGATCTCGCTCGGCCGGCCGCTCATCTACCGGGCCGCGCAAGAGGTGCTGTGGGGCGCGCTGCCCGATGGCCAGCTGCTGCACCTGCACCCGGTGGCGCGCGCGGCGTGGTTCGGACTGCTGGCGACGGCCCTCAATCTCTTCCCGCTGGCGCAACTCGACGGCGGCCACGTCGCCTACGCCGTCTTCGGCACCAAAGCGCGCTGGATCACGCTGGCGTCCGCCGGGACCATCATGGCGCTGACGTTCGTGTCCGGCAGCTGGATCGCATGGGCGGTCCTGGTGGTCGTGGTGCTGTCGATCGCCGGGTGGTCGCATCCGCCGACCGGCAACGACCTCGTGCCCCTCGGCCGCCGGCGCACGGCCCTGGCGCTGGCGGCGGCGATCGTGTTCCTGCTCTGCTTCACGCCGGCCCCGGTCGAGCCCATCGATCGCCCCTCGCGCCCGGACCCGATCGCCGCGCCACGTTGACGCCGGCCCGGCGGCCGCGTCAGAGCATGCTCATCGGATCGACGTCGATGGCGGTGCGCCGCGCCAGCGCGGGATGCGCCGCCAGTGCGCCGCGGATGGCGGCGTTCATCGCCGCGCGGTCGCCGCCCTTCACGAAGAACTGGGCGCGATGTTCGCCGCGCAGCTTCATGAGCGGCGCCGGCGCCGGGCCGAGCAGCACGATCGGCCGGCCGGTGATGGCGCGGGCGACCTCGCGGGCGAGCGCGCCGGCTGCCTCCAGCGCGCGCTCGAGCGTCGAGCCGCGCACGACGACGTTGATCATCGCCGTCACCGGCGGGTAGCGCAGCGCCGTGCGGAACTCGAGCTCCCTGGCCACGAAGGTCGCGTAGTCCTGCGCGCAGCCGCACTGCACGGCATAGTGCGTCGGGAAGAACGTCTGCACGCAGGCTTCGCCGCGCAGGTCACCGCGCCCGGCGCGGCCCACGACCTGCGTGATGAGCTGAAAGGTGCGTTCGGCGGCGCGGAAGTCCGGCAGCCCGAGGCCGACGTCGGCCGAGACGACGCCGACCAGCGTCACGAACGGGAAGTCGTGGCCCTTGGCGATCATCTGCGTGCCGACGAGGACGTCGATCTCGCGCCGTCCGAAGCTCGCCAGGATGGCGGTCAGGCTGCCGCGGGTGGAGACGGTGTCGCGGTCGACGCGGCCGACACGCGCCGCGGGAAAGCGCGCGCGCAGGTCCTGCTCGACCCGCTCGGTGCCCACGCCCAGGTGTTCGAGATACGGCGCCGCGCACTGCGGACACGCCTCCGGCACCGCCTGCGCGAAGTCGCAGTAGTGACAGCGGGCGCGGGCGCGGCGGCCGGTGCCGTGCACGGTCATCGACACGCTGCAGTGCGGACACTCGACCGTGCTGCCGCATTGCCGGCACAGCACCGCCGAGGAGATGCCGCGGCGGTTCAGCAGCACCAGGGCCTGCTCGCCGGCGTCGAGCCGGCGCTCGATGCCCTCGACCAGCGCGCGGCTGAGCGTGACGTCGGCGCCGGCCGCGGCCCACTCGTCGCGCATGTTGACGACGTGGACGTCGGCCATCGGCCGATCGGCGACGCGCCGATCGAGTGAGACCAGCGTGTAACGGCCGCGGGTGGCGTTGTGGAACGACTCGAGCGACGGGGTGGCCGAGCCGAGCACGACCAGCGCGTCCTGCTGGCGGCCGCGCACGACCGCCACGTCGCGGCCGTGATACCGCGGCGCCTCGTCCTGCTTGTAGGAGGTGTCGTGCTCTTCGTCGACCACGATCAAGCCGACCCGCTCGAAGGGCGCAAACACCGCCGAGCGCGTGCCGACGACGACATCCACCTCACCCGCCCGCACGCGGTGCCACTGATCGTGCCGCTCGCCGTCCGACAGGCCGCTGTGCTGGATGGCGACGCGGTCGCCGAAGCGCGCCCGCACGCGTCCGGCCAGGACCGGCGTCAAGGCGATCTCGGGCACCAGCAGCAGCGCCTGACGACCTTGCTGGCGCACCCGCTCGGCGAGCGCCAGATAGATCTCGGTCTTGCCGCTGCCGGTGACGCCCTTGACGAGCGCCACGCGGTAGGCAGCCGCATCGGCCAGCGGCTCGAGCACGTCGAGCGCGGCGCGCTGCTCGGCGGTGAAGACCGGCGGTCCGGTGTCGGCCAGGGCCGGCGCATGCGCCGCGAACGGGTCGCGCGCGATGGTCTCGTGATGCACGGCCACGAGCCCGCTCTGCACGAGCCGGGCAAGCGTGGCCGATGACACGCCGCGATCTGCGAGCACCGATGCCGGCAGCCCAGACGGCGCGCCGGCCAGCAGCGCCAGCGCCTCGCGCTGGCGCGTGCCGAGACGCAGTGGCGGAGGAAGGTCGCCCGGCGGCAGGCAGGCGGGCGAGACAGCCGCGGCTGCCGCGCCGTCCGCGCCGAGCGCGGTGAGACGCGCGACCCGTCGGCGCTTGAACGTCTTCGCATCCCCGGTGAGCACGCGCGGCGGCAGCGCCGAGGTGAGCACGTCGCCGGGCCCGGCCACGTAATAGTCGGCGACCCAGGTGGCAAGCGTCACGAGCGCTGGCGGCACGAACGCGGTCGTGTCGCGCACCGCCAGCACCTCGCGCAGTTTCATCACCGGGTCGGGCGTGACGTCGGTGGCGACGACGATCCCGGTCAGCCGCCGCGGCCCGAGCGGCACGTCCACGCGCGCGCCGGCAACCGGGGGCGGCGCCGCGTCGGGCCAGCGGTAGGTCAGGACATCGAGGGCCGGCACGGGCACGGCCACCGAGACAATCCGGCTCACGCGCCCAGCAGGTCGCGGACCTTCTTCATGTCCTCCCACACCTCGCGTTTGGCGGGGGGATTCCTGAGGAGATACGCGGGATGAAACGTGGGAATGAGGCGGGCGCCGCGCCACTCGAAGACGCGCCCGCGCAGCTTCGTGATCGGCTCGGTCGTCTGCAGCAGCGACTGGGCGGCGAACTTGCCCAGCGGCACCACGATACGGGGCCGGATGATGCCGAGCTGCTCGAACAGGAACGGCTCACAGGTGGCCACTTCGTCGGGCTCCGGATTGCGGTTGCCCGGCGGACGGCACTTGATGACGTTGGCGATGTAGACCTGCTCGCGTGTCATGCCGATGGCTTCGATGATCTTGGTCAGCAGCTGGCCGGCCCGGCCGACGAACGGCTCGCCCTGCTGGTCCTCGTCTTCTCCGGGCGCCTCGCCGACGAACATCAGCCGCGCCTGCGGATTGCCGACGCCGAACACCACCTGCCGGCGTCCGAGCGCATGCAGCTTGCAGCGCCTGCAGGCCGGCCCGATCTCGTGGCGCAGCGCGGCCAGCACTTCGGCCGGCGCCAGCGTCACCGCGGCGGGGCCGGCGTCCTGCCCGGCGGCCGCCGCTGCTCCTGTGTCGTCCGCTGCCATCTCGACGGTCTCCTCATCCCCTGCCGGCATGGCGCCCGATGCGCGCGGCGTCTCGACGCGCGTCCGCCACTCCGCCGCACGGCTCACCCCCTGCACCTCCAGTTCGCGCAGGTAGTCGAAATGCGCCGCCAGCTCGTCGCGGGTCATCAGCGCACCGCCGGCGCCGGCGCGATGCCCAGCAGGCGTTCGAGCCGGTCGAGGAGGCGGGCGGCGACCTCCGCCTTGGCCATCAGCGGCAGCGTCTCGCGCCCGTCGCCGTCGAGGAACGTCACCGCGTTGGTGTCCACTTCGAAGCCGGCTCCGGGTTGCGCCACGTCGTTGGCGACGATGAGATCGACCCCTTTGCGCATCCGCTTCGCCTCGGCGTGGTCGAGCACGTCGTGGGTCTCGGCGGCAAAGCCGATGAGCACCGGCGCGCCGTGGGCCCGCGAGGGCAGCCGGCCCAGCGCCGCCAGGATGTCCACGGTGCGCGTGAGCGGCACCGTCCAGCCGCCATCAGTCTTGGCCACCTTCTGCGCGGCCACGGCTTCGGGCGTGTAGTCGGCCACGGCCGCCGCCATGACGACGGCGTGCACGGCGCTGGCGCGCGCCATCACGGCGGCGTGCATGTCGGCGGCGCTGCGCACGCGCACGACCTCGACGCCGGCCGGTGGATCGAGGTGCGTCGGACCGCTCACGAGCGTCACCGTGGCGCCGCGCCTGACGGCCTCCGCAGCCACTGCGTATCCCATGCGGCCGCTCGAGCGGTTGCCGATGAACCGCACGGGATCGAGATCTTCGAAGGTCGGGCCGGCGGTGACCAGCACGCGCCTGCCGTCGAGGGCCCCGGTCGAGAGGAGGGCGTGAGCGGCCTCGACGATCTCGTCGGGTTCGGCCAGCCGTCCCTTCCCCACCCAGCCGCACGCAAGATACCCCTCTCCCGGCTGCACGACCCGCACGCCGCGCGCGGTGAGGGTGGCCAGATTGGCGGCCACCGCCGGGTGCGCCAGCATGTGCGTGTTCATCGCCGGCGCCAGCAGCACCGGTGCCGTGGTGGCGAGAAACAGCGCGCTCAGGAAGTCGTCGGCAAGCCCGTGCGCGAACTTGCCGATGGTGTTGGCGGTCGCCGGCACGACCAGCAGCAGGTCGGAGGCCGTCGCCAGCGCGATGTGCTCGATGTCGGCGTTACTGCCCGGCGCCCACTGGCTGGTGATGACGCGCCGCCGGGTGATGGCCTCGAACGTCAGCTCGCCGACGAAGCGGCGGGCGCTCCTGGTCATCACGACGGTGACGTCGTGCCCCTTCTTCTGCAGGCCGCGGACGACCTCGACGGCCTTGTAGGCGCCGATGCCGCCGCTGACGCCGACCGTGATCCGTGCCATGGTGTCCTCCCGCCGGTCGCTACGACCGCGGAGCCTCGGTGAAGAACGTCCGCACGACGGCGTCGGCGACGCGCGTCATGCGATGCACGCGCGAGCGCTCGGCGGCGATGATCTCCTGCAGCCGCACCACGGTCGATTCGAGGTCGTCGTTCACCACCACGTAGTCGTACTCGCGGTAGCTCGACACCTCCGCACGCGCGGTCTCGAGGCGCCGCTGCAGCGCCGCCTCCGGATCGGTGCTGCGACCGCGCAGCCGCCGTTCGAGCACCTGGAACGACGGCGGCATCACGAACACCGCCGTGTGATCGGTGCCGCGCTGGCGCACCTGGCGCGCGCCCTGCACGTCGATGACGAGCACCACGTCCTGGCCGCCCGCCAGCATGCCCTCCACGTCGGCCGCCGCCGTGCCGTAGAAATTCCCGAAGACGTCCGCCCATTCGACAAACGCGTTCTCGGCAATCATGCCCTCGAAGTCGGGGCGCGCGATGAAGTGGTAGTCGACGCCTTCCCGTTCGCCGGCCCGCATGGCGCGCGAGGTGTACGAACGCGACATCCGCAGGTTCGGCAGGATCTGCACCAGGCGCTCGACCAGCGTGGTCTTGCCGGTGCCCGACGGCGCCGAGATGACGAACAGGAGGCCGCGCCTACTCGACATTCTGCACTTGCTCCCGCATCCGCTCGAGCTCGGCCTTCACGTCGATGATGTGCTCGGACACCTGGAGGCCGTCGGCCTTGCTGCCGATGGTGTTGACCTCGCGGTTCATCTCCTGGAGCAGGAAGTCGAGCTTGCGTCCGCACGGCTCGTCGTCGTCGCTCAGTGCGTCCCAGTGTTCGAGGTGGGCGCGGAACCGTGTGACCTCTTCGGTGATGTCCGACCGCTGCGCCGCCCGCACCACTTCCTGCGCCAGCGACGACTGATCGATCGGCAGCGACGCCGACAGCTCGCGCGCCCGTTCGAGCAGGCGCGCCTCGAGCTGCAGACGGCCGGCTTCGGCGGCGGCCACGACGGCGTCGATGAGGGTGACGAGCGTGCGTTTGCGGGCGCCGAGGTCGGTCTTGAGGAGCGCGCCCTCACGGGCCCGCATGTCGTTGAGCGCCGCCACGGCGCGGGCGACCACAACGTCGAGCGCTTCGGTCCAGCCGCTGCCGGCCTCCACGTCGAGGGGGCGCTCGCGGATGGCGAGCGCTTGTGGCAGGCGCAGCAGATCACCGGGCGTCAGCGGCCCCTGCACGAGGCCGGCGGCCCGCGCCACTTCAATGGCGGAGGTCACGGCCGTCACGAAGCTCTCGTTGAGTTCGACCACCGGCGCCGCGGCGGTGCGCGGCTGCAGCGACACCTGCAGTTCGACGCGGCCGCGGGCCAGCCCGCGCTGCACCAGCGCGCGCACGCGCGGCTCGAGGTCGGCCAGCGCCGGCGGCAGCCGCAGCTGCAGGTCGAGGAACCGGTGATTCACCGTCCGCAGGGTCACCGAGACGGTGCCCCGCGGGTCGTCCACGGTCGCTGCCGCGAACCCGGTCATGCTTCTCATCATGCGCCGTCCGCCTCTCCCCCTGGGTATCGTCCGCCGTCGGCCGTCCGCGCCACGGCCACCCGTGCCGGCTTGCGGGCTTCGGCCATCTGCGCGCGGTGCAGGCGCGCGTAGGCACCGCCGTGCGCCAGCAGCTCGTCGTGCCGTCCCGATTCGACCAGCCGCCCGCGCTCCATCACCAGAATGATATCCGCCCGCTGGATCGTCGACAGCCGGTGCGCGATGACAAACGAGGTGCGGTTGCGCATCAGCACGCCGAGCGCGTCCTGGACCAGCCGTTCGGATTCCGAGTCAAGCGATGAGGTGGCTTCGTCGAGTACCAGGATCGGCGCATCGCGCAGCAGCGCCCGCGCGATCGCTGGCGCTGGCCGCCCGACAGGCGCTGGCCGCGCTCGCCGATGCGGGTCGCGTAGCCGTGCGGCTGCCCCTGGATGAAGTCGTGGGCGTGGGCGGCGCGCGCAGCGGCCTCGACCGCCTCCGGCGCCGCGTCGGGCATCCCGTAGGCGATGTTGGCGGCGATCGTGTCGTCGAAGAGCACGGTCTCCTGGGTGACGATGCCGATCTGGCGGCGCAGCGACGCCAGCGTCACGTCGCGTACATCGTGTCCGTCCACCAGCACGGCCCCGGACGAGACATCGTAGAAGCGCGGCAGCAGGTTCACGAGCGTCGTCTTGCCGGCGCCGCTGCGGCCCACAATCGCCACCAGCTGGCCGGCGGGCACGCTGAGCGACACGCCGCTCAGCACCGGCCTGCCGTGGCCGTCTTCGTAGCCGAAGGTGACGTCGCGGAACTCGACCGCCTTCTGAAAGCGCGGCAGCTCGGCGGCGCCGGGCTTCTCCACCACCTCGGTGCGGGCGTCGAGCAGCTCGAACACCCGTTCGGCGGCGGCGGCGGCCTGCTGCAAATTGGCATTGACCCGCGTGAGTTTCTTCACGGGACCGTACATCAGCAGCAACGCGGCGACAAACGAGGTGAACTCGCCGGGTGTCAGGCGCCCGGCCGCGATCTCGCCGCTGCCGTACCAGAGGGCGCCGACGATGGCGACGCCGCCCAGTGCTTCCATGAGCGGCGGCAGCAGCGACAGGATGCCGGTGACGCTCATCATGGTGCGGTAGAGGTCGTCGGAGGCGGCGCGGAACTTCCGGACCTCGCGGCCCTCGGCGAGAAACGCCTTCACGATGCGATGCCCGGCGAAGGCTTCGCCGGCCACGTGCGACAACCGCTCGAGCGCTTCCTGGCTGCGCCGCGACACCGTTCTGAGGCGCGTGCCGAGCCGGGCCAGAGGATAGACGACGATCGGCGCCGCCGTCAGGCACACGAGCGCGAGGCCGCCGTCGAGATAGATGAGCAGCCCGGCGTAGCCGATGACCGTGACCGACTCGCGGGCCAGGTCGCCGATGGTCTCGGAGACCGCGCGCTGCAGCAGACCGACGTCGTTGTTGACGCGCGACAGCAGCTGGCCGGTGCTGCGGCGCGCGAAGAACGCCGCCGACTGACCCAGGATGCGTTCGAACAGCTCGGTGCGCAGCCCGCGCACGACGCGGTGCCCCAGGTCGTCCATCCAGTAGCTGGAGAGGAAGGCGCCCAGCCCTTTGATGACGTAGACGACCATGATCGCCGTCGCCACGAAGCCCAGCTGGTTGCGGGCGCTGAGGACGTCGTCGAGAATCGGCTTGACCAGCCACGCCAGCGCTGCCGACCCGATCCCGTAGAGCACCATCGCCCCCAGCGCGCCGCCAATCACGGCCCGGTGCGGGGCGGCGTAGCGGAGTAGACGACGCAGCGGGTCCATCAGCGGCCCGGGGTGGACCGATAGCCTCCGGGGCGGGCCGCGTGCCACGCGGCCGCGTGCGTCACGATCGTCTCGAGGTCGCTCAGCCGCGGTTGCCAGCCGAGTTCCGCCTGGGTGCGGGCGCTGGCGGCATAGAGCGCCGACGGATCGCCGTCGCGGCGCGGGGCCGGCGACCACGCCACCGGCGCGCCCACCACCCGGCCGACCGTGTCGATGACTTCTTTGACCGACCACGGACGGCCGGTGCCGACGTTGTACTGGGTCGAGGCGGCGCCGGCTTCGAGCGCCGCCAGGGCCTTCACGTGCGCATCCGCCAGGTCGGCCACATGGACGTAGTCGCGCAGGCAGGTGCCATCGGGCGTCGGGTAGTCCTGCCCGAACACCTTCAGTTCCCGGCCGCCGCGGGCCGCCGCGATCGCCAGCGGGATGAGATGGATCTCCGGGTCGTGATCTTCGCCCAGCTCGCCGTCGGGGTCGGCGCCGGCGGCGTTGAAGTAGCGCAGCGCGATCGACCTCAGCCCGTAGGCGGTGTCGAAGTGCGCGAGCGCGCGCTCGACGGCGAGTTTCGACTCGCCATAGGCGTTCACCGGCGCTTTCGGATGATCTTCGGTGAGCGGCAGTGACTGCGGCTCGCCGTAGATGGCACAGGTCGACGAGAACACGATCCGGCGGACGCCTTCGGCCACCATCGCCTCCAGCAGCAGGATCGACCCCGTGAGGTTGTTCTCGTAGTACTTGCCGGGCAGCCGCACCGACTCACCCACCGCCAGCCAAGCGGCGAAATGCATCACCGCATCGATGCGATGGTCGACCAGCGCGGCGCGCACGGCCGCCGTGTCGTGCACGCGGGCCCGCACCAGCGGCCGACCGCGCGTGGCCTCGACATGGCCGGCCGACAGGTCGTCGAGCACGACGACGTGATGCCCGGCGGCGGTGAGCGCCTTGGCGGTATGGCTGCCGATGTAGCCCGCGCCACCCGTGACGAGCACTCGCGCCAACGCTACCTCCCGATCGAGTAGTAGGTGAACCCGAGCTCTTTCATCTGGTCGGGTTGGTAGATGTTGCGGCCGTCGAAGATGACCGGGTCCTTGAGTAGCTTGCGCATCTTCTGGAAGTCGGGCTCGCGGAACTCCTGCCACTCGGTGAGGATGGCGAGGCCGTCGGCGCCCTTCAGCGCATCGTAGTTGCGCGCCGTGTAGGTGACGCCGCCCTTGAACAGCCCCTGGGCCGTCGGCATCGCCTCGGGGTCGTGCGCCTGCACCCTGGCGCCCTTCTCGAGCAGCGTCTTGATGATCGGAATGGCCGGCGCCTCCCGCATGTCGTCGGTCTTCGGCTTGAAGGCCAGGCCCCACACGGCGATGGTCTTGCCCTTGAGGGTGCCGAAGTGCGTCTCCATCTTCTTGAGCAGAATCCGCTTCTGCAGCTCGTTCACGGCCTCGACGGCCTTCAGGATCTTGAAGTCGTACTTCTTGTCGGCCGAGAACTTGACGAGCGCCTTCACGTCTTTCGGGAAGCAGCTGCCGCCGTAGCCGACGCCGGGAAAGAGGAAGGCCGGCCCGATGCGGCGGTCGGAGCCCATCGCCTGGCGGACCCGATCGACGTCGGCGCCGTAGGCCTCGCAGACGTTGGCGATCTCGTTCATGAACGAGATCTTGGTCGCCAGCATGGCGTTGGCCGCGTACTTCGACAGCTCCGCGCTGGCGCAGTCCATCACCATGATGGGCGCCCCGGTGCGTGTGAACGGCTTGTGCAGCGCGACCATCAGCTCCGCCGCCTTCGGATCTTCGGCGCCGATGACGACCCGATCGGGCTTCATGAAGTCGTCCACCGCCGCGCCCTGCTTGAGGAACTCGGGATTGCTGACGACGCTGAAGGGGTGGGTGGTCTCGCGCCGCACGACGTCCCGCACACGTTCGGCGGTGCCGACGGGCACCGTGCTCTTGTCGACGATGACCTTGTAGCCGTTCATGGCGCGGGCCACATCACGCGCCACCCCCATCACGTGCTGGAGGTCGGCCGAGCCGTCTTCGCCTTGCGGCGTGCCGACGGCGATGAAGATGATGGTCGACTGGCGGACGGCCTTCGCCAGGTCGGTCGTGAAGACGAGCCGCCCCTCGGCCTTGTTGCGGCGCAGCAGGTCTTCGATGCCCGGCTCGTAGATCGGGCTCTTGCCGCGGCGCAGCATCCGCACCTTGGCTTCGTCCTTGTCCACACAGATGACGTCGTTGCCGCTCTCTGCGAGACATGCCCCGACGACGAGCCCCACGTACCCCGTGCCTACAACCGCGACCTTCATGCACTCCCCCGGAAGAGTCGGCGAACCGCGCTTCGCTGCGCTCCGCGCAAACACCGAACGGTACCATTCGCCCCAGATTGGTGTCAACATACTGAACCACAAGGACTTGCCGTCATAGGGCGGTCGTGGTACCGTCCCCGGGCGTGCGCGTGCTCGTGGATTACCGCCCGGCGCTCCGGGCTCGAACCGGCATCGGCGAATACGTGCACGAGCTGGCACGCGCTCTCACGTCCGGGGCTGGCGCCTCACTCGACCTGACCGTGTTCTCGTCGTCCTGGCGCGACCGGATCGCCTCCGACGCCGTGGCCGAGCTGCCGGGCGTGCGCGTGGTCGACCGCCGGTTGCCGGTCGCAGCGCTCACCTGGAGCTGGCATCGGCGCGGCTGGCCCTCCATCGAGTGGCTCGCCGGGCACCAGGACGTCGTCCATTCCCCGACGCCGCTGCTGCTGCCGGCGCGGCGTGCGGCGCAGGTGGTCACCGTCTTCGACCTGCACTTCCTCGAACGTCCCGACCAGGTGCGCGGCGCCACGCAGCGCGACTTCACCGCCCTGGTCCACTCGCACGTGCGGCGCGCCGACCACGTGATTGCCGGCTCGCACTACGCCGCGGGTCTGGTGACCGGCGTGCTCGGGGTGGCGCCGGCGCGCGTCACCACCACGCCGCTCGGGGCCCCGGGCTGGGCCGGCGAGGTGCGGGCAGCGCGAGGCGCATCGACCGGACGCACGCTCCTCTTCCTCGGTACGCTCGAGACGCGCAAGAACGCCGGCCTGCTGCTCGACGGCTACGAGCGGCTGCTGGCGCGGCGCCCGGACGTCCCGCCGCTGGTGCTGGCGGGCGGACTGGGCGAGGGCGGCGCGGCCTGGGTGGAGCGCGCCAGCCGCGCCCCGCTCGCCGGGCACGTCGCCGTCACCGGCTACGTGAGCGACGCCCGGAGGCGTGCGCTCTACACCGAGGCGCGCGCCGTCGTGGTGCCATCGCTCGATGAAGGTTTCGGACTGCCGGCACTCGAGGCGATGGCCTGCGGGGTGCCGGTCGTGGCGACGCCGGTGGGTGCGCTGCCGGAGGTGCTGGGCGATGCCGGACTGTTTGCGCCGCTCGGCGCGCCCGACGCCTGGGCCGACGCGCTCGACGCCTGTGCCGACGACTCGCGCCTGCGCGTCATGACCGCGCGCGGCCTGGCGCAGGCCGCGCGTTACGACTGGGCGACGACGGCGAGCGCCACGCTCGACGCCTACCGCGCGGCGATGGCCGCCCGCGCGGAGCGCCGCTGATGCGCGTCGCCATCGATGCGCGCGAACTGACCGGTCACCCGACCGGCGTCGGCCGCTACCTGTCGGAGTTGCTCGTCGAGTGGCAGGCCGCGGGCGCCGACCGCCGCCACACCCTGCAGCTCTACGCGCACACGACGCCGACGCTGGTGCCGGCCGGCCTGGCGGCCGACATCCGCGTCATCCCCGGTGCCGGCGGCACCCGGTGGGAGCAGTGGGATTTCCAGCGGGCGCTCGGCCGCGATCGTCCGGACGTCGTGTTCGCGCCCGGCTACACCGCGCCGCTGGCCGCGCCGGCGCCGACCGTGGTGGCCATCCACGATGTCTCGTTCTTCGCGCATCCCGAGTGGTTCGGGTGGCGTGAAGGCACGCGCCGCCGGCTCCTGACCGCGTGGTCGGCCAGGCGGGCGCGACTCGTGCTGGCTCCCTCGGCGTTCTCCGCCGCCGAAATCGTCCGGCACACGGCGGTCGAGTCGTCACGGGTACGGCTGGTCTACCTGGGCGTGCGGCCCCCGACCACGCCGGCGGCCGCCCGGCGCGCACCGCTCGTGCTCTTCGTCGGGTCGCTCTTCCAGCGACGGCGTCTGGACGTGCTCATCGACGCGTTCGCGCACGTGGCCGTCGCGCGTCCTGACGCCCGCCTCGAGATCGTGGGTGCCAACCGCACCTCGCCGGCCGTGGACTTCGCCGCGGCCATCGAGGCGCGCGGGCTGTCCAGCCGCGCGCGGCTGCGCGACTGGGTCGATGACGCCACGCTCGACGGGCTCTACCGCGAGGCGTCGGTGTTCGTGTTCCTGTCGCGCTACGAGGGCTTCGGCTTCACGCCGCTCGAGGCGATGGCGCACGGCGCCGTACCGGTCGTGCTCGACACACCGGTCGCCCGCGAGATCTATGCGCAGGCCGCCTGGCGCGTCGCCGAGGGGCCGGCGCTCACCGATGATGTGGCCGGCGCGATTGGCACGCTGCTCGACGACGACGCGGTGCGCGCGCGCTTCGGCGCGGCGGGCGCACCGGTGCTGGCGGGTTATCGGTGGGACGACGCCGCGCGCCGGGTGCTCGCCTGCCTCGAGGAGGCCGCCGGTGCCTGAGCTGTCGGTGGCCATCATCATCGTCAGCTACAACGTGCGCGCCGATCTCGATCGGTGCCTGCGGAGCCTGCACGTGGGCCCGCCGCGCGGTCGAATCACCGTCGTGGACAACCAGTCATCCGACGGCACGCTCGCCTGGCTGCGCGAGACCTGGCCGGCGGTGCAGGCCATCGACGCCGGCGCCAATCTCGGCTTCGCCCGCGCCAACAACCTCGGCATCCGCGCCACGGCGAGCGACCTGGTGTTGCTGCTCAATCCCGACACCGAGGTCCCCGCAGACGCCATCCCGACGCTCGTCGCGGCGCTGGTCGCCGATGAGGGCACCGCCATCGTCGGTCCACGCCTGATCGATGCCAGCGGTCGTCCGGAGCTGTCGTTCGGGCCGATGCTGAGTCCCTGGGGCGAGTTCACGCAGCGCCGTCTCGTCCGCGCCTTCGAGGCCGGCGCACCGTGGGCGAT
>JANNIB010000210.1:0-3630 GCA_031404695.1 Acidobacteriota bacterium
AAGGTCAGCGTGTCGTGGAGGCGCACGGACTGCAGCACCGTGCGGACGTCGTGATAGCCATCGGGCAGCAGGCCCAGGATGCGCAGGTCGAGGTTGATCTTGGCGAACGCGCGGGCGGTGACGGACGTGGCGGCGGGACGCGGCATCGGCAGACGGGGGTCAGCGGGCGGTGAGCGGACTGGACTGGCGCAGATCCTCGAGCGTGATGGCGGCGGCATCGGCCGGCACCTCCACCGCGAAGGCCCGGGCAGCGAGATCGACGTTCATCTCGACCTCGCCAATCGTGGCAACCAGATCGATCGGGCCGGCAGCGACTGCTCGCCGCACGCGCACCTGGCGCGCGACGCCGGAGACGTGACCCGCATACTCAATCTGCCATCCGCGATAGTCGGCGGCGACCGGCACGCCGTCGCGCAGGTAGACCCGTGTGTCGCCGTCTGCCACCGCCTGCCAGACCGCGCCGTAGCGCTCGCCGCGCCCGGCCGCGGGGGCCAGGCAGCCGAAGATGATGCGCCGCAGTTCGGAGGCGTCCAGCGCCAGCCCCGTCAACGCCTCGAGCACCGACGCCACCGGCGCATCACGCAGTACCTGCTTCTCGCGCGGGAACAGCAGCGTCGTGACGACGCCGTCGGAGGCGAGCACGAGGGCCGGGGCGCCAAATGGCGCCAGTGCCTCGAGCCGCAGCGATGACGGCTCGGCAAATCCCGCCAGCAGCCGCGCGCGGATGCGTTGTGGCCCGGCGCGGCCCGACAAACGGATCTCGGTCGTGGCGGTGCGCAGCGGCCGGCAATGCGGCGTGGCCGCCTCCAGCGCCGCAACCGCCGGTGGATCGTCGGTGGGCACGCCGCCCGGCCTGAGCGGCGCGCGCCCCGCGCAGGCCGCGGTCAACAGCAGCAGCCCGAGCGCCGCGGCGCGGGCGGCAACGCCGGCGGCGATCATCGCGAACGCCGGAGCTCGGCGAGCCGGCGCTCGACGGCGGCGCGATCGATGTCCACGCCGTCGCCCTTGAGCGCTTGCTCGAGCCTGGCTGCCGCCTCGTCGCGCTTGCCGAGGGCGGTGAGCACTTCAGCAAAGTGGAACTGGATGACGGAGCTGCCGCCGAGCGCCGACGCGGCCTGCCGCAGCGGCTCCTCGGCATCGGCGGCGCGTCCCAGCTTGAAGAGCGCCCAGCCGCGGCTGTCGAGATAGGCGGGATTGCCGGGCTCGACGACCAGGGCCCGATCGACCAGCGTCAGTGCCTCCGGCAGCTTGAGGCCCCGGTTGGCGAGCATGTAGCCCAGATAATTGAGCGCGTTGGCGTGCAGCGGATCGCGCATCAGGATGGCGCGGAACGTCCGCTCGGCGTCGGGCAGGCGTCCCGCGGTTTCGTAGGCGGCGGCGAGCCGGAATGCCACCGCGTCGTCGTCGGGACGTCCCGTGGCCAGCGGCGTCAGCACGCCGATGGCGTCATTGTGGCGTTTGGCGTCCTGGTAGATGTCGGCCAGCACGAAGGCGCCCGGCACCTGCTCGCGCCGTCCGCCCACGGCGGTCTCAGCCGTGCTCACGGCAACGCCGGCGCGGCCGGCGCGGATGCCGGCGAGTGCTTCGACGCGAATCAGGCCGAGGTCGCCAGCGGCGGCGACCCGGGCGTCGCGGGCCACCTTGATGGCATCGTCGGGACGCCCGGCCTGCAGATAAGCCTGAGCCAGAGCGGCCGCCAGGGGCGCCGACCCGGGCAGCAGCGTGCGCGCCTTCTCGAACGCCTTGGCCGCACCGGCGGCATCACCGAGCTGCTGACGCGCGCCGCCGAGTTCCGCCAGAAGGCGCACCACGTCGGCCGGCGATTCGTTCTTCGCAGCCTCGCCTCTTTCGATCGGCGTGAGCAGCGCCGCGAGGGCGGCAAAATCGTAGCGCTCGCGGAACTGTTCGGCCAGCAGCGTGAGCGACGGCATGTGGCGAGGCTCGATGGCGAGCGCCTGCTGCGCGGCTTTGATGGCGGCCGCCGTGTCGTCGCGCTGCAGGTAGGCGCGCGCCAGCAGATACTGCGCGGCCGCATCTTTGGGCGTCGCCGTCAGATATTCGCCAAGCGCGGTCACGGCGCGTTCGGCGCCTTTGCCATCAGGAATGCTGAGCAGCGCATTGATGCGGCGCAGGCGCAGCTCGCGCCCCGGCGTGCGCATCGCCTTGGCGCCGCGGTCGAAGGCGTCAGCCGCTTCCTCGAACTTCGCCTGGCGCTCGTAGATGTCGCCGAGCGCCATGAAATACCGCGGGTTGGCGGCCGCGGCCTGCTCGAGCACGGTGGTCGCCCGCTCGAGCTGTCCGAGCGAGCGCAGGGCCTCGGCCAGCATCGACACGGGCTCGCCGGCCGGACCGGTCTGCGAGACGATGCGCTCGAGGAGCGGCACCGCATCGACGGCGCGATCGGCCCCGAGCAACTGACGCGCGAGCGTGAGCTGCAGCCCGAGGTCGGTCGCCATCGCGGGCGAGGCCTGCACTTTCTGCAGGTGCGTGATCGCGGTGGTGCGCCAGGTCGCTTCGCTGCCGCCGGCGGGCCCATCCACCACGCCATCGGCCCACGCAGCGTTCACGAGCCCGAGGATGCGATGACCTTCTTCCGAGTCGGCGTCGAGGGCGAGCGCCTTGTCGGCCGCTGCCACGGCGTCATTCGCCCGGTTCTGCCGCGCATAGAAACCGGCCAGCTCCGCCTGCAGTTCCGCCGACCGCGGGTCGAGCGCGACGGCGCGGCTGAAGGCCGCTTCGGCCCCCTTGACATCGTCGGCGGCTTCGGCCCGCCGCGCGACCAGGAACTCGTACATGGCTGTGGCATTGGCCGGACGCGCGGAGGCGGCCGGCGCCGGTGTGGCGGGTGCGGGCTGTGCCGCCACCGGCCGGCCGACAACCACCACCAGCAGAGCGAGCACAGCGCGACCGAGCGTCATGGCCAGCATCTTTTCACATTTCCGGGGCCCCGGCGCGGACCGCGACGGGTGCGCGATATACTCGCCCCGGAGTCCCCGATGCCCATTGATGCGGAGCTGCTCGAGATCCTGGCGTGCCCGGCCTGCAAGACCCCGGTCGTGCTCGTGAAGGACGGCGCCGCTCTCAAGTGCGAGACCTGCCGGCGCGTCTATCCAATCAAGGACGACATCCCGGTCATGCTCCTCGACGAAGCCACGGTCGAGCCCTGAAGATCCTGCTGGTGCGCCTGCGGCTGGTCGGCGATGTCGTCTTCACGACGCCGGCCGTGCACGCGCTCCGCCGCCACTTCCCCGGCGCCCGTCTCGATTACCTGGTCGAACCCGCGGCAGCGGCCATCGTCCGTCACTCCCCGGACCTCGACACCGTCATCGAGGTCGCTCGGCCGCGCGGTCTGACGCGCCTCGCCTACGATCTCGGACTGGCGTGGCGGCTGCGGCGCGAGCGCTACGACCTGGCGCTCGACTTCCACGGCGGCCCGCGATCGGCCTGGCTCGTGCGCGCCAGCGGCGCCCCGACGCGTATCGGCTACGACATCCCGGGACGCCGCTTCGCCTACACGACACGCGTGCCGTGGCATCCGTCGCTGCTGCCGCCGCGCCATTCGGTGCTGAATCAGTGGGACCTCCTGACGCCGCTCGGCGTGGCGCCGCCGACGCCGGCCACCGACCCGGT
>JANNIB010000211.1:0-3365 GCA_031404695.1 Acidobacteriota bacterium
GGCCTGGCCGCTGGCGTCGGTGGTCTTGGTACTGCCGGCGGTGTTGGCGCCGCTGACCGAGAACACCACGCTGACGTTCGGGGTCGGGTTGCCAGCCGCGTCCTTGACAGTCGCGGTGACGCAATGCTCCTCGCCGGCCCGGTTGGTGTCGGTCGGCGGGGTCAGGACGAGCGTCGCCGGCGCGCCGGGTCCGCCCGGAACCCATGTCTTGGCCGCGGTCGCCTTCAGCTCAGCGACTTCGCAGGTGCCATTGGTATTGGCGTCATGGCACGCCGTGATCGTGTCGCTGCCAAGGTTTGTCCCGGTGTAGGTGAACGTCGCCTGGCCGTTGCTGTCGGTCGTGCCGGTTCCGGAGCCGGTGTTCGCACCGGACACCGTGAAGAGAATCGTCCGGCCGGCGAGGGGTCCATTCTGGTTGGTGAGGGTGGACGTGACGGTGTGCTGGCTGCCGACGGGGTTCTCGTCCGTCACGGGCGTGATCGTCAGCCGGTTGGAGATGACGGTGATCTCGGTGGGACCGAGGACCCGAAGCGCGTCGCCGGTGTAGCACGTCGTGTGCTTGACCTCGTCGACGACGCAGACCCGTTCAACCGTCCAATCGCCACCGCGGTCAAATCTTGGGAAGATCACCGATCCGGTCAGCGTCCCAGCCGTGACGCGCGGAGCGGTGAGGTACTGGTGGTACGTGGCCGTCCGCTGCAGGAACGGCGGGCTGGCTGTCGGGATGGTCGGGCTGCGGAAGGTGAGCCAGGCCGCCTGCACGCCGGATAACTCATCGAGCACGTCGAACTGGACCGTCACGGTCGCGGGCGCGCTCGACACGTCGATGGAAGACGGCGAGAAGCGAAACGCCGTGACCGCGGGATTACCGGTATCCGTCGGAGTGGCCACGACCTCGAAGAACGGGGTAGGCATGATGGCCGCGAGGGTCGGGCCGAAATAGTCCGTTCTATTGCGCGCGAAGTCGAAAACCGTGACGAAGTTGACAGTCCAGATGCCCGGCTCGGAGTACTGGGCGAGGCCCTCCTCGAAGAAGTTGAAGGTGCCAGTGGATGTGGATGTCAGACCATCTCCCTGCAGCGTTATCGCGGCCACGCCCGGGGTCGAGACGAAGCCCTGGGCGGAGATCCTCTGACGCCCGGAAGGCGAGGTGAGGGAGATCTGGGTGATCCAAACGCCGGAGCCACCCAAGTCGGTCGCGTCCCACTCGAAGGTTGCGAAACCGTCCCCGCTGCTGACATCGAGCGTGCTGGGAGTCACCCGCACAGCCGAGATCTGTGGAGGCGTCGCGTCACGGTTCGACTGCACGGTGAAGTCGACGGCGCCGAGAGCCCGCATCTGTGCCTCGGTATAGCCGCGGGTGTTTCCGACAACGTCCCTGGTGAAGCCGCTCGAAACCGTCCAGATTCCCGACTCGTTGTTGTTGTCGATCGTCACGGAGGTGCGGTAATTGCCGACATGCGCGCTGCCGGAGATCCTGTTGCCCGCAGAGAAACCAAACGAGACAGAGCTAATGCCCGTGGGACTGCGGTAGGTGACGGACACGAACTCCACGCCGGACTTGTCATCGGTGATTCGGGCGTCAGCGGTGATCGTCGCGCTCGCGACGCGGACATCGACCGATGTCGGGGAGATCGCGAACGATTCGAGGACGGGGCCCGTGATGTCAGGGTCCGAATCGACCGGGAGGTGATCGGCGAGGACCGGGGTTATCCCGCCGAACAGCGCGAGTGTGACCGCGGCGAACAGGCCGGCGCTTCGCCTGGCGAGTGGACGTGTCGCGACCGGCTGGCGACGCCCCGCCACGGAAATGGACACACGCATCTAGAACCCCCTTGGTACTTATGGCCGCACGGCGACAGGCGAGTCTCTCCGACGGCGCGGTGCGTTTGCAGCAATGAAGTGGCCGCGCCTGGAGCAATAAGGAAGAGACCCAAGGTGCGCGCTGTGTCGACCGATGTCAATCCGATGCGGAGCGCGATCGCTCACCCTGGTGCACCAGCGCAACGCGTTCGACGGCGATCGTACCCCCCAGCCAGGGTACCTTTCGCGGCGGCACGGAACCCCGCCGCCGCCGGCCGCTGTTCCGCCGGGACCCGCATGTATCGTGGCGTCGTCACAGCACGGAGGGTGGAGTGCACCGCGCATCCCTCGCGATCCTGGCCGTCGTCGCGATGCTGGCCGCTGCCTGCGGCGAGGAGCCGACGGCCGTCCCGCCGCAACCCGTGCGGCCGGCCACCCTCGCCGAACTCGCTGGGCCGTGGCGCGCGACGCCCATGCGGCTCGATCCGGCGCTGCGAGCACGCGCCGAAGCGGTCTGCCGGCGCGACATGGAGCGCCTTCCGGCGAGCGTGACGGCCGTGATGGACGCCCGCGGCGAAGGCGTGGTCACCGTCCGCATGACCGGTGTGAGCGCCGGGACCTGCGACGCTCTCCAGATCGCGAACAACGGGCAGGTGATGGGAGCAGGCGGCGGTTCACGAATGGAGGGCGTGGAGGAGCTCCCGGCCCTCGGCGCGGCGGCATTCGGGCAGGTCGAGACGGGCCAGGTCGGCGGGGGAGCGCTCACGGTGACTGGCTGGTCCGTTTTCGGTCGGGTGGGCGTCGCGATCACGTCGGTCGTCGTCGAGCCGCAGATTCACCCCGTCGTTCAGGCATCCATCGAGGACGGCTGGTTCAGCGCCTGGTGGCCCGTGGTAATCCCGGCGCCGCAGCTCGGGCGGCGCTTGGACCGGCCGAAGTTCGTCGTCCGAGGCTACGACGCCCTCGGCGTGCAGATCGCCGAGTGGCGGCCCTGACGCAGTCTTCACGTCACCGGGTTTAGCGAAGCCTGGTTATCGCACGTGCGCTATCGAGATCCTCGCGTCGGTTCCGCGGCTGGATCTCGTCGGCCGCGTTCCACCCTACGGCTGCGACGCGGGGTACTCGTCAGGATGTTCGCTCCGGTCTTTGTCGGCCGTGCGTGCGATCATTTCCAGCGTCGCCTCGACGGACGTGTCGTTCGCGTCCGCCGCCCGCTTGACGTCCTCGTACGTGATGTTGATGCCCGGCTTGCCCATGTCGTCGTGGGCGCGCATGCAGCCGCAATTCAGACACATCGTCGTCTCCTTGAGCCGGTCTACTGGTTCACCCTTGCTGGGCACTGCGCTTGTCGGTGGAGCCGCGCGCGGGCGAGTCAGGCGGGCACGTCGGATCCCTCGGTTACCTCACCCTTGTGCGCGGCGAACGCGCTCAGGACCTCCTCCACTTCCCGCTGGGGCACGTGGAAGGAAGCCAGGCTGCGACCAAGCTCGGCCGCGACTTCGTCGAATTCCTCGGGCGCGATGTGAAGGTGCCGGTGGGCCTCCTCCAGCCCCAGGTGGGTG
>JANNIB010000212.1:0-34057 GCA_031404695.1 Acidobacteriota bacterium
TGCTGCGCGCCTGAAGAGCGCGGACCGGCGGCGCGAATCGCCCGGTAGAGGAACTCGAGGCTGGCGCTCTCGGAAGGCGTGTCGTCGTGCGCGGCCTGCACCGCGCCGCACGCCTCGTGGCCCATCACCACGAGCAGCGACACGTGCCGGTGTTCGACGCCGTGCTCGAGGCTGGCCAGGACCGCGCGGTCCACGACCTCGCCGAGGGCCCGCACGGTATAGAGCTCGCCCGGACCGGCACTGAAGATGTGCTCGGGCGCCAGGGCCGCGTCGGCGCACGAGAGCACCATCGCGAATGGATGCGTGTCAGCGCCGAGCGCCGCGCGACTCGAGGCGGCGGAGGGGCTGGGGCTCTGGGTGCCGCGCACGAAGCGCTCGTTGCCGGCCCTGAGCCGCGTCATCGGCGAGGCCACCGGCTCGGGCGCCGCTGTGACGGGCGAAAACGAGGCGAGCATCACGTACATGCCAGCGGGCATGAGGACGCGCAGGACGCGACCGGTCCACTGTCGAAGCTTCTGCATGTGCTGCCAATCGGCCGCCGGCGGCAGGCCTTGAGCCCGGCCTACGCGGAGGTGCCAAATCGGCACACGCGATCACGAAACTGGCTGAGGGAAGGCCTCGGGGTCTCGCGCTATCATCCCAGACAGGCGCGCCATCACCCGGCGCGGGAGGATGCGAATCATGCGTGCAGTGCTGACGATGGCGGTGGCGATGGGGCTGACGGCGATGCTGGCGGCGTGCGGCAAGTCGCCGGAGGAGAAGGCGGCTGACGCGCTGAAGGACGCCGCCACGAACATGGCCAAGGCGGGCGAAGAGATGGCCAAGGCCGGCGAAGCGGCCGTGCAGGGCGCGGCGCCGGCAGCCGGCGAGGCCGCCAAGGGCATGGAAGACTTCGCCAAAGCCATGCAGGGCATGGCCGCCGCGATGGGCGGCGCAAACGGCGGCAAGGTGTCGGAGCCAGTCAGCTTCCGCGACCTGCAGGCCGCCTTCCCCACGGTGTCGGGCTGGACGATGGACAAGCCGAAGGGCGAACGGATGACGGCGCCGGTGGCGTTCTCGCAGACCGAGACCCGCTACAAGAACGGCGACCAGGCCATCGAGGTCAAGATCGTGGACTCGGCATTCAACCAGATTCTCGTCGCGCCGTGGGCGATGTTCCTCTCCGCCGGCTACGAGAAGGAAACCGACAACGGCTACGAGAAGTCCACCACCATCGCCGGCCACCCCGGCTTCGAGAAGTGGAACGAGCAGCGCAAGGACGGCGAGCTCAACATCGTGGTCGCCAAACGTTTCCTCGTGTCGGTGGAAGGCGATCGCCTGACCGACATGAAGCAACTCCACGAGTTCGCCTCGAAGATCGACTTCAGCAAACTCGGCACGCTTGGCGCCGCCGCGCCCACCCGGTAGCGAGGCGCGCTAGATCCGGAAGCCGGCCCGCAGCGGGTCGTCGCCATCGATGAGGAAGGTGTGCTCACCGGTGATCCAGGCGCTGCCGGCGATCTCCGGGACGATGGCCGCCAGCTCACCCACCCGCTGACGCGAGAGCACGCGGCCGCGGAACAGCGTGCCGATGAGGCTCTCGTGCACGAAGGTGCCGTCGCCGCTCGACAGCACCCCCATCTCGTCGAGCACCGCCATCACCGCCGCCGTGCCGCTGCCGCACGGCGAGCGGTCCACTTCGGCGTCGGCGAAGACGGTCACGTTGCGCAGGTGCGCTCCCTCGGTCTGGGCCGGGGCCGTGAAGATGGTGCCGTAGATACCCGACAGCCCCGGCTCGGCGGGATGCACGACCTTGACGAGCTTCTCCACTTCGCGCGCGATGGCCATGCCCGTGCGCCGCAGGTCCGGCAGCTTGGCGATGTCGATCGAGAGGCCGGCACTCTCGGCATCGACGATGGCGTAGAAGGCGCCGCCAAACGACACGTCAGCCGTGAACGTCCGGCCGCCGACGCCGAGCGGCACACCCGGCGCGAGCACGAACGAGGGCACGTTGGCGAACGCCACCCCGGTCACGCGCGTGCGGCCGTCGACCTCGACCTTCGTCGCCCGCGCGCGGACCGGCCCGGCCGGCACGTCGAGCACCATCTCGATGGTGTCGCCGGCGCCCGACGCCGCTGCATCCCACATCAGGCCGCGCTCGATGGCGATCGTCGCCACGGCGATGACGCCGTGCCCGCACATCGTGCTCCAGCCCTCGTTGTGCATGAAGAGCACGCCGGCGTGGGCGCCGGGCGTCACCGGCTCGGTGAGCAGCGCGCCGTACATGTCGGCGTGGCCGCGCGGCTCGAGCATGATCGAGCGCCGCAGGTGGTCGAGGTGCTTGCGCGCCCAGTCGCGCCTGGCGAGCATGGTGGCTCCCTCGGGAGCCGGCAGCCCGTCGACCACCAGGCGCAGGGGTTCGCCGGCGGTGTGGGCGTCAATGGTGCGGATGTGATGAATCATGTGCGGAAAGCCGGGACCGGCCGCGGAACAGGCGTGCGTTCCGCGCTATTCTGTCAGGCGTTCGAACCTGACGCCACCATGAGCACAAGAGGTTGACCTCGTGACGCGACTCTGGCTCGCCGCACTGCTGTTCACCAGTTCCGCCCCGCTGGCCCTGGCGCAGACGCCGGCGGCACCGGCCGCGCCGGTCGCGCCCCTGCGGGTGACGATTCCGGCCACGGCTGACCCGTCGCCGGCCGCACAACTGCAGGGCCGCTGGTCGCCCCGGCCGCGCGTCACGTCGGGCCGGAACTTCTCGGTCGAACTCCGCGCCAAGATCCAGGGCGACACCGCCTGGTTCAACCCGGTGGTCGATCCAGTGGACGAAGGCTTCACCTGGCGCCGCCGCCGGCTGGCCGTGCGCGGGGAGTTCTTCAACCGTGTGGAGTTCGAGGTGGAACGCGAGTTCGGCGACGACCTCGAGCCCTGGCGCGACGTGTGGGTCAACGTCAAGGCCCACGACCTGCTCGAAATCCGCGGCGGCAAGTTCAAGCTGCCGTTCGGCCTCGACAACTCGACCAGCTCGGTCGAGCACGACCTCATCTTCCGCTCGCTCGGCACGCGGGCGCTGGCGCCCGGCCGCGACATCGGTGCCATGGTCTACGGCGAGGCGTCCCGCCGACGCTTCACCTACGCGGTCGGGGTCTTCGACGGCGACGATCGGCGCGACAGCGGAACCGAGCTGTTCTTCGACGACGACCAGGGCGCCGACAGCTTCGGCCGCACGGTGAGCGGCCGGGTCACGGTGCAGCCCTTCGACGCCGTGTCCAGCCTGCCCTCGGGGCTGCGCAACCTCGAGATCGGCGCCAGCGGCGCCTGGTCGGAGGTGGCCGAGGGCCTCAACAGCTTCAAGGGCAACTCGGTGTTCGGCTACGACTTCTTCGAGCGGGTGTGGGTGAACGGCGACCGCGTCCGCACCGGCATCGATGTCTCGGTCGTGTCCGGTCCGGCCAGCCTCAAGGCCGAGTGGATCAACGCTTCGGACCAGCGCCTCGGCCAGGGCGTGGACGACGGCGATCTGTCGAACATGTTCACCCGCGGCTGGTACGTGTCCGGATCGTGGCTGGTCACCGGCGAAGACAAGGAAGACAATGTCTCGCCGAAGCGGCCGCTCTTCCAGGGCGGCTTCGGCGCCGTTGAAGTGGCGGCCCGCTACGAGCAGATGCTGCTGGGCAGTTCGGCCGACGCCAGCGAGCCGGCGTTCAACAACCCGCGCGCCGACAACCTGCTGCGCAACCACGACGCCGTGCTCACCGTGGGCCTCACGTGGTACCTGAACCGCTGGCTCAAGGTGCAGGGCAATGCCATCCGCGAGGCGTTCGACGATCTCAACCGCACGCCGCTCGACGGCACGGCCACCTACTGGAGTTACGTGACCCGCCTGCAACTTGCGTTCTAGGAGCCTTCGACCATGCGTGCCACCCTTCGCGTCGCCGTCGTCCTCACGCTCGTCGTCCTCGGCGGCCGCTGGCCCGCCGCGGCGCAGAACGTCGACGACCTCTTCGACTCGTCGACCGTGCAGGACCTGCGCCTGCTCGTGCACTCCCGCGACTGGCAGGAACTGAAGGACACCTTCAAGGAGAACACGTTCTTCCCCGCCGAGATGAGCTGGCGCGGCCTGCGCCAGCAGAACATCGGCGTGCGCTCGCGCGGCCTCGGCAGCCGCAGCGCCGTCAAGCCCGGCCTGCTGCTGCGCTTCGATCGCTATGCCACCGACGGCCGCTTCCTCGGGCTGCGCACGCTGGTCCTCGACAACCTCACGCAGGACCCGTCGATGATGAAAGAAGTGCTGGGGATGCAGCTCTATCGCCGCCTCGGCCTGCCGGCGCCACGCGAGGCGTTCGTGCGGCTCTATGTGAACAACACGCTGTTGGGCCTCTACGGCCTGGTCGAGGACATCGCCGAGCCGTTCGCGCAGCGCACCTTCGGCGAGTCCGGCGGCACGCTCTACGAGTACGACTGGACGTTCGACTACAACTTCGAATACCGCGGCTCGACGCTCGAGAACTACTCGATGTTCAAGCCGCAGACCAACACCACGCAGTCGACGTTCGATCTCTACAGCCCGATCGAACAGATGGTGCGGGCCGCCAACGACTCGAGTGACGAGCTGTTCGCGTCGGCGATGGCGCCCTTCCTCGACCTGCAGGCCTTCGCGCGCTACATCGCGATGGACAACTTCATCTCCGACGATGACGGCTGGCTCGGCTTCTGGGGGATGAACAACCTGTTCCTCTACAGGAACCAGGGCGGATCGCGCTTCAATATCATCGCGTGGGACAAGGACTACACGTTCTGGCGGCCCAACAACCCGATCTTCCTGCGCGTCGATAACAGCGTGCTGGCGCGCCGCGCCCTGGCCATCCCGGACGTGCGCCAGGCCTATCTCGACACGCTGTCAGCAGCGGCCGACTCCGCCGCGGAGGGCCAGGAGGGCGCCGATGCCTCCACCGGGTGGCTGGCGCGCGAAGTCGAGCGCCTCTACAACCTGATTCAGCCGCTGTCGCAGCAGGACACGAACAAGCCCTACAGCAACGAGCAGTTCGAAACGGCCGTCGCCGGCCTGCGGACCTTCGCGCTGCGCCGCAGCGCGTTCGTGCGCTGTTCGGTGGCCAACGAGTCGCGCCCGCCCGTCAACTGCCCCTGACCGTGGCCGGGGGCGGCAGCACCTGGGGGTATGGGGCGGCGCCCGCCGCTACTGGTGGGTGTGGCCGCCGGTCTCGAACGCCTTCGCGAAGAAGGTCTCGAGGCGGCGCACGCAGGCGGGCTCTTCGACCAGCACGCCCAGTTCGCGGCGCAGGCTGAGGCTCGCTGTCGACAGCGCCAGGCTGCCGACCAGGGCGATGCGGCCGTCCACGATCGTGATTTTTCCGTGCGCCTCGCGGCCACCGACCACATGCGTGCCGATGTGGTCCACGCGCACGCCGTCGCGCACCTTCTGCGCGAGAATCCGCCGCACCCGGACGTCATCGAGCTTGTGGTCGATGATACTGATGCGGCGCTCGGCGCTCGACAGCAGCTCGCGCACCGCCGCTCCCGCCCACTCCGGCCCGACGACCAGCCGCGAGTGCCGCGCCGCCGATTCCGGCAGCACCCGGCGCGCCAGATCCGACTCGAAGAGCCGCCACGCATCGGTGACCGCGCCCGGATCGGCGGTCACCACCGCGAAGTCGCAGGTATCGTGGAAACACCTGCGGGTGAGGTTGAACGAGGCGACCAGCAGCGGCCCGCTGTCGGCCACGATGTACTTGGCGTGATGCTTGGTGGCGCGCGGCCCGTGGCGCGTCACAGTGGCGCCCATGTGTTCGAGCCGGCCGCGCAGCTCGTCGAGGCGGCGGCGCCAGCCGCTGGCGCGCCGTGTGAGCAGCACATCCACGACCACGCCGCGGGCGATGGCGATTCGCACCTCGTCGAGCACTTCGGCGTCGTTGCAGCGGAAGATGGTGAGGCCCAGACGCTTGCGCGCGCCGCGGATGATGCGCAGCACCGCCTGGCGGCGTTCCGCCGGCTCGATCACGATCCGGTCGGCGGTCACGATTTCTTCGGCGGCTCCCACGACACGGAGCCGAGCCCGTGTTTGCCCCCGGCGACCAGCGCTTCGCTGACCTCGTCGATCGACACGTGGGCCGGCAGCGTCGTGCGGTAGGTCATCTCGGCTTCGTCGCCCTGCGTGAACTCGAGCGGCTCCCAGGTGACGCCGTACTGCGCAAAGACGCTGACCACGTGCGCCAGCGGAAACTCGCGGCCGGACGCCGTCATCTCGACCAGCATCACTCGCGGTTTCACGGCGATGAGCTTGTCGAGCACCACGATCGCGGCGGCGAGGAACAGGGCCCCGAGGGCTGCCACCGGCAGGGCGCCGATGCCGCAGGCCATGCCGAGCCCCATCAGCAGGAAGAGGACGGTGACATCCTTCGGGTCTTCGACCGGGGTGCGGAAGCGGATGATGCCGGCCGCGCCGGCGATGCCGAAGGCCCGCGCCAGCGAGCTGCCGATGATGATCATGATGAGCGCGCCGGCCACGGCCAGCAGCACCTGCGCCTGCTCCATCGACCGGTTCATCGGCCGGTCCTTCTGGTGCAGCTTCTGGATGTGCGTGACGAACACGGCGATGACACCGGCCGACATGAGCTGCACGAGTTCCGAGAATGGGTAGCCCCACGGCGTCGCCCACAAGGCGCCCGCCGCCCCGTCAGGCACGGTGAGCGGGCCGCCGCCGCCGGTGCCGACGGGCGCGATCCGCCACTCGAGCCCGATCCCGGCAATGGCGAGGCAGGCCGCGATCCCGATGGTGATGGCGATGAACTCGCGCCACTTGAACGCCTGATGTTTGGCCTCGTGGATCGAGTCGTAGACGCTCAGGACGTTGTCGAGGCGTGCAACCTTCAGCAGATCGAGCGTGTGGGTGGTGGGACGGGCGATACGGAAGGAGCCGCCGACGCGTCCGGCGCTCGTATGCGCGCGCACCAGTGCCCGGATCCCGGCACTGTCGATCGACGTCACAGCATTAAGGTCTGCGATGAGCAGCCGATAACCCTGACCGAGGAGCCGTTTGACCGAGGCTTCGAAGTCTTCTGCCGCGCCGCCCGCCACGAGGGGCTGGCGAGGCGTGAGGACCAGGTGGCCTCTGGCAACTTGCTGGGGAACTGCCATCAGACTAGGCTAGAGAGACGGGTGGACCGTACCACAGTGCGCACGAAATTGAAATGGTCTGGATGGGCGATTCTCGGCCTGGTGGGGGCATGCAGTGGCTCGCCGACGCAGCCCACGGATCTCGGTCCTGGTGGTCCCGTTGGTGCGCCGGTGACGATGCTGGTGGCCGGTGACGTCGGCTGGTGCGACGACCTGCGCCCGGCTGAACAGACCGCCAGCATCCTCGATCGCAACCCGGGCACGATCCTCGCGCTCGGTGATCTCGCCTACATGCGCGGCACCGTCGAGCAGTTCCGCGACTGCTACGCGCCCACGTGGGGTCGCCACAAGGCGCGCACGCGACCGGTGGCCGGCAATCATGACTACCTCACGGCCGGCGCTGGTCCCTACTACGAGTACTTCGGCGATCTCGCCGGGCCATCCGGCGACGGCTATTACTCGTTTGCCGCGTCGGGCTGGCAGGTCATCGCGCTCAACTCGAACATCCCGATGGAACGCGGCTCGCCGCAGTACATCTGGCTGCAGCGCGAACTGCAGCGCCCGGCGAAGTGCACGCTCGCCTACTGGCATCACCCGCGCTTCACCTCCGGGCCCAACGGCGACAACGTCAACACCGCGCCGCTGTGGGAACTGCTGCATGCCGCCGGAGCCGATGTGGTGCTGGCCGGGCACGACCATGTCTACGAGCGCTACCTGCCGATGAACCCCGACGGGCAGCTCGACCGCGATCGCGGCATCCGTCAGTTCATCTCGGGCGGCGGCGGCGCCATCCTTTACAAGTTCGCCGCCATCAAACCCAACAGCGCCGCGCGCTACGAGGGCTATGGCGTGCTGAAGCTCGTGCTCGGCGACGGCCGCTACGACTGGGACTACCTCCCCGTCACGCCGGGCTTCAGCGACACCGGCTTCGACGTCTGCCGCTGATTTCCAGACCCTGGGGGCTGGGCGCTGGGGCGGGCAGCGTCACGCGTTCGCATCGCGCGTCGCGGCGATGCGCAAGCCCTGCTTGTCGATGCGTTACTTCGAATCGTGGCGTGGCGCGGCCCAGCCCCCAGCCCCCAGATGAAGGCGTTCTACTCCGACCATTTCGTCCTTCCCCTCCCCGACAGTCATCGCTTTCCGATGAGCAAGTACGCGCGCCTGCGGTCGGTCTTCACCTTCTCGATGCACGGCGCGAAGAACTACCCGTTCCGCAAGGAGGTCAGCGACCTCGACGTCGAACTCGCCGACGCGATGGGCGACGACGAGTACCTGGCGCTGCTGGCGCGCCACCTGCCGGACGTGCTGGCGCGGCATCGGCCGGCGCTGGTGTTCTATCTGGCCGGCGCCGATCCGTACGTCGGCGACCGGCTGGGCCGGCTGGGGCTCTCGATCGACGGTCTGCGTGCCCGCGACGAGTACGTGTTCGCGCGTTGCCACGAGGCTGGCGTGCCGGTGGCGGTTGCCATGAGCGGCGGCTATGCGCCCGATGCCGACGACATCGTGCAGATCCACCTGAACACGATCCGCGCGGCCGCCGCGAGCGCGGCCCGGTGGCCACGCGCCGACGCGTGAGGTGTGCGAGGATGCGGCATGCCGCAGCGCTTCCGCCTCCTCACTGAAGCCCACGTCAGGGCCCTGCTTCCGCTCTCCGACCTCATCACCGCGATGGAGACGGCGCTGGCGCGCTTTTCGGCCGGCGAGGTGCTGCAGCCGGTGCGCTCGGTGCTCATGGTGGGCCCGCAGAAGGCCTACTTCGGCCTGATGCCGGCCTACGTCGCCGACCCGCCGCAGCTCGGCGCCAAGATCGTCACCGTCTTCGACGACAACCACGCGCGCGGCCTGCCTTCGCACCTGGCGACCATCCTGCTGCTCGACCCTGACACCGGTGCGCTCATTGCGCTGATGGACGGCCGCTACATCACCGAGGCGCGCACGGCGGCGGTGTCGGCCGTGTCGGCGCGCCACCTGGCGCGCCCCGAGGCGTCCACGCTGGCCATCCTCGGCGCCGGCGTCCAGGCGCGCAGCCACCTCGAGGCGATCGCCGCCGTGCGGCCGATAAGGCAGGCGCGCATCTGGAGTCCGACCGCGTCGAGCCGCGAGCGTTTCGTCGCCGAGATGAAAGGTCATGTGCCGGCAGCCCTGACCGCCGCCTCCTCGGCCGAGGCGGCCGTGCGCGGCGCCGACGTCGTCGTGCTCGTCACCTCGTCGCCCACGCCCGTCCTCGACCACGCCTGGGTGGCGCCGGGCACACATGTCATCTCGGTGGGCGCGTGCCGACCCAACCACCGCGAGATGGATCCGGCGCTGGTCGCCGCGAGCCGGCTGGTGGTCGATTCCAGGGCCGCGGCGCTGGTGGAATCCGGCGACGTCGTCGGCGGCATCGCCGAGGGCCGCTTCAGCGCGGCTCACGTCACCGGCGAGCTCGGCGACGTCGTGCGCGGCGCGCTCACGGGACGGACCTCGCCCGACGAGATCACCATCTTCAAGTCGCTCGGCATGGCCGTCGAGGACGTCGTGGCCGCGGACCTCGTCTATCGGCGCGCGGTCGAGACCGGCGCCGGCACCGAGCTCACGCTCTGAACCTTCGAGCGGCGACCTCCGTCTGGACCAGATGAGATGACCACCCCGAAACGACGATGGCCGCTGGTGCTGGCGGGCGTCGCCGTCGTTGTCATCGTCGTCATCATCGCGCTGACGGTCGCCGGCACATTGTTCCTGCGCGACAACGTCCAGGTCGCCCGTGGCACCGGCCGCGACAGCGCGCAGGCCGCGTTCGACGAAGCGAAGCGCCAGTTCCCGGACCAGCGGCCGCTGCTCGTGCTCGGCAACGACCGGCGTCCCGTGTTCACCGCGGGCCTGGAATCGCGCCGCAATCCCGGTGCCGTCGTCACCCTGCACATCCTGGCCTGGGATGCCGGCGAAGACGCGCTGGCGACCGTGACGCTGCCGATGTGGCTGCTGCGCCTGAAGACCGGGCCGATCGTCTTCGGCGAGTACGTGTCGGGCATGGACGTCGAGGGCGTGCGGCTCGAGCCGAAGGACCTCGAGCGTTACGGGCCGGGGGTCGTGCTCGAGTTCGAGGCGCCGGACGGCAATCGCGTCCTCCTCACTGCACGGTAAGCGGCCTCCGCCGAGGCCACACGCGCGGCCACCCCCGCATTTGGTCAGCATTCGCTGCCGCTCGGACCGATCTCGCCCTTGGCACGGTCGCTGCAGTTCAGGGAGGTACCAGCCCTGAAGCGACCGGAGAAGGCCATGCACGCCACCCATCTCAGAGCCACCCTTGCCGTCCTGGCCGTCGTGACGCTCATGAGCGCGCCGGCCGAGGCCCAGCGGCGCGACGCCTGGGGCGCGAGTGCGCAGAGTGAAGGCTACCGCGACGGCGCGCGCGCCGGCGGCGACGACGCCCGCGATGGCCGCCCGTTCGAATACCAGCGCCACCGCGACTACCGCGACGGCGATCGCGGCTATCAGTCGCGCAGCGGACGCCGCGACGACTACACGCAGCAGTACCGCGCCGGCTTCATCGCAGGGTACCGCGACGGCTACAACTCCGGCGGCGGACGCGGCCCCTCGGGCGGCTACTCGCGGCCCGCGCCCTCGCGCAACGGGCCCTCCTACGGCGGCAACGGGCCGTCGGATGGCGGGCGCTACCCGGGACGGGGCGCCGCGACCGAGATTGCCGTCTCGAACGGCTTCGAGGAGGGCTATCGAAAGGGCCTCGACGATGGCCGCGACCGCGACCGCCGCGACGTCACGCGGCACAGCCGATACCGCAACGCCGACCACGGCTACCGCCGGGAATACGGACCGAAGGGGCTCTACCAGCAGGCGTATCGGGCCGCCTTCGAGCGCGGCTACAACGAGGGCTACCAGGACGGCCGGCGCAACCGCAGCCGCGGCGGCATCTGGCCCTGGTAGTTATGGGCGCTGGGGACTAGGGGCTGGGGGCTGGGGCGGGCGACTGGCCCGCCGTCTAGACCTTCAGGAACGCCTTGATCCGCGACAGCAACGACTGAGGCGCGGGAGCGTTGGCATGCGCGCCCTCGGCCGCCGCCTTCGCGTCTTCGAGGCCCTGGCGCCGGGCCGAGACGACAGCGCTCACCTGTTCCACCAGCGTGGCCCGCCGCACCGCCAGTTCACGGAACTGGTCGGACGTGATCTCGAGCAGCACCGCATCGTCGAGCGCCGTCACGGTGGCCGTGCGCGGGTCGCCCGTCAGCATCGACATCTCGCCGAAGAAGCCGCCAGCCGAAGTCACCGCCACTTCCTGCCCCGACGGCTCGATGGTCACGCGCACGCGTCCGTCGAGCACCACGAACATCGACTCGCCGGCATCGCCCTGCCGCACGATGCGCTCGCGGGCGCCGAACAGGTGCTCGCGGCACAGCTCCGCCAGCCGCAGCCGCTCCACGTCGTCGAACCCGGCGAACAGATCGATCGCGCCCAGGCGTTCGGCCAGCCGCTGCAGCCGCTCCGAGGAGCGCGGGTTCGGCTCGTCACGGCTGTACTCGACCTGAATCGGAAACGGGATCTCGATGTTGTGGCGCTTGAAGGTGTACCAGATGTTGCTGCGCACCTGGTCGCGGGCCGAGTTGTCGCGGCCGAAGTCGTCGATCCAGAAACGGACGCGGTAATTGACCGAGGAACTGCCGAAGTCCTGGATGAGCACGTCGGCTTCCGGATCGCGCAGCACCAGCGGCGCGTTGTCGAGGGCTTCGTGCAGCGCCCGCTTCACCACATTCGGCGGCACGTCGTAGCTGGCGCCGACCTCGACGTCGATCCGGGTCGGGATGGTCGGCTCCGAATGGTTCAGGATCGGATCCTTCGACATCACGCTGTTGGGCACGATGACGAACTGGCCGGCTTTGGTGAGCAGCTTGGTCGCGCGCCAGGTGACTTCCTGCACCCGGCCCTCGAACTCGCCCACGCGCACCCAGTGCCCGACCCGGAACGGCTTTTCCACCTGAATCGCCAGCCCGGCGAAGAGGTTGCCGAGCGTGTCCTGCAGGGCAAAGCCGACGACGACGGCGCCCACGGCCGACGTGGTGAGCAACTTCTCGTCGAGGAACAGCGTCGACGCAACCGCGAAGAGCGCGATGACGATGACGTCCTGCACGATCGCCGGCAGGCGTTCGGAGACGCGGTCGTGCCGCCACGGATTGAACAGCAGCCCGACGCCGGCGATGATGCCGCCGGCGACGAGCAGCAGCCGCGCCAGCCCGCCGACCAGCGCCGGATCGCCCATGCCGCGCGCCAGCGCGATGTCGAAGCCGAAGGCGACGAGCAGCACGACCGCGGCAAAGCCGAGCCGCGCCCGCACGAAGCGGTTACGGACCGCAGCCAGCGCCGCGAGCACGACCGCGAACGCGACGCCGGTAGCGAGGGGCAGCTGCACGAGCTAGTACGCGAGGCGCTCTTGACGCGCCCCAGCCCCCAGCCCCCGAGCCCCGAGTCCCTGTCACTTAAGTCCGCCGGCCTTCTTGAACGCCGCGATGTCAGCAGCGCTCACTGTCACGACGACGAGCCCCGGATTCGCGCCGCCCTTGGCCGCTGATTCCGTGCCGGCCCCTCTGGCCGCACCCGACCCGGTCACCTGGGCCGACTTCTTCTCGCCGCCGCCCGGTCGCAGCGACGAGGCGAGGCCGCCGATACCCTTCTTCTTCGGTTCTTCTGCCGCCGGCTTCGCCGTGCCGCCCGCGGCGCCGGCCGAGCCTGCTTCGATGGTGGCCATCTCCGACACCGGCACCGGCTTGAAGGTGATCGTGGAGGTGTAGCGCTCGGTCACCGTGGCCGTCGACATGAGCTTCGCCGAGGCGATCTGCTTGGTCATCTTGTCCACGCGCTCTTTGGTTTCGGGGTGCGAGGCGAACAGGCCGCTCCTGGCAGCACTGGCGCTCTTGTTGCGCTCCATCAGCATGTTCAGGAAGCCGTTCATGCCGGTAGGCGCGTAGCCGACCGTGTTGGCGAGCACGATGCCCTTCTCGTCGCTTTCGAGCTCGTCGCCGCGGCCGAAGCCGCTGTCGACGATCTCGTAGGCCTTGTCGGCCAGCTTGCCGAGCAGCGCGCTGTTGCCGGCCACCGTCTCGTCGGCGCCCATCTGCACCGCCTTGCCCTTCTGGATGGCGCGGATGGTGTGCTTCTCGCTCACGTGGATGATCTCGTGGCCGAGCACGCCGGCCAGCTCCGACTCGCTCTTCAGGTTCGCCAGCGCGCCCTTGGTGATGTGCACGAAGCCACCGGGGGCGGCAAAGGCGTTGACGGCATCGGTGTCGAGGACGATGAACTTCCAGCCGATGCCCGGGCGGGTGCTCGCTTGCGCGAGCGCGGTGCCCACCAGCGCCACATAGCGGTGCACGACCTGGTTCTGCACGACGCCGTAGCGGGCACGGATACGCTGGCTGACCTCGGCGCCGAGCTGCGCTTCCTCGGCATCGGTCATCTGGATGTCGCGCAGCTGGTTGGCCTTCTTCAAGGCGCCGCCGAGCTTGCCGAGCTGTTCGGCTGAAGCCATGGGGGCCGTCGCCAGTGCCACGCCCAGCGTGAAAGTCACGAGAACTCGTCGATTCATGCCGATGCTCCGTCCGTCCGGTTCTGCGGGGACCGCCCCAATCCTATCGGACTGAAAGCCGCCGCAATCCACTCCCGCGGTTTCCGCCCACAGACAATAGCGTGAGAACGGGCGCCAACCTCTCACCGGGCGCACCGGCCGGGCCACGCGGCGGGCGGCTGCTATGATCGCCACCCGACCCGTGATGACCCAGGCCCGGCTCCCCCTTCTGCTGCTGCTTCTCGTCGGTTCGGGCGCCAGCGGCCTTGCTTATCAGGTCCTGTGGCTGCGCGAATTGTCGCTGGTGTTCGGCGTGACCGTCTATGCCGCCAGCACGGTGCTGGCCGCGTTCATGGGCGGGCTCGCCATCGGCAGTGCCGCCGCCGGACGCCTGCTGCGCCGGGTCGGGCGTCCCATCCTGGCCTTCGGCCTGGCCGAAATCCTGATCGGCGTCACCGCGCTCATCACCGTCGTGGTGCTCGATCGGGCCGAGCCCCTCGATGCCGCGCTGCACCGCCTGACCGGGGGCCACCTCACGGCGCTCACCGCCGGGCGCTTTCTGGCCGCGACCGCCCTGCTCATCGTCCCGACCTCCCTCATGGGCCTCACGCTGCCCCTCATCAGCGCGTCGGCGGTGGTGCGGGCGTCGTTCGGTGCACGGATGAGCCTCGCCTACGGCGTCAACACGGCTGGCGGCGTCGTGGGCGCCGTGCTCGCGGGCTTCGTGGCGATTCCCGCCATCGGCGCCGACGGCGCGATGCGCGTGGCCGCCGCGGTCAATCTGACCGTGGGCGTGGTCGCCCTCGTGATGTCCCTCCGAAGCGAAGCGGCGCAGCGCGCGCCGCTGGCCGCCGGTGAAGCGGCCGCGCCTGGTCCGACCGCGCCTGCGCCGGCCCACGCGCTGCCGCCGCGCGTGCTCGCCACGATCGTGGCCGCCAGCGGCGCCGGCGCGATGGCGCTCGAAGTGCTGTGGTTCCGTGCGCTGCTCCAGTTCTTCCCCGCCACCACCTACGCCTTCACGACGATGCTGGCGGTGGTGCTGGTGGGCATCGCGCTCGGCGGGGTCGTCGCGTCACGGCTGCTGCAAACGGCGCGCGACTGGCGGCCGTGGCTGGCAGGCGCCCACTACGTGACGGCGCTGCTGGCCGCGGCGTCGGTCACGGTGCTGGCGCTGGCCTTCGACTGGGGCTGGATCGCCGGCGAGGCGACGCTCGCCAGCACCATCGCGATGCTGCCGGCGACGATCGTGATGGGGGCCAGTCTGCCGATTGCGCTGCACCTGGCCGTCACCGCCGCGGCCGGTCCCGCCGAGGTGGCCGCGCGCGTCGGCCGCCTCTACTCGCTGAATGTCGCGGGCGCGGTGGCCGGCGCCGTGCTGACCGGCTTCGTGCTCGTACCCGGGCTCGGCGTCCGGCGGTCGATCGGCCTGGCTGCCGCGGTCTTCGCCGTGAGCGCCTGGGTGGTCGCCCGCGCCGCCGGCACCGCCACACTCGCGCGGGTGATCCCGGCGGCGGCGTTCTTCCTCGCTCTGGCGATCGGGCTGCCCGATCCGCTCGATGTGACCGCGGCGCGGCGTCACGGCGCCGATCGCCTGCCGCTCTGGCGCGACGAGGGCCCGCAGGCCACGGTGAGCGTGCACGGCGGCCCCAGCCGGCGCGTGCTCTTCATCGACGGTCTGCACCAGGCCGGCGACAGCCCGTCGATGGTGAAGATCCACCGGCAGATCGGCCATCTGGCGATGGCGCTCCACCCGCATCCTGACGACGCGCTCGTCATCGGGCTCGGCGGCGGCGCCACCGCCGGCGCGGCCAGCCAGCACGGCGCCCGGCTCCACGTAGTCGAGCTGAACCAAGGCGTGCAGCGCGCGGCGAGCTGGTTCGCGCACGTCAACTACGACGTGCTCAACCAGCCCGACACCCGCCTCTACGTGGACGACGCGCGCAGCTTCCTGGCCACCACGGAGGACCGCTTCGACGTGGTGACGGCCGACATCATCCAGCCGACGCATGCCGGCGCCGGCGGGCTCTACTCGCGTGAGTACTTCCTGCGCGTGCGCGATCGGCTGAAGCCGGGCGGGCTGGTGCTGCAGTGGGTGGGCCAGCGGGAAGACACGGCCTACAAGCTCATCGCGCGCACCTTTCAGGAGGTGTTCCCGCAGACGACCGTCTGGGTGGACGGCACGCTCCTGGTCGGCACGGTCGAGCCGTTCACCGTCTCGCGGGCGGCGTTCGAGCGGCAGCTCGCGCGTCCCCGGACGCGCGCGGCGCTGGCCGCGATCGGGCTCGACAGCTTCGACACCTTGACCTCGTGGTACACGGCCGGCCCCGACGAATTGCGACGGTTCCTCGGTCCGGGTCCGGTGCTGACCGACGACCGGCCGCTGGTCGAGTTCTTCCGCGCCCTGCCGAAGAACGAGGCGCTGGCGAACCTGGCATCGCTCACGGGCGAAGTCTCGCGCATCGTCGTGCCCTGAGGCGCAGCGCGGCTCACGCCGACGGCAGGCCGACGCCGCGCCGGCGCCGCCAGGCGCGCACGCGTTCGAGGATCGGCGTCGGCAGACCCACCCGCACGATCGCCTTCGCCAGTCCCAGCGGCGTGTGCACCGAGGCCACCAGCGCCGTGGCCTGCCGCGCCTCGAGACGTGACGCCGCCGCGTCGGCTTCCAGCCGCGTCACCTCGTCGCGCGCCGCCTGGAGCGAGGTCAGCGCCGCCGGCAGCGCGGTTGGACCTGCGGCGCCGCCCAGTCGCGCCAGCGATCGTTCAGCAGCCTGGAACCCCGGCGCGGTCGCCGCCATCACCCGCGCCGCATCGCGCAGGTCCGCGGGCAACCCTCGACCGTCCGGGTCCGTGCGCGCCAGGGCCACCAGCAGCGCATAGAACGCCGTCACGGCAAAGGGCACGTCGGGGGCACTGGCCAGGTCGCGCATCGCATCGGCGTGGTGGCGCAGATGCCCGTGGGCGCCGACGGGCGCCGCGGCGGCCGCCCGCGCCGCCTCGCCGATCGCAGGGTCGATGAACGCCGCCAGGCGGGCCACGGCCGTGTCGGGATCGCGCAGCAAGTCGTCGTAGGCCACGACGAGCACGTCGTCTCCGGCCTCGGCGACCGCGGCGCTCATGTAGCGCATCCACAGATCGATGCTGCGCGGCACGTCGAGGCCGTCCCGCGCACGAAGCGATCGGGCGACTTCGAGCGGATGGCGCACGCAGACGACCGTCTTCACGCGCGGCAGCAGCGGCCGCCAGAACGCGAGGGTGAGACAGGCGCGCGGATCTTTCCAAACCGTGAGCCGATGTCCGGCGAAGTCGGCCGCGAGCACCTCGGCCGCGCGTCGGCGGATGCCGTCGAGGGCGGCGGCGTCCGCCCAGCCGGCGGGCAGGAGCGGCGGCGCCTGCCACACGCCGCCATGCGCGCGCAGGATCTCGTCGTTCAGATCCGTGAGCGGCTGATGTTCGAAGAAGCCGGCCGGGTTGTCGGCGCGCGGGGCCATCAGATGCGAAGGGGGCCCGAGAAAGGCGCCCAGTCGCTCGACGACGGCGGTGAGCGCGGAGGTGCCGCTGCGGTGCATGCCCAGCACGCAGATCATGGTGGCGTCGGTGGGCGTGGGATCAGCCATCGGAACAGAGCGCCACGCACGCTCGGGCGCGCGCGGCCAGCTATCATAGCCCGCGTCCGAATGCCCACCCGACCGCCGGTCATCTCCACTTCACGCCTGCTGGCCGTGTTCGGGCTGGTGGTGCTGGCGCTGCTGACCACGGCGTGGACGACCTTCGACCGTGGGCTCTTCCAGGACGACGCGCAGACGCTCTTCCGCATCTATCTCGTAGACGGCGTCTGGTCGCGGCTCTGGCATCCGATCGGCACCCCGAGCCGACGCCTGCAGGGCGTGCCCTACGCGCTGGCGCTGCAGGTCAGCAACCCGCTGGCGTGGATTCAGGTGTGGAGCGAAGCGCTGCCGTGGGCGATCGCGGTCGTCGTCATGGCGATCGCGCGACTCGGGGCGCGGCTGCCGCGTCCGTGGGCGTTTGTCGCCGGCGCGCTCACGGTGACCGCCACCTCCGACTGGCTCACGGCGACTCCGGTCGCCATCGGCTACCACCTGGCGATCCTGCTGCACGCCCTCGGCGTCCTGGGGCTGTCGGCGTTCGTGTCCGGCCGCGGCACGGCGTGGCTCGTAGCGGGCGTCATCGCGGGCACAGCCAGCCTGTGGACGGTGGATGCCGCCACGACGCTCTATCCGTTCATGCCGGTGCTCGTGTGGCTGATGGCCACCGACGAGGCCGGCCGGCGACGCGCGCACACGGCCGCCATGCTGTGGTGGCTGGCGGCGGTGCCCTACTACGTGACCTTCATCGCCTTCCTCGGCGACAGCTCGTCGTACGCGTCGGTCGCGATCCTCGACACGCCGTGGTGGCATCGCGCGTCCCGCCTCGTGTTGCTGGTGCTGCAGAACGTGACGCCGTGGCGCTGGGCCTCGGCGCGGCCAGACTGGTTCGGGCACCTGGAGACGGCGTGGTGGCCGGCGGCCATCCTGCCGATGGTCGCGGGCCTGGCGATCGTCGGCACGGTGGCCACGTGGCTGCGCGGGCAAGGCCGCGACGAGCGCGTGGAGGGCGGCCGATCGCCAGTGTGGCTCGCGCTGGCCTTCGCGGCGAGCGCGGTCGTCGTGAACGCGACCTACATGGCCGTGCACCTCGCGCACATGTACTACCGCACGCAGCTGCACTCGCGGCTGTGGGTGGCCCTGGCGCTGGCGACGGGGCTCTACGCGCTCAGCCGTCGCGGCTCACGCGAGGCGCGCGTGGCCGTGGGCATCGTCGCCCTCTTCATCGCCGGTGGCATCGCCGGGGGCCAGGAACGCCAGGCCTATTTCAACGCGCACTGGCTGCGGCATCGCGTCGAGCTGGCGTCAGTGGCCGAGGCCTTCCCCGCCGATCGCGGCGCCCATCTGCTGCTCTACCGCCCGGAACCTCCGGCGCTGTATCGCGCCACCGAAGCGCCGTATCTGGCGCGCGCGTGGGCGACGCTGCTGGGCGAAGACCCGCGGGCGGAGTGTCGCCTGTTCCTCGTCGACGCCACGCGCGGCACCTCATGCACCGCAGAGGCCGACGGCCTGGTCTGTCGTGGCGACCACAGCGCGCGCTGCGCCGCTTACGAGACGCCGGGCCACCGCATCCCCTACGACCGGCTGGTGGTGGCAACGTGGAACGAAGAGGCGGGCCGCTACGACGTGCAGGCGTCGCTGCCGGCACCGCTGCTGCCAACGGGCGAGTCCGGCGCGGCGGCTCGCCGCGCCTACCAGCCGGCGCGCCTGGCGCCCGGGCGTGTCGAGATGACGCTGGCGCGTCAGTTGCTGGCGCTGCCGCCAGGCACTCGCGACCCGTCCACTACCGCTGCGCCGCGATGACGCGCAGACGCTCGGCGATGATGCGGCCGACGGCGGCCGGCGAGTAGTGCTGTCGCATGTGGTCGGCGGCCCGGGCGCCGATCGCGGCGCCGAGGCCCTCCTCGTTCACGAGTCGCGCCATGTGTCCGGCAGCGTCGTGCACGTCCGGATCCGCCCACCACTGGCCGCGCTGATACGGACCATGGTCGGTCTCGAGCTGCACGAGACGGAAGGCGACAGGAGACGAGTTCCACGGCGTCATGAAGTCCATGTTGGCCGACCAGCCGGTGGCGACCACGGGCTTGCCGAGGCTCATCGCCTCGGCCATCGTGAAGCCAAAGCCTTCGGAGCGATGCAGCGAGACATACGCGTCGGTGGCCTGCATGAGCGCGGTCAGCTCCGGCCGCGCGAGGTAGCGGTCGATGAGGGTGATCGCCGGATCAGCCGCCGCCGCGCGGCGCAGCGCCGCCACCGGCGGCGAGGCGTCGCTGGCGTTGATCATCTTCACGACCAGGTGCACCGGCCGCCGGCACTGCGGCGCAGTCCTTTGAAATGCCTCGACGACCGCCATCGGGTTCTTGCGTTCCGGGACGCTGTGCGCGTCGAACATGAAGAAGAAGACGTAAGCCTCGGAGGGAAGGCCGAACGCGTCACGGCCGGGACCGTGGACCACCGGCACCTGCACCGCGTAGGGCACGTGCGTGACCGGAAGGCGTAGCCGCCGGCTGAACGCGGTGGCGCAGAAAGTGCTGGGCGCCCAGACCTCGTCGAGCAGACGCTCAGCGTCCGGCCAGGTGTCGGGAAATTCCGGCAGCTCCCAGTTCCAGTAGCCGATGCGGTAGCGGTCGCGCAGCGCCGTGTCGTGATCGACCATCGCATAGGCGCTCTGGTCGGCGTTGAGGTGCACGATCGTAATGCCGTGATCGGGTGTCGTCGACGTGGCTGCCGGCAGGTCTTCGTCCATCCGTGACGGCGGGTTGTGCGTGTACTCGATGGCAGCCACCGGGATGCCGGCCGCGGCGCACGCCCGCAGCGTCGCCCGCGCCGCTTCGCCGACCCCGAGTTCACCGCGCAGGTAGCCGAGCACGTTGACGCCGGTCACGCTCGTCGGCGCCGCCGCGGTCGAGGCGCGACCGGCGGCCGCGACTGCCGGACCGTAGGCACGATGGAAGAGCGCGCGGCCGAGACGGACCCGCAGCGCCACCGGCGCGAAGGGCCGCACGAGGTGCTTGAAGCGCCAGGCGGCGTGGAAGGCCCAGCGATTGACACTCCACGCCGTCGGCACCGAGGGTGCTGATCCGGCGATCGCGGTCCGCATCGGCGCCAGGAACACGTCCGGCAGGCCGTGCAGCGCCACGCCGTCGCCAACGCACCAGCGCGCGAAGAGCTCGGCGTGGACGCCGAAGAGGTCCGGGAACTGGACGTCGAGCTGGACGTCCGGATACGAACGGTGGACCTCGCGGAACACCCGGGTGATCCACGGCGAGCGACCCTCTGACCCTTCGGCCGGCTCGTTGGCCCAGGCGATGAAGGCGGCCAGGTCGGCGCCGGCGGGGTCGGTGATTCGGCCGTCGAGCACGTCGCGGTGTTCGCGGTAGAGGCGCCGCACGAGATCCGGAATCGGCGTGCCGTCGCCAAACGTCGCCAAGCCGAACGGCACGGCTTTGAGCGCCGGGTAGCCGTGGCGGCGCAGCAGCGTCTCGTAGTCGCGCACGAGCGCGCGGACGTCCGCCGGCAGCGCCTCGAGCTCGAAGCGGTTCTGATGGCGGCTGAACACGCCGGCCGAGGCATCGAAACCCGAGAAGTGGAAGAAGACGAGCGGCGCGCCGTTTGCGACCCAGCCACCGTCGGCACGCCGCACGTCGCGCTGCGCGAGGTTCCAGTAGGCGACGTTCCACCCGGGATGGCGCACCACCGCGACCCGCTCGACGAAGCTCGGCGCGAAGTCCACCCACTTCTGATCGGTGAACATCCCGCGCGCCAGATCGACCGCGCCCTCGCGCGTGAGGCGCCGTTGCCACCAGTCGACGAACGCCCGGGCCGCCGGTGTGTTCGACACGGCGATGAACCCGAGGTTGAAGGTGCCGCACATGAGGATCGTCCGCTCGTCGGGATAGCCACCGTCCTCGAGCGGGGCGGTCAGGTGCGGGGTCACCAGCAGCTCGGCGGTGTCGAGCCGGGCGATCATGTCGTCGAGCGGCGCCAGCACGGCGATGTCGGGGTCGAAGTAGATGACGCGGTCGAACCCGCGGGCGAAGAGCGCCGCGATGACAAACGGCTTGATCGCCGTGTTCAGCTCGATGAGCGAATACTGGAACAGGAACGCTTGCCGCGCCGGCAGGTCGAGGGCATCGAGATCCAGCACCTCGAATCCGTCGCCGCTGTAGTCGATCTCCCCTGGCGTGTCGCAGAGCGCCAGCACGCGATGCGCGCCTGGCGCGTGGCGGGCCACGCCGTCGAAGAGCGCGCGCACGGCCGGGGTGTAGTTGCGCGAGGCGATCGTGAAGACGCACACGCGTTCGCCGCCGGGAGCGGGCGCGGGCGGCATCGGTGCGGACGAGTCTGGGGTCATCGGCGGATGGACGGGCCCGATCATGGCACGGACGGCGCAGCACCTTTCGAGGGTTCACCGGCCGCCCGGCGTTGCCACACCGTGCCCAGCAGCGACGTACGCGCCATGAGCGCGTGCAGACTGGCAGGCGCCGCCACGCGACTGGCCTGCGTCTGGCGCCGCGCCCGCCACATCGCCGGCAGGGCCACGAGCGCATCACGTTTGGCACGTGCATAGGCGCCGGCACGCCCGCGCCAGGCGCACCACACCGCCCCGCCCACCGTGAGCGCCAGGTGCGCCGGCAGGTAGCGCCAGAAGAGCGGGCCCGGCATGTTGCGAAGGAAGGTCCAGGCGAGGTTGCGATGCCCGTGGTACACCGCAAAGGCGCTGCCCACACCGGCCGTGGCCGACCCGATGTGATGCGCGACGGCGTCGGGCACGTACCAGCAGCTGTGGCCGGCCAGGCGCAGGCGGAAGCCGAGATCGACGTCTTCCATGTAGCAGAAGAAGCGCTCGTCGAAGCCGCCGGCCGCGAGCCAGGCCTCGCGCCGGTAGAGCGCGGCCGCGCCACAGGCGGCGAAGACCTCGCGCTCGACATCCACCCCGGGCACCTCCCCGCGCGGGCGGCCGTGACCGTGACGCCACGCCAGTCCGCTCACATGGTAGACGTCGCCGGCGCCGTCGACCACGTCCGGCGCGCCGTCGCGCAGCAGCAGCGAGGCCAACGACGCCGCATCCGGATGGCGCGCGGCGGCCGCGAGCAGCTCAGCGAGCCACGCGGGCTCCGGAAAGGCGTCGGGATTGAGGAGCGCGACGACATCACAGTCACCGAGCATCGCCACGGCCCGGTTGTTCGCATGCGCGAAGCCGGTGTTGGCGTCGAGCCGCACGAGCTCCACCGGCAAACCGAGGCCGGCGGCGACGCGCGTGACCTCGTCGGCGGTGCCGTCGCGGCTGGCGTTGTCGACCACGACCAGGCGATCGGGACGCCGCCGCTGGGCGGCCACAGCGGCCACGGCGCGGCCGATGAACGCCCGGCTGTCGCGTGTCACGATGACGAGGCCGGCAGTCATCGGCGTCCGGCTCCCGTCACGGCGTGGCCGCGGCCTGCGACGCGTAGGCCGCCAGGCCCTCGGTGACCGGACCGTCGAAGACCAGGCGGCCGGCCCGCAGCACGCAGACGCGCTGGCAGAGGCTGGCGACCGCCTGGGCATCGTGCGACACCAGGACGATCGACTGGCCCGCCGCGGCCAGCCGGGCGAGCGTGGCGCGGCACTTGGCGCGGAAGGCGGCGTCGCCCACCGCGAACACCTCGTCGAGGAGGAGCACGTCGGCGTCGATGTGGACAGCGACCGCAAACGCGAGCCGCATCGCCATCCCCGACGACAGGTTCTTCACCGGCTCGTGCATGAAGGCCGCCAGCTCCGCGTAGTCCACGACCGCGTCGTAGATGGCGACCACCTCGTCGCGTTGCAGTCCGTAGACGGAGGCATTGAGGTAGACGTTCTCGCGGCCGCTCAGCTCGGGGTGGAAGCCGGCGCCGAGCTCGATCATGGTGCCGATGCGCAGGTCCTGGCGCACCAGCATGCGGCCGCCGGTGGGCCGCAGGATGCCAGCGACGAGCTTGAGCAGCGTGCTCTTGCCGGAGCCGTTGGCGCCGACCAGGCCTACCGCCTCGCCACGGCTCACCGTGACGGTCACGTCGCGCACGGCCCAGTGGTCGGTTGTCGTCATGCGGCGGCGGGCGTCGAAGACGCCAAGCGCGCGTTCCTTGATCGAGCGCGTGAAGTTGCGATGCAACTGAAAGCGCTTCGACACCTGTTCGGCCCGCACGAGGACGTCCGTCATGCGTGGAACCGTCAGACCAGCTCGGCGAAGCGGCCTTCGTGCGCCTGGAACAGGCTGAGGCCGCAGGCGAGGGCGCAGATGGCATACGCCACGGCCGCCAGCCACAGCGCCGGCTCGGGCATTGTGCCGTAGTAGAAGATGTCCTGATAGGCGCGGATGTAGGTGCCGACCGGCGACAGCCCGACGGCGCGCGCGGCGGCGCCCGGCACCATGCCGACCTCGTAGACGACCGGCGTCGCCCAGAACAGCATGCCGAGACTGGCGTCCACGAGGTGGCGCACGTCGCGAAACGATGCGGTCGCCGTTGCCAGGGCCAGCGAGAGGCCGAGGATGAACGCCGTGTGCAGCAGCAGGAACACGGGAAACACGAGCAGCCCGGTGAGCGGCGGCGCACCGTAGACGAGCAACGCAATCGGCAGGAAGACGGCCAGCGAGAACGCGAACTGCGCGAGCTGGAAGAACACCAGCGCCAGCGGCAGCACCACTCGCGGGAAGACGACGCTGCGGATGAGAGGGCTGGCGCCGACGACGGCCTCGACGGCGGCCCGCATCGCGCCGGAGAAGTAGTTCCACGCCAGCACGCCGACGATGAGGTAGAGCACGAAACGCGGCGTCCCCACCTTCATCACGCGCGTGAAGGCGAGGCTGTAGACGCCCACGGTGAGCAGCGGCACGATGAGCGTCCACACGAAGCCGAGCACCGAGCCGCGGTATTTGAGTTCGGCGTGCCGGGCCACCAGGTTCCGCACCAGGTGGCGATACTGCCAGACGCGCCAGACGCCCGCCGACATCGACGCCATGCTCTCGCCCTGTGGCACCAGCAGCCCGCTGGTGCCGGCGGCGGCGCGACGCGCGTGCCGGCGACGCCGGTACCAGACGCCGTTGACGACCCGCCAGGCCACCGCCGCTACCGCCACACCAGTGGCGTGGAGCAGGATCGCAGGCACGGTGACCTCGCGCCCTTGCGCCGCCAGCACGGCGCCGGTCGCCACGGCCGCTACGGCGAGCGATGCCGTGAGTCGCACCGGCCAGGTGGGCTGGCCGACGGCGGCATAGAGGCGCGTGGCGGCCGCGGTCGTCACCATCACCGCCATGAACACCAACCCGGCAACGCCGGGCTCGAGTCCGCCCGGCATCATGAGCACGACGCTGCCGCAGAGCCCATCGGCACACGCCGCCGCCACGCCGGTGCGGGCGCGGTTCAGCGGCGCCGCCTCAATCGGCGGCGGCACACGGTCGTCCACCGGTCAACCCCTGCCGGCGGGCGCGTGCAGGCGTTGGGCCGTCGGTTCTGCCGCGAGGCGCCGTGGCAGCTTGATGAGAAACCGTCCGAACAACCCGAGGGCCACAAACGGACTGGCGCCGCGGGCCAGCCACGACCCGTGCTTCAGGTAATACCGCAGGGCACTGCGGTGAAACGCCCACAGTGAGCGCGCCGGCGCGTGGCACGACGAGCGGGCCGTGCGGTGAATGACCGCCGGGGTCGGCACGTACACGGTCGACCAGCCCCCCTGCGACGTCCGCTTGCAGAAGTCTGCGTCTTCCCAATAGAGGAAGAAGGCCGGGTCGAAGCCGCTGACCTGGTCGAAGGCCTCGCGACGGACCAGCATGAACGCGCCGCTGACCCAGTCCACGGGGGTGGGCACGCCACTCGACGGCACGAGGTTGCGCCGGCTCAGCATGTTGCCCGGCAACTGACGCGACAGCCACGACGTGCGCCCGGCCACGGCGGTCGTCGCATTCGGAAAATGCCGCGCCGACGCCTGCAGACCGCCGTCGCTCTCGCGCAGCAGGCCGCCGACGACGCCGACCCGCGGGAACTCGGCGAGCACCTGCAGCAGCGACGTCACCACCGGGGCGGTGAGCTCGCAGTCGGGGTTGAGCAGCAGCAGCGCCCCGGGCCCGGCGTGTCGAACCGCCGCATTGACGCCCCCGGCGAAGCCGTCGTTGCGCGACGTGGGCAGATAGATGACCTGGGGGAAGCGCGCGGTCAGCGCCTGTCCACGCGTCTGGTCGGCGGCGTGATCGAGCAGCACCACCGGCACGTCGGGCTCGTGGCGGGCGAGCGACGACAGGCATGACGCCAGCTCGTCGTAGGCCCGGTAGCCGACGATGACGATGGTCACTAGCTGCGGCGGCCCTGAGGTTTCTGCGGCGGTCATGAGGGGCTCGGTCGTCCGTGGGGAGCGGCCGCGATTATCGTCCTGTACCGGCCGTGGTTCAAGCCGGACCGGACGGCGCGCCCGGACGCGCGATCCGCACCTCGAATACCGCCACCGCCCGCGTCTTGCCCTTGACCGTCACGTCACCGAGCGCGCGCAGGTCGTAGTCGCCCTTGAGCTGCCGCCGCGTGGCCTCCGAAATCAGGATCCGCGTGCCGAAGTCCTTGTTGAGCGACTCGAGGCGGGCGCCGAGGTTCACGTTGTCGCCGATCACGGTGTAGCTCATGATCGTGTCGCTGCCGATGTTGCCGGCGATCATCTCGCCGGTGTTGATGCCGATGCCGATGTCGAGCGCGGCCCGGCCCTCCACGGCCCACAGACGGTTGAGCTGTTCCAGCTCGCGGACCATGGCCAGGGCGGTCTGCACGGCATGGTCGGCGTGGTCGGCATCGTCGAGCGGGGCGCCGTAGAGCGCCATGACCATGTCGCCCACGAACTTGTCGATGGTGCCGCGATGGGCGAAGACCACCTCGACCATCCGCGTGAAGTACTGATTGAGCTGGCGGACGAGATCTTCGGCTTCGCCGCTCTCCGAGAGCGTCGTGAAGCCGCGCATGTCCGAGAAGAGCACAGTCATCTCGCGACGCTGGCCGCCAAGCGCCGCCTCGACGGGACTCGCAAGCAGCTGCTGGTAGACGTCCTTCGAGACGTAGCGGGAGAACAGGCGCTTCACGCGGCGTTTCTCGCGGCCCTCGACGAAGTACATCCAGGCGAGATCGGCGAGGAACGTCAGCGCCAGCGCCAGCAGCGGCACGACCAGCGGCAGCCAGGTGCCACCTGCGAGCGCGGTCGTCGCGAACCAGGCGAACCCGGCCGCCAGCGCCAGCGCGGCGATGGCGGTCACCCACGGCGTGCCCAGCGCGCCGGCGGCGGCGACCAGAAGCGCCAGACCAAGTGTGGCGACGCCGCGCAGCCACGGCGCCGCCGGCGCGATGGTGCGGCCACCGAGCAGCGCGTCGATGACGTTGGCGTGGAACTCGGCCCCCGGCATCTGGCCTTCGCCGAAGGGCGTCGTGAAGGTGTCCTTCAGCCCCTCGGCGCTCACGCCGACGACCACGATCTGATCCTTGAAGACCGCCGGGTCGAGGTGCGGCGGCTGCCCGTCGAGAATCTGCTGCTCGGCGAGCACGAGATCCTGAAACGAGTAGGAACGGAACGTCGGCGTGCCGTCGGCGCGCATGGTGGGCCCGCGGAAGGGCACGAGAGGACGGTAGACGGTCTGCGCCGGGCCGTAGAAGTCGGGAACGACCTGCTCCACCCACGGCACGCGCCGTTCCCCCAGATGCAGCACCGTGCGATTCCCGAAGACCGCGTCGGGGCGGATGCCCAGCGCCTCGATCGCCGCGGCCACCGGCAGTGACGGCACCACCTTCCCCGCCACTTCCACGAAGGGCACGTAGCGCCGGGCCGGACCATCGAGGTCGTAGGCCAGGCGCGCGTGCCCCACCGCGCGCACGGCGCCGGCGAGCGCCGGAAAGGGCGGCGTCAGCAGCGGGCGTCGTTCGGCGAAGCCCTTGAGGGGAAAGACGCGGTCGAGCGATGCCACCCCGTCGAGCGGCGGCTGGACGTTCTGGCGCTCGTCCACCAGCCCTTCGCTCGATGCCTGCACGGCCACGATCACGTTGCCGGCCTGGCGCACTGAGCTGACGAGCGCGTCGTCGGATTCCTGGCCCGTCCAGGGCGTGCCGAGAATCTCGCGGCTGGCCTTGTCTTCCTCGCTGAACTGCACGTCGTAGACGACGAGTTTCGCGGGGCCGCGCGCCAGGTAGTCGATGAGCATGCCGTGCAGCAGGCGCGGCCACGGCCAGCGTCCCACGGCCGGTTCGAGCTGACGGATGGAGTGATCGTCGATGAGCACCATCGCGATCGGCGGCGCGGCGCCGTCGCCGATCGCCACCGCGCGCATGCGGGCGTCGTAGGTCTTCAGCTCGAGCGTCTGCAGGAGGCCGATCTGGCCGAGCAGGCCCGCCACGAGGGACGCGCCGAGCGCAAAGCCCAGTGCGACCAGCCAGCGTGTCATTGCGGGTGAGGGTGGCAGGGTTCGCCGCAGTCGTCAACTGCCGGGCGGGCGGCGGGGGCCGGCGTCGCGATCAGAAGCGGAACAGGCGCGTGGCCTTCACGGCGAACGTGCGGTTCTGCAGCGCCTGGCCGGGCCGGGCCTCGGTGTCCCGTCCGTCGCTGTAGACGACAAACAGCTCACTGCCGCCGGTGTACTCCCACCGCAGGCGCACGCTCGACGACAGCGAGTGCGCGTCGACGTTGTACTGCACGAGGCTGCTGACGACCATCCGCGCCGTCGGCGTGACGGTGAAACGCGAGCTCACGAGCCGGGCGTTGAACGACCCGTAGGGCAGCTCCGCCCAGTTGAGCGAGAGCGACGGCTCGACCGAGAGCTGCGGCAGCACGCCCCAGCGCCCGCTGTAGGTGGCCTCGGTGCGCGTGCCGTCGTAGAGCGTGCCCCGCGCCACCGAGAAGCGGCCCGAGATCCGCCGCTGCTGTCCCATTGTGTAGCCGAGACGTGTGGTCTCCGAACCGTAGGTGCCGGCGGGCACGAAGACGCCGGGCGACACCGTGAAGCGCGCCGGCAGCCGCTCGAACTCTCGCGTGTACTCGACCGACGCCTGATCGCTCGACTGGAAGTCGACGCGGAAGAGGCCCGAGCCTTCGCGCGTCTGGAGCGCACCGGCGTCCGCATCGGTCACGTAGTCGAGGCTGGCCTGCCAGGTGAGCTTGCGGACGACGCGGCTTCGGCGCGGGCGCGGGCTGAAGCGCGCCTGCGCGAACGTGCGGCGGACGTCGGTGCGGCGGGTGAAGCCCATTTCGGGGTTGAAGTGCGGATCGATGAGCATGTGCTCGGCCGACAGGCCGTAGCGATCGTCGGTGTAGTCGAAGCGGCCGCGGTAGCTGTTGCCCTCGACGACCTGCCCGGTGCGATCGGGCACCCGGGTGCGCGCGGCATAACCGGTGAGGTTGATCGACTTGAAGAAGAGCAGCGTCGCATCGGCGCCGAAGGTGTAGCTGGCGTCGCCCGAGCCGCCCAACGCGGGCGTGGACACCGCCGCCGGACCGCGCCGGGTCGCCATCACGCCGACGTTGCTGCGGCGGAGGACATTGCGTTTGAGCCGCAGCGCCGTGACCGCCGAGGCCGCGGCCGCGGCCTCCTCCGATTCTTCGGTGTGGATGTCGAGGAAGCCGATGCTGTAGGGGCCCTGGCGGCCGGTGAGGCGGGCACCGCCCACCACCGGCACCGCCTGGCCCTGGCTGAGACCGATGCGGCGGCTGTAGAACATCAGCGGCACGTCGCCGGGGCTGTTGCCGGCCTGCACGCCGCCGAAGTCGAAGATGCCCTGCCCTTCGATGAAGAAGTCGCGCTTCTCCGGGAAGAACAGGCTGAAGCGCGTGAGGTTCACCTGTTGCAGGTCTTCTTCCACCTGCGCGAAGTCGGTGCGCCAGGTGGCATCGAGGATCAGGCTGCGGGTCAGGCCGTACTTGAAGTCGAGGCCGCCGTTGCCGCCGAGCTCGTCATCGAGCACGCCGCCGGTGCGCCGGGCCGAGGTGGCGGTGCCGAGGGCGTACGGCTTGAACTCGAGGTTTTTCGACTCCGCCGGCGTCTCGATGCCCTCGATGCTGGCCGCCGACGCCATGCGGCTCACCCCCTGGGTGCCGAGCGCAGCCGGCACCAGTGACAGATACGAAAACTCGTTCTTCCAGCGCACCAGGCGGCGCATGTTGACGCCCCAGGTCTGCGCGCCGTTGCCGTTGTAGCGCAGCGTCTTGAAGGGAATGGCGACCTCGAGCGTCCAGCCCTGGTCGAAGTGCGCGGTCTTCACGTACCAGATGCCATTCCAGGCGGAGTTCTGCTGGTCGTCGGTGATGGTCATGTCGCGCAGCGCCCCGAGCGGGTTGGTCTGGAACATGTAGCCGTTGCGCTTGTCGTGAAAGGTGTCGATCACGAACGTGAAGTTGTCGTTGCCGAGGATGTTGCCGTTGTCACGGCGCATCTCGTTGGCCACTTCCCGCTCCGGCTGGCTGTTCCAGTTGCGAGCCGAGATGTAGATGTTGGTGTCGTCGAAGAGGATCCACGCTTCGGTCTTCTCGGTGGCGGGCTGCCCTTCGCGCGGTTCCTGCTGGACGAAGTCGGTGAGCGGCGCAACGCGCGTGTAGATCGCTTCGTCGAGCCGGCCGTCGAGGGTGAGCGGGGTCTCCACGCGAGATGCCCGCGCGGTCACGTCGTCGGCGGCACCGCGCCGCACCAGCGACGGAGTGGGCGCAGGTTGCGCCTGGGCGGTAGCGGCAGCGAACCCCGTGAGCAGCGCGATAGTCGCGGCAAGGCGCCTCAACGCGGGGCGCGCGCATGTCGTTCTGGTTCTCACAAGGCGATCGGGTGCCCGAAAGGGTACGCCAGCAAGGGCGTTCCCTCAAAGTCCCGATGTGCCCCGTCCACCGACGCCGGCAAGAACAGCGCATGCGTATTCGTCGTCTGCTCGGGTCTTCACTCGTCTGCGTGGTGCCTGTCATCCTCGCCGGCTCGGCCGTGCGCGCGCAATCACGGGCCGCCGCCCCGCTCGACAGTCTCCAGACCCGCGCCGAGCAGTCCAACTTCGTCGAGACCAGCCGCTACGACGACGTGCGGACGTTCCTGGCCACGGTCGATCAGGCCTCGAATCTGGTGCATGTGACCTCGTTCGGCTACTCCTTCGAAGGCCGCACGCTGCCGCTGGCCGTAGTGGGCCGCGTGGCCGATGCGCGCCCTGCCACCGTGAAGGCGTCGGGCAAGCTGCGCGTCTACCTGCAGGCCAACATCCACGCCGGCGAGGTCGAGGGGAAGGAAGCGGTGCTGGCGCTCATTCGCGACATCGCGAAGGGCCAGCACGCCGACTGGCTGAACTCCAGCGAGACCTATTCGTATCTCACCGTGGCCTACTTCGTGCCGGCCGAGCAGAAGGTCGCCCTCGACCGCCTGCGCGCGCACGGCATCCAGCTCGAACGTCTGACGGCGCAGGCCTTCGAGAACCACCAGGAACGCACCGTGAGGGGCACCTGGGTGCCCGTCGATCGCACGGTGCCGGCCGGCGCCTACAGGGTGTCGATGACGCAGCCACTGGCGCGGCTGGCCTTCTACCTGCTGGAACCGCGGTCGTACGACGGACTGGTCGCCTGGAACGTACTCGACGAGGCGCTCAAGAGCGGACGCGCGCCGATCCTCCGCACCCGCGACTGACTCAGGCCTTCGCAACCGCCTTCATCTTGCCGTTGCCGTTGCCATTGCCGTCCCGGGCGCCCGCCCCGAGAGCGCGTACACCGACGCCTCGTCGTGCACCCAGGTGTCGTCGAAGAAGGTCACCACGCCGGTCGCCAGGTCGTGCTTGGCGCCGATGATGGCCACCTTGCCAGCTTCGATCGCGTGCTCGAGGATGTAGCTGCGGCTGATGATCGACCGCACCGAGCGGCGCACGTTCAGGTCGGCCACATTTTCAACGAAGGCGGCATTTCCGGAGTGGCGGGTGGAGCGGTCGAGCGTCTGGTCTTCCTCGTAGACGGCCGGCTGAATCTTCGACAGCAGGTCGGTGAGGTTCCCGAGCTCCACGTGATCGCAGGCGCCTTTCACGGCGCCGCACTGCGTATGGCCGAGCACGACGACCAGTTTCGACCCGGCGATATGACATGCGAATTCGAGGCTGCCGACGATGTCGGTGTTGACGACGTTGCCGGCGATGCGCACCGAGAAGATGTCGCCCAGCCCCTGATCGAAGATGAGCTCCGACGAGGTGCGGCTGTCGATGCAGCTCACGATGGTGGCGAAGGGCCACTGGCCGTCACGGGTCTCGTTGGCCTGCTGCAGCAGGTTGCGGTTGACGCGCAGGTTGTTGACGAAGCGCGCGTTGCCTTCCTTCAGGATCTCGAGGGCGCGGCTGGGCGTGATGGTGGCCTGGGTCTCCGACGTCAGTGTCTTCATGATGCGTGCAATCCTCTGTCTGAGCTGTGAATCGAGCCGGAACGCCGGTGCGAGGCACACGGCGCACAGGGGCGCGCCCGCGCGCCCATACACGTCCCCTCCGACCGCATGCGTGCGAACGCGGGGAACGGGAAGAGCAACGATTCAGGCGAGAGGAGGGGCGCGGCCGGCGGCGGCGCGAATCAGTCCGGCCGTGAGGCGAAGGCGCGGGCGGGCAGGGAGCGGCTGGAGGCGTGCCAAGCGGGCCGGGGGCAGGAACCGGGGCGCAACGCCCTGGAACACGGGCGCGAGACGGCGCTCGTCATCGCCCGGTGGACCATCCTGACGGCGGACGACCGTGTGAGCGTCGGTGGCTTCCAGGTGATGGCCGACATCCGGCGCCACCCAGCCGCGGCAGTCGTCGGTGCGGAGCGTGCCGGCACGAACCACCCCTGAACGCACCACGCGCTCGCGTCCGGGCGCGCGCAGGCGTGGCGTGGACGCTCCGGCCGCCGTCAAGGCAGCGAGGGTGCACGCGACGAGGGCGACGAGACGGGGAGGGCTGTGGATCCCGCGGTTCATGTCTGGCCCATCAGTAAGAGGACGCCGCAGGATACCGAAGCGTTCCCGACTCGTCGTCACCAATTGCAACCATCGGTCGAACGCTCGATATGATGCACGCGGATGCCCGTTCGCGCGTCGTTCCTCGCCGTGCCGCCGCCCCTGACGGCCGACTTCGCCCACGTGGGATGGCGCCGCGCCACGCCGCACGTCATCGACCGGTTGTGGAACGGCCACCCGGCCCCGGCGGCACTCACCACGACCGCGCGTCTGCTCTGGACGACAACGCACCTGTGGCTCGGCTACGAGTGCGGCTACAGCGAGCTCGATATAGATGGCGAGGTGGACACGTCGGTCGAGCGAGTCGGGCTGTGGGACCGCGACGTCTGCGAGGCGTTCATCCGTCATCCCCGCGAACCGCGGGAGGACAGCTACAAGGAATTCGAGGTAGCGCCCACCGGCCAATGGTGCGATCTGGCGATTCATCGCCCGCGGGTGGACGTGGACTGGCGCTGGAACAGCGGGATGGAGACGGCGGCGGCCATCGACGAGGGCGCGCGGACGTGGCGGGCGGTGATGCGGCTGCCGTTTGCGGCCTTCGACGGCGCGCCGGCGGCAGGCGACCAATGGCGGGTCAACCTGTTCCGGATCAGCCGCCTGGAGGGCGCGCGTCAGTACCTGTCGTACGGGCCAACCGGCACGGGCACGCCAGACTTCCATGTGCCGGCGAGCTTCGTGCCGCTAGAGTTCGTCGGCCCCTGACGTACGACCGGCCCGGCGGAGGCCTCTATATGAGGCGTCCGGCCGCGCCAGTGTGGTGCTCGGCGAGTGTCAGCGGCACTCGACGCCGTTGTCGATCTCGCGCCCGAGGAGCGCCCCGGCGCCGGCGCCGATGATGGCGCCGAGCGTCTTCGAGCCACCGGGGGCGATGATGCTGCCGAGGATGCCGCCGGCCACGCCGCCCACGATGAGCCCGGTCGTGCCGTCATCCCGGCGGCAGTAGTAGCGGTTGTCGGAACCGCGGTAGATGCGGTCGTTGCGGCCCATCCGGTACGGCCGGTAGCGCTTGTCGTTGCGGTAGTAGCGGGCCGCGTCGTAGCGGCGGTAGCCGGGCTCGGCGCGACGGTAGTCGTAGTTGCGCCAGGCGCGCGGCACCGCACGGTTGTTGTCGTAGCGGTTGTGGTCGTAGCGACCGTCGCGGGAACTCTCGTAGCGTCGGTCGTCGTCACGGTCGCGGTCCCGGTCGCGGCGGTTGTCGTAGCGATCGCGGTCGCGGTCGCGCTTGTCTTCGTAGCGGTCCCGGCGGTCGCGACCCTGCGCGAGGGCGGTGACTGGCTGCAGGGTGACCGTGCTGGCGACCAGTGCGGCAATGACGGCGTACTTGAGGCTCTTCACGATCGTCCTTCCTTCCGGGGGTCCCGATTGACCTTGCCCCGTGCAGTGCAGGGCTCGTGCCATCGCCGGGTGCGGAATCAGGCCGGAATTCAATATTGCCACCGGACGACTGACGCCCTCAGTGGACGCTGCCTGCGCAGTCGCCTCTGATGTCGTCGTCCTCTCAAGAAGGCAACTCGACGGGTTCTCCGGGTCCATTCCCTTGTCAGAGTCCATGCCTTCCTGGGAGCGCACCGCCATGGCAATCGTGGTTGTGGTGGTGGCGGCGTCTCAAATCCTTGTTCCCAACCGCAGCCCCATGGCGCTGACCTGCGGTCGCGGTCGGCACAACGTCCCGCCCGTCGGGCGTGTGCAGACGCGACGTGCTATTCAGGGGCAGCGCCGTGGAACGCAGATAGGGTTGATGTGCATCTGAGGTTTGGTGGAACTCATGAAATCGTGCACGGCGTGCCGTTCAAGTGCGCGACTTGGGTAACATCGCCGTCAGCGATCGAC
>JANNIB010000213.1:0-3444 GCA_031404695.1 Acidobacteriota bacterium
CTCGACCATCTTCTCGAAGAACCTGTCGGACGCCGACAACATCCTGGCCTGGGCGAAGAAGGAAAAGCTCGACATCGTCTTCAACATGGTGCGCTTCACCGACGCCATGCTGGGGAACCAGGAGCTCGAGGGCACCCTCAAGCCGATCGGCGCCGAAGAGCAGCGCATGCGCCAGTTCTTCATGGAGCGCGTGCGGCAGGACCCGCTGCTCGACGGCCAGAACTACATCTACATGCACTACGCGGACATGATCGCCAACGGCTATCACCGCCTCACGCCGTGCCCGTTCCAGACCCAGGGCGTGATGTTGAACCCCAACGGCGACATGTTCTTCTGCGAGAACAGCGACGTGGTCGGAAACGTCACGCAGGAAGACCCCTACGGGATCTACTTCCGCGAGGCCTCGCAGACGCACCGCAAGCACATCCGCGACGAGAAGTGCCCGAGCTGCCTCAGCCCGTGCCAGATGAACGTGGCGGCCATCAAGCAGGTGGTGCCGTACGCGAAGTTCCTCGTGCGGGCCTCGATGGAGAAGCGGCGGCCCTCGCCCGACGCGCCGGCGGCGCCGCCACCGGCTGCCGCGGCGGCGCAGTCCACCTCTCTTTAGTCGCACGTAAGTCCGCGCGACACTCGAGCTTCGGCGCGGCTCGGCCCTTAGGGCCGGGCCGTTTCGTGTTTATCTACATTTATTGGACACGGAAAAGAGATAACGCTAGAAATGTAGCGTGGCGTCCACCCCTCGTTCGAAGCGCGGTCGTCCGCTGAAATTCGGCCGGCCCACCCGCCCGCTGTCGGTCTCCCTGCCCGACGACGTCATCGCCTGGCTCGAGACGCTCGATCCCGATCCGGCCTGGGCCCTCGTCGGCCTGTTCGAGAAGGCGCGCAGCCGGCAGACCCACGCGCCGCCGCGGGCGCTGGCGGAGCTGGTGCAGCTGCCGGGCAAGCGCGCCCTCATCCTGGTGGCGCCGGACGTGTTCGACGGCCTTGACGGCGTGTCGGTCATCCGCCTCTCGGACGGGCGCGGCTTCCTGGCGCTGCAGCCGGGCAAGGGCTACGCGGACCTGGAGCTGGCAGTCGTCGACAAGATCGATGCACCCGCGGTGACGCCGGAGCGCCGCCAGGTGCTGATGCAGATCCGCAAGCAGCTCCGCGACTGGCGGCAGTCGGGTCTGGTCTTCGAGTCACGATCGATTCTGGTGGTCGAACGTCAGGAGGTCGGCGCGAAGGCCCGCACGCTGTCCGGGTTGGCGTCGGCGTGAGCGAGCAGCCCGGGCGCTCCGACCGTGTCACGTGGGGTCTCGCGGCCATGATCGCCGCGGCCTACGTTGCCGTGCTCCTGGTCATCAGCCGCCCGTGGGACGCGGTGGCCGGTGTCGCGGTCCAGGCCGTGTTTGTCGCCCCGGGACTGGCTATCCTTGCTCGCCTCTTGCCGCCCGGCAACCGGTGGCTGGCGCTCGTCACCCTCGGCCCGGTGCTGGGCCTGGCCGCCAGCAGTCTCGCGCTGCTCGCATTGTGGGCGGGTGGTGCGCGTGGCGCCTGGCTCTTTGCCGCGGCCCCGGCCGCGGCGTGTGTGCTGGCGTGGCCGGCGTCACGGCTGCGTGGACGATGGCGCTTCGCCGAGGCGCGGGCCGGCGATGCCCGCATGCTGCTGCTGGCCCTGCTGCTGGTGCCGCTGCTGGTCGGCCGGCCGTTTGCGATGGTGGGTGCCGAGACGCCCGAGGGCCGGGTGTACCGCCAGTACTTCACGGCCGACTACGTGTGGCGACGCGCGGTGGTGGCGGAGCTCGCCAAGGGCGACTTCCTGCCGGCGAACCCTTACTACATCAATGACCCGCTGCACTACTACTGGCTGCCGCACCTGCTGAGCGGGCTCGAGCACCGCGTGTGGCCGGAGGTCGACCTGGACGCCCTGCTGCTGACGCGCACCGTGCTGGTCGACGCCATCTTCGTGGCGGCGCTCTACGGCATTGCGCGCCTGGCCGTCAACGTGCCGTGGGCCGCCTTCGCCGGCGTCGCCTGCGGATTGCTGACGACCAGCTTCGAGGCGTTGGCGGCATTCTACGTACTCGGTCGCGACGGCCTGCCGGTTGCGATGGTGCGCTACCTGAATATCGACGCCATCTCGCGCTGGTACTTCGGCGGGATGCCGATCGACGGCCTGCAGCGCATCCTGTGGTATCAGCCGCATCACGCGGCCGGCTACCTGCTCGGCATCCTGGGGGTGATGGCGGTGGCGCGCCGTACCCGCGAGCGCGATCCCGCGGTGTTCGCGGTCGCCGGCGCCCTGCTGGCGTCGAGCACGCTGGTCAGTTCGTTTGCCGGTCTGATGTACACGACCATCGCCGCGGCCTACGAAGCGTGGCAGACGGTGCGCCGGCGCGCCTGGTGGTCGGGCGTGGTCAACGCCTCGTGGGCCGCGCTGCCGCTGGCCATCGGCGCGGCGCTCGTGACCGCGATGCAGTACGTGGATCAGCCGCCAGGCCACGATGCGGGCATCGTCATGATCGGGCTGAACCCGCTGGCCACGAGGAACTTCTGGACGGTGGGGGCGATGAGCTTCGGGCCAGCGCTCATCCTCGGTGTCGCCGGGGCAGTCGTGGCCTGGCGCCGACGACTCACGGACGTGTGGCCCTTCGTGGCGGTGCTGCCGGTGGCCGCCGGCTTCTACTTCTTCATGGACATCCGCGACCACCAGGACGTCTACGTCGGCTGGCGCGTCGGGCATCTCACGTTCATGGCGCTGATTCCGCTCATGGGGTTCGCGTGGCTGGGCGTGGCCGGCCTGCGCGGCGCGCGTCGCGTGGCCGGCACAGCCGCGCTGGTGTCCACCGTCGTGCTCGCGCTGCCCACGGTGGCCATCGATTTCTTCAACACACAGGACATCGTGCCGAACGGGCTGGGCCCCGCATGGCGCCGCACCCAGGTGATTCCGCCCGCGGAGATGGAAGGGTTGCAGTGGCTGCGCGCCCACACCGACGCGCGGGCCGTCGTGCAGGTGGACACGCTGGCGCGCGGCGATGAGATGTGGGCCTACGTCCCGGCGTTCGCGGAGCGCCGGATGGCGGTGGGCATCCCGCTGTCGATGGTGCCGCTGCGCAAGTATCAGGACGGCGCGGCCCGGGTGCAGTGGCTGTACGATGCGTCCGACCCGCGGGTGGCGTTCACGCTCGCCGAGCGATTCGGAATCGACTATCTCGTCGTCGGCCCGCCCGAGCGCGCGGCGCACCCGGGCGTCGAGACCCGGTGGGCGACCGACCCGGACGAGTTGCCGATGGCGTTTCATAACGCCACGCTCTCGATCTACCAGGTGCGGCACCAGCGGCCTTGACCGGCGGCTTGCGGATCAGGCGCGCGGGAGGTCTGCCGACGTCGTGGGGCGGCGCAACCACAGCACCAGGCCCGGCAGATTGCCGGCCAGGCCCGTCAGCACGATGAGCGTCGAGA
>JANNIB010000214.1:0-1934 GCA_031404695.1 Acidobacteriota bacterium
GGCGGGCAATGCCACGCCGTCGATCTACATGATCGACGGCCGGCAATACGTCGTCATCGCCTGCGGCGGCGGCAAGAACGGCGCGCCCTCGGGCAGCAGCGTCGTCGCCTTCGCGCTGCCCGCCGCGCCGTCGCACTGACCCGTGACCTCCGGCCGAGGCGAGCAGATCATCGCGGTGAGTGCGGCCGCCTGTCGTGTGAGGCGCGTCGTCATCTCCCGTCGAGCCGCCGTTCGAGGCGGAGCATCCAGTCCCGGTAGGTGGCCAGCTGCGCTCTGAGTTCGGCGTTGTCGGTCTGGAGTCGCGCCACGTCGGCGGCTTGTTGTGTCAGCCCGCGCGTGCGCGCTTCGAGCGCCTGCACGCCGGTCAAGGAGATGCCGTCGGCGCCGGTCGCGGTGATACGCCGTTCGTACTCGCCGCGGCCAAACGCGGCGCGGAAGTCTTGAGCCGTTGGTCCCAGGTGGCGGATGCCGGGGGGCTGTGACGTGTAGTGCCGCTCGCGGATCGGCATCGCCGCGAGCTTCCCAGCGGAAGGTGCCCACGGTCTGCGCGGGCACGACCGATGGGCACCGGGCCACGATGACGAGCGCCGCCCGCGCCGTACTGCAACGTAGTGACGGTGGCCGTCACACAGGTGGGCGGCGTGTACCGTGTGGGCGGCACCGACGACCAGTGCGGCAGCGGGCGCGATCAGGTCTCGGTCGGAGCCGCGTGCAGGCGTAGCCGGCCACGTTCTCGAGTATTCGAACCATGCGAACCTCCCCGGATGCGCGGCCGGGAGGGCCGCACACAGGGAGATCACGGTCGGCCGGCAGAACCCGCCACGAGACACTGCACCGACGGGCCGTGGTGGCGGTGGCCGCGCTCGGTGGCCGTCAGCGGCGCCCGCCGACGCCGGCGAAGGTCAGCAGGTCGATCATCCGGAAGTCGCCCGGCGCCAGGCCCCAGGCGGGCGTGAACGGCGTCTCGGCGTTGAGATAGGAGTCGGGATCGCCCTGCAGCATCCCGATGAAGACCTCGGCCACGAGCCGCGACCCCACCGGGCCGAGACGCACGCCGCCGCCGATGAGGCCAGCTTCGCGCAGCACGTACACCCACAGCGGCGTCGACGTGGCGAAGCGCGGATGCACCGCCGCCAGATCGGCGAGGTCACCCGGCGCGAGCACCGGCACCTGCATGGCGCGCGCGATCTCCTGGCCCGAGGGCGCCGACCACGTGAGGTGGCGCAGCAGGTTGCGCTCGGCCAGCGACGTCGGCGGCGTGCCCGACGCGATGACGCCCAAGGGCAGGTCGAAGAGCGGCGTGGAGAGCCGCGTGTCGATCAGCTTGTTCGGCCGGACGTCGCCGTCGAGGCCCGGGAAGCGGAAGAACGTCGACCAGCCGACGAAACGGCGCGGGCTGCGCACGCCGCCGCGCATGTCGCCGGGGTCAGCGGCGCCGCTCTCGGCCGGGTCGAAGACGAACGCGAAGAGCGGCGCGCCGCCGTTGCCGGTGAAGTTCGCGCGGTAGGAGGGACGCACCATGCTGTGGCCCATGCGGTAGGCGAGCTGAACTCGATGGGCATGTAGGCATCGCCCTTTCGGGGCCGGTAGTAGCGCCGGCCGTGCGTCAGCACGTCGTCGAGGGTCGAGGCGTCGACCACCTGCGGTACGAACTCGTGCAGGATCATCCACTGGTAGTGCCACGTCAGCTGGCGGCGCGCCTCGTCGAAGACGTCGTCAGCGTCCAGGTCGGGCTGCGCCTGCCGCACGAGATCCACGGCGTGGTTGTGCGCCAGCAGCATGGCCGCCTGCAGACCGCTAATCACCACGTTCTCGTCATTGCGCGGGTCGGCGACGATCGCGCGGCCCGAGGCCTCGCGCGGCAGGTCTTCGTACAGACCGCCGCTCTCGACCCGGAACTTCGCGCGATCGGCCGGGTCGTAGAGCTGCGGGGA
>JANNIB010000215.1:0-5611 GCA_031404695.1 Acidobacteriota bacterium
GACGACGTGCAGAACGTGTGGTCGAACTTCGACATCGACGAGAAGGAGATCGAGGCCTCGCTCGCGTGAGGGTCTTCGGCATCGACCCCGGCTCGGTGCGCACCGGCTACGGCTGTGTCGAGTCCGACGGCCGGCGCCATCGCCTTGTCGTCTGTGGCGCCATCGCCACCGCCGGCGAGTCGACCCTCGGGGCCCGGCTCGCCGTCATCCACGACGGGCTGTCGGCCCTCCTGCGCGAGTGCCGGCCCGATGTCGTGGCGATCGAGAATCTCTTCTACGCCACCAACGTCCGCAGCGCGCTGACCCTGGGCCACGCGCGCGGGGTGGCCATGCTCTCGGCCGTCGAGGCCGGTCTCGAACTGGCGGAATACACGCCCGCCGAGATCAAGCGCGCCGTCGTCGGCTACGGCCGGGCCGAGAAGGCGCAGGTCGGCCAGATGATCGCGCTGCTGCTCGGACTCGACGCGCCGCCGTCGCCGCACGACGCGGCTGATGCCCTCGCCGTCGCGCTCTGCCACGTGCATCGCATCCCCGGTCGGGGCGGGGCCGTGATGAAGCCCCGCACCACCACCGCGCTCAAGAGCTGGCGCGCGTACCGTCCGCCGTCAGAGACGAAGGTCGCGCGGCTGCCACGGGCGGGCGTCCGCCGCTCATGATCGCGTGGCTTCGAGGGCGGCTCCTCGAGAAGCAACCGACGCGCCTGGTCATCGACGTGCACGGCGTCGGCTACGACGTGTCGGTGCCGGTTTCCACCTTCTATGCCGTGGGAGACCCCGGCACCGAGGTGGAGCTGCGCATCCATACGCACGTGCGGGAGGACGCGCTGGCGCTCTACGGCTTCCCGACCGCCTTCGAGCTGACCGTCTTCGAGAAGCTGATCGCGACCAGCGGCATCGGTCCGAAGCTGGCGCTCGCGGTGTTGAGCGGCATCGACGCCGTGGACTTCGTGGCCGCGGTGCAGCGGGGCGACATCGCCCGGCTCACGCGCATCCCGGGCGTCGGCAAACGCACCGCCGAACGGATCTGCCTGGAGCTGAAGGACAAGCTGCCGGTGGCGCCCGATGCGCACACCGCCGCGCCGGTCGCGCCTTTGACCGACGCCGTGCGCGACGACCTGGTGTCGGCCCTGCTGAATCTCGGCTACCATCGCTCAGCCGTGGACAAGGTGCTCGACAGGCAGCTCGCGAGCGAGGAGCGTCCGCGCTTCGAAGCGGCGTTGCGCGCCGCCCTCAAGGAGCTCGCGCGCGCATGACCGAACGGGTGGTGTCGTCGGTCCCGGACGACGGCGATGCGCAGTTCGAAGCGGGCCTCAGGCCGCGCCGCCTCGACGACTACATCGGCCAGGAACGCGTGCGCGAGAACCTCCAGGTGTCGATTGCCGCCGCCCGCCAGCGCGGTGAAGCGCTCGACCACATCCTGCTCTGGGGTCCGCCCGGGCTCGGCAAGACCACCCTCGCCTACGTCATCGCCAACGAGATGGGCGCTGCCATCCGCACCACCTCCGGCCCGGTCATCGAGAAGCCGGGCGATCTGGCCGGCATGCTCTCGGGCCTGCGGCAGGGCGAGGTGCTGTTCATCGACGAGATCCACCGGATGCCGGCGACGATCGAGGAGATCCTCTACCCGGCGATGGAGGACTTCGAGCTCGACATCGTGATCGGACAGGGTCCCGGTGCGCGATCGGTGAAGGTGCCGGTCGAGCGCTTCACGCTCATCGGCGCGACGACGCGGGCGGGCCTGCTGACGGCGCCGCTGCGGGCGCGCTTCGGCATCAACCACCGGCTCGACTTCTACACCGTGACCGACATCGACGAGATCGTCCGGCGCTCGGCGCGGATCCTCAACACGCCGCTCGGGCCCGATGCCTCGCTCGAGATCGCCCGCCGGTCGCGCGGGACCCCGCGCATCGCCAACCGCCTGCTGCACCGCGTGCGCGACTACGCGCAGGTGCGCGCCGACGGCACCATCACGGTGGAAGTCGCGCGGGCGGCGATGAAGATGCTCGAAATCGACGATCTGGGCTTCGACGAAATCGATCGACGTCTGCTCAGCACGATCATGGACAAGTTCGGCGGCGGTCCGGTGGGTGTGAACACGCTGGCCGCGGCCCTCAGCGAAGAGCCCGACGCCATCGAGGACATCCACGAGCCCTACCTGCTGCAGGCGGGTTTCCTCGACCGCACGCCGCGCGGCCGCGTGGCCACCGCACGAGCCTACGAGTACTTCGGGCGCCCGGCGCCCAGGAGAGGACTGTTTTGAGGACTTCCATCGCCAACCTGGCCGGCACGATCCCGATTGGACGCGCCGAAATCAAGAGCCTGGCTACCTACGTGCCGCCGCGCGTGCTCACCAACGCCGACCTCGAGAAGCTGGTCGAGACCAGCGACGAGTGGATCCTGCAACGCACCGGCATCCGTGAGCGCCACATCGTCGACCCGGGCGTTGCCACCTCCGACTTGGCGAAGGAAGCTGCGACCGAGGCCATCCGCCGGGCCGGGCTGACCCCCGACGACATCGACCTCATCATCGTCGGCACCGTCACACCCGACATGCTCTTTCCGAGCACCGCCTGCCTGCTTCAGCACAAGCTGGGCGCAAAGCACGCCTGGGGCTTCGATGTGAGCGCGGCGTGTTCAGCCTTCGCCTACGCGCTCACCGTCGGCAGTCAGCTCATCGCCGCCGGCTCGTCGAAGTACGCGCTCATCGTCGGCGCCGACGTGATGTCGAGCATCATCGACTACACCGACCGCACGACCTGCGTGCTGTTCGGTGATGGGGCCGGCGCCGTGGTGCTGGGGCCGTCGTCGTCGCCGGAACTGGGCATCATCGACTTCGCGCACGAGATCGACGGCAGCGGCGGAGCGGCGTTGTGCATGCCGGCCGGCGGCAGCCTCAAGCCGGCCTCGCACGAGACCGTCGACCAGGGGATGCACTACGTCAAGCAGGACGGCTCCACCGTGTTCAAGTTCGCCGTGCGCCGCACCGGCGAGCTGTGCGACCGCCTGATGGCGCGCAACAACGTCACCGCCAGTGACATCGACCTCTTCGTGTCGCACCAGGCGAATCGCCGCATCATCGAAGCCGTGGCCGAGCGCGTCGGGCTCGACAAGTCGAAGGTCATCATCAACATCGAGCGCTTCGGCAACACCACCGCCGGCACCATCCCGCTGGCGATGAACGATGCGGTGCTCCAGGGCCGGCTGAAGAAGGGTGACCTGGTGCTGGTGGCGTCGGTTGGTGCAGGCTTCACCGTGGGCGCCGTGCTGATCCGCTGGGCGTTCTGAGCCCGGGCACATCGGGCCCGGTGTCTCGATAGGGCACACACCGGCGCCAGATTCGTTCCCCGCGCGTGACCGCAAGTCATTGTCCATGAATGACTTGCCAGTTCCCGTCACCAGGCGATCGCCCGCCAGCGGCGGGCTGTGCCGATTTGGCCCACGGCCGTAACTTCCGCCATTGCCGTGAGTTGAGGGAGGCGTTGCGCATAGCTGCACCGTTCCCTGTGCCAGGATGGCACACGGCCCCCCCAGGATTGAGATCCGGCCCATCCGGCACGTAACACCATTGGAGGCAGGGAGTTACGTGCTCGCGGTGCAACCAGGATCACGCTGGCCTCCGCCTTGCTAAGTCATCCTGTGTTCGGGCGGCAGGCCCGGCACGACCTCTCGCTCCCCCAGCGCGGCAGCGTTCGGCCGGCACCCACGGGGCTCCAGACCTTGACCGGTCTGGGGCCAGCGTGGTCCGAACCAACGGCAAGGTGACACATGGCCAAGGTACAGACCACCGCACAGACGCTTTCGACGCTGGCCACCCCTCCGGGAACGGCGGCCGGCCATCCTGTTCGCACCCACTGGCGCGAAGCGCTGCCCACGCTGACCAGCACCACGCTGACGCTGCGTGAAGCGGTGGCGTCCGACGCCGTGGCGCTCCTGACCGCACTACCCGAAGACGCCCTGGGCCAAATCGTGGCCGAACCTCCGCCGGCCAGTGTGGCTGGCATCGAGTCGCTGGTCGAGAAACTCCAGGCGGCGCGCCGCGCCGGCACGATGGCCTGCTGGGCCATGGTTCCGGCCGAGGCCGGCGTAGCCGTCGGCGTCATCGGAGTCCGTGCGGTCGATCACGGGTGCACGATGGTCGAAGGCCTGGCCGTAACGGCCGAAGAGTTCCGCGGCACGCCGCTCTTCCAGACCGCGGCCCGGCTGGTGCTTGCCTGCCTGTTCGGCGAGATGGGCGTGCACCGCGTTGAGTTCCGCATCGACGTGCGCAACGGGCGCGCCAACGGGGCCCTGCGCAAGCTGGGCGCCACGCAGGAGGGCCTGCTGCGCCGCGCCCGCACCAGCGACGGCGAATTCCACGATCAGGTCCTGTGGGCCATCGTCGCCACCGACTGGACCGACATCCGCACCTCCCGCACCAACAGCGTCCACTGAGACTCCAGCGTCGTCCGTGATGGCCCGGGCGCTTTCCAGGAGCGCCCGGGCCTTTTTTTGTACTCACATCCGACGACCTGTTGATCTTGTGATCGGGTGATCGGATGATCGGAGGGCTTGCATCTGTCGATCGCCTGATCAGATCGATCTATCGATAGACCTCCGGATCAGCACTTGCAAGCCCTCCGATCATCAGATCAGCACATCGCAAGATCACAAGATGTCCGCCTCCCTGTCTCTTCGCGTTTCCGACTTCGATTTCGACCTGCCATCCGAGCTCATCGCGCAGGCGCCGCCCGAGCTACGCGGCGCGTCGCGATTGATGCGGCTCGACCGCGCGTCCGGCGCCGTCGCGCACGGACTCTTCAGCGAGCTTCCGGCGCTGCTTCGGCGCGGCGACCTGCTGGTGCTCAACGACACCCGGGTCTTCCCGGCGCGCCTGCTCGGTTACCGCGAGCCCGGCAGAGGCGCTGTCGAATGCCTGCTGGTCGCGCGCCTCGGCCCCGAGGCCGGCCCGGCGGGGGAGGAGCGCTGGCGCGCGCTCGTGAGCCCGGGCGCGCGGATCGGCGTCGGCACCCGGCTGGTCTTCGAGGGCCCCGGCGGACGACTCGACGGCGAGGTGCTCGAACGCGCGGAACACGGCCGCATCGTCCGCCTCACGACGCCCGACGGCACACCCGTGATGGCGGCGATCGCCCGGCTCGGACACCTGCCGCTGCCGCCGTACATCAAGCGGCCAGACGCCGAGAGCGATCGCGAGCGTTATCAGACGATCTACGCGCGCCAGGAGGGCTCGGTCGCCGCGCCCACGGCCGGCCTGCACTTCACGCCGGACGTCTTCGAGGCCCTCGACGCCGCCGGCATCGAGCGGACGACGCTCACCCTGCACGTCGGCTACGGGACGTTCCAGCCGGTGCGCGTGGAACTGGTCGCCGACCACCGGATGGGGCACGAGTGGTTCGAGGTGGGGGCCGAGGCCGCCGCCGCGCTGACGCGCGCGCTGGCCGACGGGCGCCGCATCATCGCCGTGGGCACGACGACCACCCGCACGCTGGAGTCGCTGACGCTTACCGCAGAGGGGCGCGTGCCGGCCGCCTGCGGCGAGACGGCGCTCTTCATCTCGCCCGGCTACCGGTTCCGCCTCGTCAGCGGGCTGGTGACGAACTTCCACGTGCCGAAGT
>JANNIB010000216.1:0-2269 GCA_031404695.1 Acidobacteriota bacterium
CGACGTCGTGCTGCGTGAGGTGGCGGGACATCCCGTGCGCCTGCGCGACGTGGCGCGCGTCGAAGACGGGATGGCCGAGCCCGCCACTCAGGCCAGCGTGAACGGCGTGGCCACCGTGCTGCTGCAGATCCGCAAGCAGTCGGGCACCAACACCGTGGAGGTGGCCGACAACATCAAGCAGCGCCTGGCCGACCTCCAGCCGACGCTGCCGGCCGGTTATTCGCTGCGCATCGTGCGCGACGAAGCGCAGTTCATCGAGGCATCGATTGCCAGCGTGCAGGAGCATCTCATCGTGGGCTCGGTGCTGGCCGCCATCGTGGTCTTCCTGTTCCTCGGCAACTGGCGCTCGACCGTGATTGCCGCCATCGCCATCCCGACCTCGATCGTCGCCACCTTCGCGCTGGTCTGGTACATGGGTTTCACGCTCAACATGCTGACGATGCTGGCGCTGACGCTCTCGGTCGGCATCGTCATCGACGACGCCATCGTGGTGCTGGAGAACATCTTCCGCTTCATCGAGGAAAAGGGGATGGCGCCGATGGAAGCGGCGGTCGAGGCGACCAGGGAAATCGGCCTCGCCGTGATGGCGACCACCTTCTCGCTGGTGGCGATCTTCGCGCCGGTCGGTTTCATGAGCGGGATGGTGGGCCGCTTCATGCAAAGCTTCGGCCTCACCATGGCGTTTGCGGTGCTGGTGTCGCTCTTTGTCAGCTTCACGCTCACCCCGATGATGTCGGCCTACTGGCTGAAGCCTGCCCCCAAGGACCACCGCCGCGACTCGAAACACAACCGCCTGTTCGATCCGCTCGACCGCGGCTATACCCGCCTGCTCGAGTGGGCGATGTCGCATCGCGGCCTGGTGGCCGTGGGCACGGTGCTGGTGCTGCTCTCGAGCATTCCGCTCTTCCAGGTCACGGCCGTGAACTTCACGCCCGAAGACGATCAGTCGCAGTTCGACGTCACGCTGCGGGCGCCCGAAGGCACCAGCCTCGCCGCGATGGACGTGCTGGCCAATCGGCTGGGTGCGGCCATCCGCCGCATTCCCGAGGTCGACTTCACCCTCATCACGGTGGCCGGCGACACCGCCGGTACGCAGAACACGGCGTCGATGCTGGTGCGCCTCCATCCCATCGAGGCCCGCGACCGCGACCAGTTCGCGATCATGGGTGAAGTGCGCGACACGATTCTGCCGGCCTTCCGTGACGCCGGCATCCGCACTGCCGTGCAAAGCGGCGGAGGCCCCGGCGGCGGCGGGGGCGGCATCCAGTTCATGGTGCAGGGCCCCGATCTGAAGACGCTCGAGGCGTTCAGTGAGGCGCTGCGCGAGAAGGCCCTGGCGATTCCCGGACTGGTCGATGTCGATACCACCCTCAATGCCGGCAAGCCCGAGATGTCGGTCTATCTCGATCGTCCCAAGGCCTCGGATCTCGGCGTGCAGGTGTCCGATGCTGCCGAGGCGCTGCGGCTGCTCGTGGCCGGCGATCAGGTGACGACCTACAACGAAGCCGGCGAGCAGTACGAAGTGCATCTGCGGGCGCAGGAGTCGAACCGCAACACCCAGGCGGCCCTGGCGGCGCTGCCGGTGCCCTCATCACGGCTCGGCATCGTGTCGCTCGACAACATCGCGACCTTCGCCCGCGGCGACGCGCCGGCCACCATCAACCGCATGGGACGCCAGCGTCAGGTCACGCTGACCGCCAATCTGCTGCCCGGCACCTCGCAGGGCACGGCGCAGGATCAGATCGCGGCGGCCGCCGCGTCCTTGCAGTTCGGCCCCGAATACCGGGCCGACTTCGCCGGCCGCTCGCGCGAGCTGAACCGGACGGCCACCGCGTTTCTCACGGCGATCGGCCTGTCGTTCGTGTTCATGTATCTGATTCTGGCGGCGCAGTTCGAGTCGTGGCTGCATCCGGTCACCATCCTGCTGTCGCTGCCGCTGACGCTGCCGTTCGCGCTGCTGTCGCTCATCATCTTCCAGCAGTCGCTCAACATCTTTTCGGGGCTGGGCCTGCTGGTGCTGTTCGGCGTCGTGAAGAAGAACTCGATCCTGCAGATCGATCACGCCAACCAGCTGCGCGACAGCGGCATGAACACCCACGACGCGGTGATTCAGGCCAGTCGCGACCGGCTGCGGCCGATCCTGATGACCACGCTGGCGTTTGTCGCCGGCATGGTGCCGCTGGTGGTGTCGCAGGGCGTCGGCTCGGCCACCAATCACGCGATCGGGTGGGTGGTCATCGGCGGCCAGACGATGGTGCTCCTCGTGACG
>JANNIB010000217.1:0-9120 GCA_031404695.1 Acidobacteriota bacterium
GCTGACATGATCGCGGGCCGCCTTCACGCCGCCGACGCGCTGCTGCCCGAGGGGTGGGCGCGCGACGTCCTCATCGAGTGGGACGGGGCCGGCTGCATCGTCGGGGTCAGACCCCATTCCGACTGGAACCAGACTTCTGAAGCACCGCGCGCCCCCGGGCCGGTGCTGCCGGGCATGCCGAACCTGCATTCGCACGCCTTCCAGCGCGCCTTTGCCGGCCTCGCCGAGTATCGCACCGCCCACGACGACAGCTTCTGGAGCTGGCGCGAGCGCATGTACCAAGTGGCCAATGCGGTCACGCCTGAAACGCTCGAGGCGATCGCGACCCATCTCTTCATCGAGATGCTGGAGACCGGCTACACCTCGGTGTGTGAGTTCCACTACCTGCACAACGATCGCGACGGCCGCGCCTACGCCGACCCGTCGACCCTGGCGGCGTGCGTGGCGCGGGCGGCCGCGCGAGCCGGCATCGGCCTGACGCTGCTGCCAGTGCTATACCAACAGAGCGGGTTTGGCGGTGCACCGCCAACGGACGGACAGCGGCGATTCGTCAGCCCCACCGACGCGCTCCTCGATCTGGTCCGCGCGCTTCGCGGCACCGCGGGGGAAGGCGCCCGCGTCGGCCTGGCGCTGCATTCGCTGCGCGCCGTGACGCCGGAGGCGATGCGTGACGCGCTCGATGGACTGGCCGGCATCGACCCGACCGCGCCGATCCATGTGCACGTCGCCGAACAGGTGCGCGAGGTGGAGGAGTGCGAGGCCTGGAGCGGTCAACGACCGGTGGCGTGGCTGCTCGACCACGCGCCCGTCGATGGCCGGTGGTGCCTCGTGCACGCCACACACATGACCGACGAGGAAGCGCGGCGGGCTGCCGAGGCCGGCGCGATCGCGGGACTCTGCCCGACCACCGAAGCGAACCTCGGCGACGGCGTCTTCGCGTTCACGCGCTGGACCGACGCCAGCGGGCAGTGGGGCGTCGGCTCCGACAGCCACATCACGGTGGACGCGGCCGAGGAACTGCGGATGCTCGAGTACTCGCAGCGCCTGGTGACGCGTCGTCGCAACGTGGCGGGCTCGGCAGCGCACCGGCACGTGGCGACGGCTCTGACGCTCGGGGCGGTGCGCGGCGGCGCGGTGGCGTCGGGTCTGGCGGCACGCGGCCTGGCGGTGGGCCAACGCGCGGATCTGGTGGCGCTCGACGGGCGCCATCCGGCGATTGCCGGCCTCGACGCCGCCGATGCGCTCGACGCGCACGTCTTCGCCAGCGGACGGCAGCGCCTCGTGGACACCGTCATCGTCGCCGGGCGCCTTGTGGTCGAGGGCGGGCGGCATTCGCTGCGAACCGCTGCCGCCGACGCCTTCGTTCGTGCGCGCACGACTCTGGCGGCCCGGGCTGCCTCCGGCACGTGAACGGGCCACGAAGGCGCGCGGGCTGCCGTGACGGACGACGGCCGGCGCGCGTCGGCTTCGCGCGTCGGCCATCACAGCTGCCCCCCGTGGCACGGACTCAGCGGAACACGACCCGCAAGCCCGCCCACACCACGTAGTTGTTCTCGATCTCGTCGATCGCGTCCAGGAACAGCCGACCCTCGGCGACGACGAGCAGCCGGGTGTTGCCGCTCGCCGTGCGCGTCACCTCGCGGCCGGCGTGCAGCAGCCACGAGGCTGCGGCGGTGTCGGTGTGGGTGAGGTCCCAGGCGCGCCATCCACTCCATCCGCGTGCCGACGGCCACCGTCACGCTGCGCAGCCCGGCGGTGTCGGTGAGAGAGCGGACCGCTTCCCGCGCCAGGTGCGCCAGGCCGGCGGCCTGGAAGACCGCCTCGATGTCGGCCGGCATGCCCGGCCGGGCCATCATCGCCCGCACCGCCTCGAGGCTGGTCACGGCACCGTGGAAGCGGCGGGGCGTATTGAGTCGGGTGACGATGCGGACGCCGCCCTCGACGGCGATCGCGCGACGCGGCGACTGAGCATCCGCGGCAGCCGGCGGCGCCACCATCGACGCCGACAGCAGAGCGAGCCCGGTGGCCCGCAGGAAAGCAGGGAGACCGACGACCGAAGGTCGGCTTGTCATGTTGCGCTCCTCGAGTGGATGTCCACTCGGTTTCCGGGCGCGCAAAGCCCGTACCTGCGCAAAGACCCCGCGCGGCAGGACCTTCGCGCCCGCCGGCGCGTAGCCGAGGCCCAGGGCAACCAGCTCAGGATTCCCCATCGCCAACCTCGGGTATCTCCGGTCGCAGCGCTGGCTTCGCCCTCACCGATGACGTCTCGCCCGAGAACTGGACCATGTTGGGTGGTACGCTAATCGCACCGCCCCTCGTCAAGGAGGCGCCGGGCTGTTGCAGCCGGTGTGGCATGACAACACGCACGACTGCGTTCCTGAGGGTAATGGCCGCGCTCGGGCTGTGCCTGCTCGTCACGCCAGCGGCCGGCGCACAGGAGTTGCCAGGCGTACTCCACGCGTTCCTGCAACGGCAGATGCAGCTGTCACCCGCCGATTTCGCCGCGTTGGGGCAGGGCGAGGTCGTCGCGACGTTGCCGGGGGCCACCGATGCGCGGGAGGTCGCGGCCTTCGGCATCGTTCGCGTCAACGCGCCGGGCGCTGCGCTGGTCCGCGCGCTGCTCGACATCGAGAACTACGCGCGCAACGACGCCGTGTTGCAGGTCGGACGGTTCAGCGATCCCCCGACCCTGGCCGACGTGAAGGCGCTGACGCTCGAGGAGGATGACCTCGAGGCGCTGCGCCACTGTCGCACCGGCAGCTGCGGCCTGAAGCTGTCGGCGGCGATGATCGAGCGCTTTCGCACGGAGGTGCGGTGGACCGCCCCCAATTGGCGGGAGGACGCGACCGCGCTCTTCCGGCAGGTGCTCGTGGACTACGTGATCGCGTATGGGCGGGATGGGCAGGGCGCCCTGGCCGAATACGTCGACAAGCCGGCGCTCGTGAAGCTGGCCGACGAGACGCGGGCCCTGGTGCGGGAGTCGCCCTACCTGAGGGACACGGCGCCGGAACTGCTCGGTCACCTGGGCGACCTCTTGCCGGCGCCGCTGCCGCACCTGAAGCACGTCGTCTACTGGGCGAAGGAAGACTTCGGTTTCAAGCCCACGATCACCATCACGCAGGTCACGATCTACGAGCCCGGCACCGGCCCGGCGCCGACCATCTTCGCGGTGTCGCGCCAGCTCTATGCCACCCACTACTTCGAGGCCTCGGTCGCGCTCACGGTCGCTTCAGCGATCACGAGCCCCCAGACGCCGCCGGCGTTCCACCTGCTGCAGTTGAATCGCTCGCGCATCGACTCGCTACGCGGCGGGTTCCATGCCCTCAAGCGCTTCACCGCCGGGCGACGCATCCGCAAGTGGCTGGAGGCGACGCTCGGACAGTCCAGGACCCACATCGAAAGGCAGGCGGCCCGTGCACGTGAGTGATGTCTTTCTCGGCGTCGATGTCGGCTCCACCACGGTCAAGGTGGTCGTGCTCGACCCGGCCAGCCATCTGCTCGCCTGGCGCTACGTCCGGTCGCGTGGGCGGCCCCGCAGCGTGCTGCTCGAGACCCTGCGCGACATCGGCCGCACGGTGGACATCTCGCGCATCGGCGCGGTCGGGCTCTCGGGGTCGGGCGGGGGCCCGATCTCGGATCTCGTCGGTGGCGTGCACGTCAACGAGCTCGTCGCGCAGACCCGTGCGGTTGGCGAGTTCCATCCAGAGGCCCGCACGATCATCGAGATCGGCGGCCAGGACTCGAAGCTGCTGTCGGTGCGCTGGGACGAGGGCAGCCACCAGATGCTCCTCGAGGACTTCTCGATGAATGCGCTCTGCGCCGCGGGTACCGGCGCATTTCTCGATCAGCAGGCCGAGCGGCTCGGCATTGCCATCGATACCGAATTCGCGCGCATCGCCCTCGAAAGCCAGAGCCCCGCCCGCATCGCCGGCCGCTGCACGGTCTTCGCCAAGAGCGACATGATCCACCTGCAGCAGATCGGCACGCCCATGTCGGACATCCTGATGGGCGTGTGCCTGGCCATGGCGCGCAACTTCACCACGGTCATCGGCAAGGGGAAGCTGTTCACGCCGCCCATCCTGTTCCAGGGCGGCGTGGCGTTCAACGGTGCGGTGACCCGCGCGTTCGAGACGGTGTTGAACCTGGCGCCGGGCTCGATCGTCGTCCCCGAGCATCACACGATCATGGCCGCGCTCGGCACGGCCTACGTCGCCATGGACGAGATCGCGACCGGCCGGCACACGGCGACGTTTGTCGGGTTCGACACGCTCGCCGACGTCGTGCAGGCGGCCGCTCCGGACCGCAAGAGCCTGCCCATGCTGGTCCGCCCGGTGGACGCGGAGGAGGGCCAGCCGCTGCTCGGTGTGCTGCCCGAGGGCGCCCGGGTCGACGCGTGGCTCGGCGTGGACGTCGGCTCCGTAAGCACGAACATCGTGCTCATCGACGAGCAGAACCGCGTGCTCGCGCGGCGCTATCTGCCCACCGCCGGCCGTCCCCTCGAGGCTGTCCGCGACGGCCTGCAGATGGTGCTCGACGTGGCCGATCGCGTGACGGTGCGCGGCGCCGGCACCACCGGGTCGGGCCGGCACCTCACCGGCGATTTCATCGGCGCCGACGTGGTGCGCAACGAGATCACGGCACAGGCCCGCGCGGCCGTGGCCATCGATCCCGAGGTCGACACGGTGATCGAAATCGGCGGCCAGGACAGCAAGTTCATCCGTCTGCTGAACGGCGCGGTCACCGACTTCACCATGAACAACGCCTGCGCCGCCGGCACCGGCTCGTTCCTGCAGGAGCAGGCCGACCGCCTCAAGATCAAGGTCGAACGGGAGTTCAGCGAACTGGCGTTTGCGTCGCCGTGCCCGGCCGCTCTGGGTGAGCGCTGCACCGTCTTCATGGAATCCGACATCGTGCACCACCAGCAGCGCGGCGCGAAGGTGCCGGACCTCACCGCGGGGCTCGCCTATTCCATCGCCGAGAACTACCTCAATCGTGTGGTGAACAGCCGGCCCCTCGGCCATCACATCTTCTTCCAGGGCGGAGTAGCGGCCAATAGCTCCGTCGTGGCGGCGTTGCGCGAGATCACCCGCCGCCCGATCACGGTGCCGCGGAATCACGACGTCACCGGCGCCATCGGCGTGGCCATTCTGGCCCGCGAGGAGATGGCGCGTCAGGCGGCCCGGGGCGAGTGCGAGATCACGCGCTTCCGCGGCTTCGACCTGGCCGATCGGCACTACGAGAGCGAGGTCTTCGAGTGCCGCGCATGTCCCAATCTGTGCGAGGTGCGGAAGATCGTCATCGAAGGCGAGGCGCCGGTGTTCTTCGGCGCCCGCTGCGACAAGTTCGAAGAAGCGGGCCGCGGCGTGAGCACCGCCTGGCGCACGATTCCGGATCTGTTCGCCGAGCGGCAGACGGCGCTGCTCGATGGCTGGACCGACCCGGGGCCGCGCGGCGAAGGCAGCACGTCCCGCCTTCGGGTCGGCATGCTCCGCAACCTGAGTTTCTACGACCTCTTCCCGTTCTGGCGGGCGTTCCTCGACCACCTCGGGTGCGACGTCGTGCTGTCCGCACCCACCAACCCCGATATCGTGAGACACACGCACGAAAGGGCAGTGGCGGAATCCTGCTTCCCGGTGAAGCTGGCGTTCGGGCACCTCGTCGACGTCGTGCGCAAGGACGTGGACATGCTGTTTCTGCCGAGCATGATGACGCGCGAGAATGCCGCCGAAGGCCAGCCGCACAACCACTATTGCCCGCTGATCCCGGCGACACCGCACCTGCTGATGCAGAATCTTCCCGCTGACATGCCGGTGCCACGCATCGTCAACAAGGCCCTGCATTTCCACGACGCCACGGGCCGTCGGACCGAACTGCGGGCGATCGCTGCGGCGCTGACCGGCGCCTCGTCACGAGTGGCCGACGACGCGACCGAGACCGGGTGGCGCGCGTTGCAGCGCTTCCAGGAGACCGTCCGGGCGCGGGGGCTCGAGGTGCTCGAATCGTTGGCGGAAGGGCTGCCAGGCGTCGTCGTCGTCGGGCGCCCCTACACGTCGAACGACACCGGGGCCAACCTCGATCTGCCGTACAAGCTCAGGCGGCTTGGTGTGCTGCCGATGCCGATGGATTACCTGCCGCTCGACCGCGTCGGGGTGCCTGGCAGGTACGACGACATGTTCTGGCGTTCCGGTCAGGACATCCTGCGCGCGGCCGCCATGGTGCGTGACGACCCGCACCTGCAGGCCATCTACCTGACCAACTTCAACTGTGGCCCCGACGCCTTCCTGCTGACCTACTTCCGCGAGACGCTCGGCGGCAAGCCGTTCCTCGAACTCGAAGTCGATGACCACACGGCCGACGCCGGCATGATCACGCGCTGCGAGGCGTTCTTCGACAGCCTCAATCTCGGGAGGGCTTCGTGATGGCCACTCCGATTCCACAAGACGCCCCCCGGGCCACGGCCGCCGGCGCTGGACCGAAGAAGGTCTACGTGCCGTACATGTCAGACCACGTCGTGGCGTTCTCGGGTGCGCTCGAATACTTCGGTATTCCCTGCGCCGTGCTGCCGCCGCCGGATGCGGAGACGCTGGCGATCGGACTCGACCTGTGCCGCGGTCGCGAATGCCTGCCGTGCTTCCTGTCGACGGGTGACATGATTCGTGCCTGCCGCCACGGGTTGGATCCCGAGACGTCGGTGTTCCTGATGCCGGCGTCACCCGGGCCGTGCCGCCTCGGGCAGTACCGGGTGCTGCAGCGCCAACTGCTCGACCGGGAGGGCTTCGGCGCCCTCGAGATCCTGTCGCCGACGCCCGAGAACTCGTACCGCGGCTTCGGCGACCACCCGAAGGCCTTGCGCCTGCTGTTCTGGGCCGGCGCCGTCGCCGTCGATCTGCTGCTCAAGCTGGTCTACGAATTCCGTCCCTACGAGTGCGTGCCCGGTGACACCGATGCCGCGTACAAGCGCGGCCTTGCCACGATTCACGACGCCATGGCGAGCGGAGGTCAGCGCGCTCTCCCCGGCGCGATGGACGCCATCGCCAGCGACTTTGCGGCGTTGCGCGTCGATCGGTCGACGCCGCGGCCGGTCGTCGCCGTCGTCGGCGAGATCTACGTGATGCTGAACGCGCACAGCAACCAGGAGTTGATCCGGCTGCTGGAGGCCTCGGGCGCGGAGGTCGTGACCGGCTCGCTCACCGAGTGGTTTCACTTCTCGGACCAGACGAAGCTGGAACGTGACGTGCTCTTTGGCCAGTGGACCGGCTTTCTGGGAACCAAAGCGCTGGGCGCGTATCAGCATGTGATCGAGCGGCGGCTGACCCGCCGCGTGGCGCACCTGCTGCGGCATCCGGCCGACCCGCCGATGCATGCGCTCTTCGACCTGGCGCGTCCCTACTTCGACACCATCATCGGCACCGAAACCCTGCTCACCGTGGCCAAAGTGGTGCACTACGGCAGGCACGGGGTGTCGGGCGTGGTCAACGCCATGCCGTTCTCGTGCATGCCTGGCATCGTGGTGGCGGGCCTGTCGGCCAGCCTGCGGCGCGATCTCGATACCCTGCCCTGGCTCGACATCAACTTCGACGGACAGCGCATCACGAACATCCGGACGCGGCTCGAAGCATTCGTGCATCAGGTGTCGCAGTTCGCGCGCAGCCACGGGCACGTGCCTGGCGATGCGGTCCGCCCGCACGCCCCGGAGACGCCATAGCCACCGAAGGCCGCGCTCAGGCGGCGTCAATGCGTGAGACTGTAGAGCACGGCGTTGATGCCCACGGCGTAGCCTTCAGGCGAAAACTGCAGGAAGAACTCGTGGTCTTCGCCCTCCCGCTCCCACGAGTCGCCGATGTCGGTGTTGTGGGTCATGAGCACCATGATGCGACCGTGCGCGTCGGCGATCATGCGGAAGTTCGCCACCGGACTGTCGGGCCCGCGTTCCTGCGTGTTGCCGCCGTTGCGGCGCCACATGTTGATGCTCGTGACCTGCGGCAGCGTCGCCACCGTGAACATCGAGGTGCGGATCGGATGCCCGGCCGGCACGTCCACGATGCTGTACTCCGGCAGCACCTTGCGCATCTCGCCCGACCACTGTTCCCAGGCCCGCGTGCCCCAGAAGTCGTCCACCCACAGGAACCCGCCCTTGAGCAGGTAGGCGCGCAGCCCGGCGACTTCATCCTCGTTGAAGGCCGCCGTGCCGACATCGGTCGCCATCGTGAACGGGCACTCGAAGAGCGTCTCGTCGGTGGCGCGCACGACCCAGTAGTTGGGCTCACCCTCGTCGCTCATGCTCACACGCGTCTTCGTGAGCTCCTTGACGCGGGTCAGCAGGTTGATGGCGGCGTAGGGGTAGTCGGTGGCCCAGCCCATGCCGTTGGCTTCGCTGCGCACGCTGCGGTACATCAGCTTGCAGTGCGTGAAGGCGCCGTCCTGGAAGCCGGCCGGGCGGAAGCGGGGCGGCACCCACGGACCCTCGGGCAGGCGTCCCCACTGCGCCGACACCGCCGCGGAGACGGTCAGCACGGCCAGCGCCATGGCGACGGCGGTGAGGCGCCGGCAACGAGGCGCGGGTACGGGGGCCCCTCGGCCGGCGCAGGGCATGCGCGCATCATAGTCCGCCGCTCGCCCCGCGCTGCCGGCGGCGTCGCCGCCGCGCCGGACACGAGATCACTTTGCTCCGGCACCATTGGCGGCGGTTCCGGCCGGTGCTACAGTTGACCTGGCGGCGGTGCCCGCCACGACTGAGTTGAAGTTCTCGCCAGCAGGACAAGTGGCCGGCGAGCCACCGCCATGTCCTGCTCAATGCCTTCCCCGTTCGCGGTTCCTGCGATCCCCATCGGCCCGGACGTACGCCCCCTCGTAACGACCGTCGCAGCCGTCACCGCGATCGAGGCGGGAAACGACCACCTCGGAGGCCGGCACGGAACTCGCCCTTGGCGGGCCTATGGCCCTGCCCTCAGGGACGTACGCGCCGCGCGACACGGCCGCGTCGGTCTTGTACCAGGTCGTGCGCGACCACTACCACACGTTCCGGGCCGAGGCGTTGCAGCTCCGCGATGGCGAGGGACTGCCGCGTTTTGTCGACGACGCGTTCGACGCGTTCCTGCGGTGTGGATGGCTTGCCGGCGG
>JANNIB010000218.1:0-17957 GCA_031404695.1 Acidobacteriota bacterium
AACGGAAGGACTCGCTGCGAGCCGTCCCAGCGATTTCTCAGGAGACCCTGGCGGAAATGGTCGGCACGACGAGGTCACGGGTGAATTTCTTCATGAAGAAGTTCGAGCGACTGGGATTCATCGACTACAAGAATGGGCTCAGAGTTCACGACTCACTGCTGACGATCGCATTGCAGGACTAGCATGCAGTCTCCCGTGAACAGGCCCGCTCCACATTCGATCACCACCGGGGTGGGGCTGGATCCGAGGTGACAGTGCCTGCCGACTCGGCGATGCGCCGGATTGCGATCCAGGCACTCGCGCAGCGTGCGGGCGCCGGCGCGGAGACGCGCGCACTGGCGGACGCTGCGCAACACGTCTACGACGATCTCGCTCGGGTGTCGACGCCGTTCATTGGCAAGGTCGCAGTCGACGCACTGACGGGGCGGGCCCTCTACCTTGTGCAACAGAATTACCCGTGGCTGGCTGCCACGCGCGAGGCGAGGGACTGGAGTGGGCCGTTCGCTCAGGTCGTGTTCTGCTTGGAGCAGCAGGCCCCGGCCGTTGCCACGGAGGCGGCGGGAGCCATTCTGGCCACACTCACCGAGTTGCTCGTTACCTTCATCGGACAGCCGCTGACCTCACGCCTGCTGCAAGAGGCGTGGCCAGAGGCTTTTGCCGACGCGGAACCGAGGAGACACAAGGCATGACAGAACGGGTTGTGATACGGCGCCTTCCCACCGGCGTGCCGGGGCTCGACCAAATCCTGGGTGGGGGTATGCCGGAGTTTTCTTTCAATCTCATTGCCGGGGCCCCGGGCGCCGGGAAGACCACGCTCGCGCAGCAGATCATGTTCTCCCTGGCCAGCCCTGAACGCCCGGCGCTGTACTTCACCGTGGTTGGCGAACCGCCGCTCAAGATGCTGCGGTATCAACAGCAGTACACGTTCTTTGACTTGGCGCGCGTGAACGAGTCGATCCGATACATCAATCTGAGCCAGGACGTGGTTGACGGCACGTTGGAGAAACTCCTGGCGCGCATCATCCAGGAAGTAGAAGCGACGAGCCCCGGCGTGGTAATCGTCGATTCATTCCGCACGGTGGCCCAGACCGCAACGAATGCTCAGGACGGGGCCCTCGACTTGCAGCATTTCGTGCAGCAGTTGGCGGTCCGGCTCACGAGCTGGCAGGCGACCACGTTTCTTGTCGGCGAATATGAACCCTCGGAGGCGGAACAGAACCCGGTGTTCACGGTGGCCGACGGACTGCTCTGGCTCACGCAGAACGTGGACAGGAATTCCATGGTTCGCAAGATGCAGGTCATGAAGATGCGTGGCCAAGCGCCCATTCCAGGGCTGCACACGTTCCGCATCACGACGGGCGGCATCCAGGTGTTCCCCAGGGTCATCGTCGGGCCGGAGGAAAAGTCGCCGCCTCGAGGCACGGGTGACGTGCACACGCCCCGCGAACGGCTCTCGATGGGCATCGCGGGATTGGACGACATGCTCGGTGGCGGCATTCCGCGCGGCTATTCCGTGCTCGTCTCAGGGCCGTCGGGCTCTGGCAAGAGTGTGCTCGCCAGCGAATTCATCAGCGAGGGTGCACGTCACGGTGAACCGGGCATCATCGCGGTGTTCGAGAAGAGGCCCAACGAGTACTCGCATGACAGCCCGAGTGGGCAGCGGTTTGGTCGGTTCGTCCGAGAAGGTATCGTGGGCATCCTCCAGACACGCCCATTGGACTTGTCCATCGATGAGATGCTCAGCGAGGTCGTTGACGCCATCCACCGGCTCAAGGCGCGGCGGCTGGTGATCGATTCGCTCTCCGGGTTCGAGCTGGCGCTGGCGCCGACGTTTCGCGAGGAGTTCCGAGAGTCGCTTTACCGCATGGTCACCGTCCTCACCGGCATGGGCATCACCATGATGATGACGGCGGAGGTCGAAGACAGGTATACAGAGCTCCGCTTCAGCCCGCACGGCACGGCATTTCTCACCGACGCCATCATCATGCAGCGGTACGTCGCACTCCGGGGACGCCTGCAGCGGATCATGGGTGTGGTGAAAGTGCGTGGGAGCGAGCATAGCAAGGACCTGCGCGCGTTCGAGATCACGAAAGACGGCATTGTCATCGGTGACACGCTCAGTGAGTACGACGGCCTGCTGAGCGACAATCCCGTGTTGATTCCCGATCCCCGACAGGCGGGTCGCTAGCCGGGGTCGCCGTCTACGATGTCGGGCCGCCGATCGCCGCGCGCACGTGCGCCGTCTCAACACAGAGTGACTACGGCTGGACGCGATCGAGAAAGTCGCTGATCCCGTCGACGCGGACCACCGCAACCGAGCGAACGGCAACGCGCCTGAAGTCGTCGGCCCACGACGGCATGTGCTCGGCGACCTCGCGGCCTGCCAACTTGGCCCGCATGGACTTGCTCAACCCACGCTGGTGCCAGAGGAACGTCCGCCGGTCGAAGGTGACGCCCTCTGGTAGGTTGCCTGTCGACAGGTCGCCGACTTCCAGGTCGTCGAGACACGCGTAGAGCTCGGCCGTGGTGAAGATCACCGGGACCACTTGAGCCGTTGCGCCGTGGCTGAATCTGGTGAGTGCCTCGTCTTCAGCGCAGAGCTCAAGGAATCCGCCGGCTGCCCTGTTGACCTGCGTGGCGGTCGCCTCAATCGTTGACTTGTCGGAGACTTACCCCTCGCATTTCTTGCGCATCTTGACCGAGACGCCAACCTGGTAGGTGTGCGACGACTCGGCGATCCTCAGCGGTCGAACGTGAGGCCTGCTCGAACTATCCGGATAGAACAGCTTTTCAACTGTGGCTGGCGTCGGCCCGCGTCCGGCCGTGAACCTCGTGCGTAGCGGCAGCCTTGTTGAAGGATGAAGTCCGCGTGGACCTCTTCACCGTTGAGGACCAGCGGCACCTCGGCGCCGATGAACTGCCAGCCCATCCCTCGCTGTTCGTTGGCGCGCTGGATCGCCTTGATGACCGCGTACTGAAAGGTGTGACCGTGTTCCTGTAGCGCTTGCCGATGGAGCGCAGCGTCTCCGTGGGCCGAGGCGCCGCCCGCGGCATCGTTGGCGCCGTGATCATCTCGCATTGGGGGAACCTCCGCCGGACTCGCGGCCCGAGAGTGCCACTCCGGCGGCCGACACCCTAAATGACACCCCGACGGGCCGGCACTGGCGGATGCAGAGGACGCGACGGGACGACTTCTACCCGTTCAGTAACCCAGAATTAACGGCACCGTCACTACACGGAAATCTGGCGGCGATACGGTGAGGCATGACGCTTCACGTGATGCCGCCCACCCGCGCCGACCATCGAGCTCAGCCCGGAACGGCGGTCGTGTCCGCGCCGGCCGCGCCGCGCGCCACGCCGCTGCGGCCAGTGCCGTCGGCGCGGGCCAACCGACGTCGGGTCCTGGTCGTCGAAGACGAGCTCGATATCGCCGAGCTCATCAAGCACACGCTCGAACGCGGCGGCGACATCGACGTCGAGCTGGCGGCCAGCGGCGACGCCGCGCTCAAGGCCGCGACCGAGCAGCCGCCCGACCTGGTCGTGCTCGACCTCAACCTGCCGGTGCTGAGCGGCCTCGAGGTGTGCCGCATCCTGCGCCAGCGCGCGGCCACGGCGACCGTGCCCATCATCATGCTCACCGCGCGCACGAGCGAAGGCGACCGCGTGACCGGGCTCGATTCCGGCGCCGACGACTACGTCACCAAACCGTTCAGTGTGCGCGAGCTCGCGGCCCGGGTCCGGGCGGCGCTGCGGCGCGGCCGCGCCTCGGAAGCGCCGCAGGCCGCCACCTACGAGGGGGCGCACCTGTCGGCCGATTTCGATGCGGTGTCGGTGCAGGTGGACGGCGTGCCGGTGAAGCTGACGCGCCGCGAGTTCGAGCTGCTTCGCTATCTGGTGGACAACCGCAACCGCGTGTTGTCACGCGATCGTCTGCTCGAACGGGTGTGGGGCTACGACCGCTTCATCGAGACCAGGTCGGTGGACGTGCACGTCGGGCGTCTGCGGGCCAAGCTCGGCGCCGCCGGCCGCCAGATCGAGACCGTCGTCGGTCTCGGCTACCGCTTCGTCGAGTAGCGGCTCAGCGGGCGTCGAGCCAGCCTTCGGCTCGCAGCGTGGACATCTCCACCGAGAAGGCGCGGCGCGCGCGCTCGACCCGATGCCAGTCGGTGTAAAGAGCCTCGCGCACGACTGTCGCATCCGCGCGCTGCACCACCCGCCATCCCTGCGCTTCCGCGAGGATCTCGAAGCGGCGCGTGTGGTCGTCTTTTTTGAGGGTCTGTTCGTAAGTCATCATGGCAGGCTCGCTCTCTGATCCTGCCTTGCCCCCCGCCCGGCCGGCTGTAAATTCGCGGTAACGTTCGCGGTCCAAAAAGCTGGAGCGCAGCCTCTACGGACGAGCCGGCGGCACGACGATATCGAGAGCCCTGGGATGCACGCGGACCGTCAGGGGCCCGTGGACGGTGCGGGGCTCACCGTCGAGGTGCAAATCCGTGCCGGGCGCGGTGTCGATCGCCGCCGTCGTGAACGTGCTCATCGTGACGCCGGGGCCCGGACCGAGGCGGCCGAGGAAAAACGCCGGTAGCCGCGAGGCGATGCGCCAAATCGGCTGCTCTTCGATGATGACCAGATTCAGCCGCCCGTCGTCGAGCGACGCCGCTGGCGCAATGCAGCCGTGGCTGCCGTACTGCCGCGAGTTGGCGAATGCCACGAAGAGCGCCCGTGGCGACGAGGCGCCCTCGTCCCAGGTCACGTCGAAGGGCTGCGCCCGGTAGCTGAGCACGGCCTCCACTCCCACGCGCGCGTAGCGCAGCCGCCCGCGGCGGCCGGTGCGCTCGGCGAAGGCGCGGGCGATGCGGGCATCGAGCCCGACGCCGGCGACATTGAAGAAGTACTCACCGCTCACCTCGCCGACGTCGATGCGCCGCCGCCGCCCGCCGGCGGCAATCGCCAGCGCCCGTACCGGGTCGAGCGGCACGCCGAGGTCGCGACCGAGACCGTTGCCGGATCCGGCCGGCACGAGCGCCAGCGCCGTCGGGCCGAAGGCCAGCGCGCGCGCCACTTCGTTCATGGTGCCGTCGCCCCCCCACGAGACCACCAGGTGGACGCCGCGCGCGGCGGCGTCGCGCGCGGTCTCGGTGGCGTGGCCGGGCCCCAGCGTCACGACGACCGTCGTCTCGTAGCCGGCGCGGCCGAGCGTCTCGCGCGCGAGGTCCACTTCCTGTGCGCCGCCTGGATAGGCGCGCCCCGCGCCTGAGATCGGGTTGATGACGACCACCGCCGACTTCACGGAGCCAGGCCTCGGAGTACGCGCGGCGTCAGCAGCCAGCGCAGCGTGCCGGGCCCGGCGGGCATGGCGCGATCGACGTCGATGCGGCAGACCGCGCCTTTCTTGAACTCGAGCGTGCCCCTGGCGCCGAGGAGGCGGGCCGCGAGTTCTCCGAGGTCGGGCTCGTGACCCACCAGGGCGACGCGAGACGCGCCGCGGCCGGCGGCCGAGTGTCGCGCCACCGCGGTAATCACCTCGGCAGCCTTTCGGCCGGGCGCCAGCGCGTCGATGACGACCAACTTCGGCCGGGGCCGCAGGCCGGCGCACAGCAGCTCGGCGGTCTCGTGCGCCCGCACGAATGGACTCGTCAGCGCGAGGTCGAGTTGCACGCCGAGCTCACGCAGGCCGGCCACGGAGCGGCGGAAGCGCTCGACGCCTTCCAGCGTAAGCGGACGATCGGCGTCGTCCGGGTAGTCGGGCCCACGCAGGGCCGCGACCGCGTGGCGCACGAGGTACAGCTCGAGGGAGGTCGGACCGGCCGACGGCTTCATGCGGCCGTCCGTCGCCGGGCGGCCGGCTGCGGCGTCGCGGTCAGCGCCGACGCCAGGGCCAGCAGGGCGGCGCGCCGGCCGAGGAACGAGGCGTGGAGCTGCCGGCACTCGTCGTCGATGCGCCGCGCCACGCGCTTCAAATCCCGCGACGCCGGCCGCGACCGCGTCACGATCTGAGCGTCCACCCGCCGCAGGTGCTCGCTGAGCACGTGCAGGTCGTGGGCCCGGCCGAGCATCTCCTGCACCGCGCGCAACTGGCGCAGCGAGGTGGCGGTGCGCGCGCGACGCAAGTCGCCGGCGACTTCGAGCGCGTAGCGCAGCTGCTTGACCGCGATCCGCACGGCGTGGAGCCGTTCGGCCGCATAGAGCACGCCGAGTTGCTCGAGCGCACGCGCCAGCCGGCGGCCGCGCCCGGCGACCCGCGCTTCCACAGTGGCGGCCACCGTCGCCACCTGCAGACCGTCGGCCTCCTCGGCCAGCGTGTCGAGTCGGGACCACAGCTTGGCGAGGCGCACCGGCGAGAGCGTGTGGCGGGTGGAGCGCATGGCCGCGGCGCGGCCGCGCGCCAGTGCCCGGCCGACCGCGGCGTGCGCCAAGGGGTGCACGGGAGTCGCCGCGGTGAGTTCGGCGTAGAGCCCGGCGGTGACGTCGAGTTCGCGCACCGGGCCGAGCGCGCGCGTGACCCGGCGCACGGCCGTGCTGGCGCGGGCGGCCGATGGCGCCGCGGCTTCGAGAATCGGCACCACCTCCCGCAGCCGCCGCGAGGCGACGCGCGCCTGGTGCACGGCGGAGGGTTCGCCGCCCAGCGCCGCGGGCACCGCCGTGGCCAGGGCCGTGATGCGCGTCGTGAGCAGGATGTCGATGGGTGAACGTCGTGCCATACTGGGCGCCGCCGGCGTTTCGCGGGCAGCCGGAAGGCGCCCATTATAGCCGCCACCCCGCCATGCGCCTTGCCGCGATCGACATCGGAACCAACTCGGTCCACATGATCGTGGTCCGCGTCCGCCCCGACTTCTCCTTCGAAGTCATCGACCGCGAGAAGGAAATGGTGCGGCTGGGAGCCGGCGGCCTCGATGGGCGCCGGCTGACGCGCGAGGCCATGAGCGCCGCCCTCCAGGCGCTCTCGAAGTTCGAGCGGCTGGCGCGCTCGCATCAGGTGGACGAAATTCTCGCCGCCGCCACCAGCGCCACCCGCGAAGCCGAAAACGGCGGCGACCTGCTGGCCGCCATCGAGAACCAGACCGGGATCCGGCCGCGGATCATCACCGGCAGCGAAGAAGCGCGCCTCATCCACCTGGCGGCCGTCTACGGTGTCGATACCCCGAAACCGGCCGTGGTCATCGACATCGGCGGCGGCAGCGTCGAGGTCACACTCGGCGCCGGGGATCAGGTGCGCTTCGCCCGCAGTTTCAAGCTCGGGGTGCTCCGGCTGTCGGAGCGCTTCGTCACCTCAGACCCGCTCAGCAAGCGTGACGAGCGGAAGATGGTCGAGCACATCGGCGGCCTCGTGGACCGCTACCTCGCGCACATCGTCGCCGCCGGCTACGACCGCGTCATCGGCACCTCCGGCACCATCCTCTCGCTCGGCTCGGTGGCGGCCGCGCACGAGTCGGGCGCGGCGCCGGAAGAGGTCCGCAACCTGCGGGTGAGCGCCAAGGCGATCCGCAGGGTCCGCAAACTGGTGTGCGCCCTGCCCATCGACCGGCGCCTGCAGATCCCGGCCCTCGATCCGCGACGCGCCGATCTGGTCGTCGCCGGCGCCGTCCTGCTCGACACGCTGCTGCGCACGCTGGGCGCGAAGGACATCACGCTCTGCGATCTGGCGCTGCGCGAGGGCCTGGTGCTCGACTTCATCCAGCGCAACCGCAAGCACATCCGCCAGGTCGAGGAAATCCCCGACGTCCGCCAGCGCTCGGCGGTGGAACTGGGCGAACGCTGCGGCTGGGAAGAGCCGCACGCGCGGCAGGTGTCGCGCCTGGCGCTGTCGCTCTTCGACGGGCTTCGCTCGCTGCACGGCCTGGGCGATCGCGAACGTGAATGGCTCGACTACGCGTCGCTGCTGCACGACATCGGCACGCACATCAGCTTCGAGCGGCATCACCGGCACTCGTACTACCTCATCAAGAACGGCGACCTCCGCGGCTTCGAGCCCACCGAGATCGAGGTCATCGCGCTCAGCGCGCGGTATCACCGCCGCGCCGAACCCAGCCGCGATCACGAGGGCTACGCCGACCTTCCCCGCAGCCTGCGCCGTAGCGTGCGGGTGCTCGGCGCGCTGCTGCGCCTGGCCGAGTCGCTCGACCGGAGCCGCCACTCGATGATCCGGTCACTGACCGTCCGCACCTCCGCCGACGCCTTGACCGTGCTGATTGAAGCGCGCGGCGACGCCGAGCTCGAGCTGTGGGCGGCGCATCGCCAGCTGGCGCCGCTCGAACGACTCCTCGAGCGCCCGATTCACCTCGACGCCCGGGTCGTCGAAGAAGGCGAGCCGGTCGATCACCCCACGCCGGCGCGCCGCGGGCTGGAGCGTCCGGCGCGGCGGGCGCGCGCGCGGGCGACCGTTTCGTAACCCGGAATTTACACGTCGGTAACTACCGCGAAACCGCTGGCGGATACGCTGAACCCATGCAACCAGTGCGTATGACCCAGGCAGTGTGGATGATGACCGCGGCGCTGTTGACCGGCGCGTGCGGCGGCGGTCAATCAGGCGCCGGCCCGGCGGCCGGCGGCGGCCGCACCGGCACGGTGACTCTCGACGGGTCGAGCACGGTCTTCCCCATCAGCGAAGCCGTCGCCGAAGAGTTCCAGAAAGCCACGCCCGGCGTGCGGGTCACGGTGGGCATCTCGGGGACTGGCGGCGGGTTCCAGAAGTTCTGCCGCGCCGAGACCGACATCAGCAACGCGTCGCGGCCCATCACCGCCAAGGAAATCGAGGCCTGCAAGGCGGCCGGCGTCTCGTTTGTCGAGCTCCCGGTGGCCTACGACGGCCTGGCCGTGGTGGTGAACCCGAAGGCCACCTGGATCGACACCATCACGGTGGCCGAGCTCAAGACCATCTGGGCCCCGGAATCGCAGGGCACGGTGAAGCAGTGGTCGCAGGTGCGCGGCGGCTGGCCGGCACGCGAACTGCACCTGTTTGGCGCCGGCGTCGATTCCGGCACCTACGACTACTTCACGCAGGCCATCAACGGCAAGGAAGGCGCCAGTCGCGGCGACTTCACCTCGAGCGAAGACGACAACGTGCTCGTGCAGGGCATCGCCAACGACGAGCTCGCCCTCGGCTTCATGCCGTATGCCTACTACATCGAGAACAAGGCCAACCTGAAGCTGGTCGGCGTCGACGACGGCAAGGCCGACAACGGCACCGGGCCGATCCTGCCAAGCGTCGAGACGGTCAAGGGCGGCACCTACCAGCCGCTGTCGCGGCCGGTGTTCATCTACGTCTCGACCACGGCGGTCGAGCGCCCCGAGGTGAAGCAGTTCATCGACTTCTACCTCTCACAGGGCGGCGCCCTGGCTGAAGAAGTCGGCTACGTGCCACTCGGCGAGCGCGGCTATCAGCTCGTGGCGGCGCATTTTGCCGCGCGGGCGACCGGCTCGGTGTTCGAGCATGGCGGCTCGCAGGTCGGTCTGTCGATCGAGCAGCTGCTCAGCCGCGAAAGCAAGTAAGCGCATGTCCACCCGCCGCGGCGAGCGCGCGATCGAAGGCCTGCTGTTCCTGTGCGCCCTGGTATCGGTCGGCACGACGGCGGGCATCATCGGCGTGCTTGCGATCGAGACGTTCGCCTTCTTCGGCGAAGTCTCGATCGTCGAATTCCTGACCGGCACCGAGTGGACGCCGCTGTTCGCCAACAAGCAGTTCGGCGTGCTGCCGCTGCTGCTCGGCACCACGGTGGTGTCGGTCATCGCGCTGGTGGTCGCCGTGCCGACGGGACTTCTCAGCGCAATCTACCTCAGTGAATACGCGCCTGAGCGTGTTCGCCGCGTGGTCAAGCCGGTGCTCGAGATCCTGGCCGGGGTGCCGACGGTCGTCTACGGCTACTTCGCCCTCACCTTCGTCACGCCGCTCCTGCAGCAGTGGATTCCCGGCCTCAGCGGCTTCAACGCCCTCAGCCCCGGCATCGTCATGGGGCTCATGATCCTGCCGCTGGTGAGCTCGCTCTCGGAAGACGCGATGCGGGCGGTGCCGCGCGGCCTGCGCGAAGGCGCCTACGCGCTCGGCGCGACGCGGATGCAGACGGCGGTGCAGGTGGTGGTGCCGGCGGCCTTCTCGGGCATCGTCGCCGCGGTCATTCTCGCCGCCTCGCGCGCGGTCGGCGAGACCATGAACGTGGCGATTGCCGCCGGGCAGCAGCCGCGCTTCACGGCCAGTCCGTTCGTGCCGATAGAGACCATGACCGCCTACATCGTGCAGATCAGCCTCGGGGACACGCCGCAGGGCACGCTCGAATACCGCACCATCTTCGCCGTCGGCATGTTGCTCTTCGTGATGACGTTCGGCCTCAACCTGTTGAGCAGCTGGCTGCGCGCGCGCTTCCGCGAGGAATACAACTGATGGCCGTCAGCCTCGGCCCCAACGCCTCGTCCGCCGGCCGCCGGCGTGCCGACCTGGTCTTCCAGGCGACGGCGCTGGTGGTGCTGGCGGTGGCGCTGGCCGCGCTCGGCGTGCTGGTGGCGACGGTGTGGCGCGACGGCGCCGACCGTCTCGACTGGACCTTCCTCACGACCTTTCCGTCGCGGCGCGCCGAGAGCGCCGGCATCTATCACGCCATCGTCGGCAGCCTCTACGTCATCGCGCTCACCGCCGCCATGGCGCTGCCGGTGGGCGTGGCGGCGGCAACCTATCTCGAGGAGTACGGCGGCCGCAGCCGTCTGGCCCGCTTCATCGAGCTCAACATCGCCAACCTCGCCGCCGTGCCGTCGATCATCTACGGCCTGCTCGGTCTGGGCCTGTTCGTGCGGACGATGAACATGGGCCGCAGCGTGCTGGCCGGCGCCGCGACACTGGCCTTGCTGGCGCTGCCGGTGGTCATCCTCTCGACCCGCGAGGCGCTGCGCACGGTGCCGTCGAGCATCCGCGAAGGCTCCTACGCGCTCGGGGCGACCAAGTGGCAGACCATCTGGTATCAGGTGCTGCCGATGTCGCTGCCGGGCATCCTGACCGGGCTCATCCTGGCGCTGTCGCGCGCCATCGGCGAAACCGCGCCGCTCATCACCATCGGCGCCCTGACCTACATCCCGTTTGCGCCCGACAGCATCTGGTCGGCCTTCACGGTGCTGCCGATCCAGATCTTCAACTGGGTCTCGCGTCCCCAGGCCGCCTTCAAGGAGAATGCCGCCGCGGGTATCCTCGTGCTGCTCGTCCTCCTGCTCACCATGAACGCCATCGCCATCGTGCTGCGCGATCGCTACCAGCGGAAAGGCCGTCCGTGACGACCGACGTGCGCCCAGTGCCCTCCCCCCTCTCGAGCATCGTCCGTGCCGGCGCGCCGACGGCCGAGACGGCGCCGATCAAGATCGACGTGCGGGACCTGAACTTCTACTACGGGCAGAAGCGCGCCCTCGACGGCATCTCGATCGCCATCCACGCCAATCGTGTCACGGCCTTCATCGGGCCGTCCGGATGCGGCAAGAGCACTTTCCTGCGCACGCTCAACCGGATGAACGACATCATCCCCGGCACCCGGGTCGAGGGCTCGGTCACCATCGACGGCGACGACGCCTACGGCTCGGGCGTGGATGTCGTGTCGCTGCGCCGGCAGGTCGGCATGGTGTTCCAGAAATCGAACCCGTTTCCGAAGTCAATCTTCGAGAACGTCGCCTACGGCCTGCGCATCAACGGCCTGACCCGCAGCAAGGCCGAGATGGCCGAGCGGGTCGAAGAGAGCCTGCGCGCCGCCGCCATCTGGGACGAGGTGAAGGACCGCCTGCAGGAATCGGCCCTGGCGCTTTCGGGCGGCCAGCAGCAGCGGCTGTGCATCGCCCGCGCCCTGGCCATCCGGCCCGACATCCTGCTGATGGATGAGCCGGCGTCGGCCCTGGATCCGATCGCGACGCAGCGTATCGAAGAGCTCGTCTACGACCTGAAGAAGACCTATACCATCGTCATCGTGACGCACAATATGCAGCAGGCGGCGCGCGTGTCCGACTACACCGCCTTCTTCTGGCTGGGGCGGCTGGTCGAATACGGGCGCACCGATCGTATCTTCACGGCGCCGGCCGAGAAGCTCACCGAAGACTACGTGACGGGCCGCTGCGGCTAGCAGCCCAGGGAGAACCACACGGTGGAACGCGTCGTCCGACACTTCCAGGAAGAACTCGGGGTGCTCCAGGAGCGCCTGCTCGCGATGGGCGGCTTCGCCGAGGAACGAGTGCGCGAAGCGGTGTTCGGCCTGGCGTCCCGCGATGCCGCGCTGGTCGATCGCGTGCTCGGCGGCGACGAGCCGATCAACGACCTGCACATCGAGATCGACGACCGCTGCTTCAAGCTGCTGGCGCTGCACCAGCCGATGGCGGCCGACTTGCGGGCGATCGTCGCCGCCGTCAAGATCAACACCGATCTCGAGCGCGTCGGCGACCTTGCGGTGAACATCGCGGAAGCGGCCAAGCGCTACCTGCTCCACGCCCCGGTCAAGCCGCTCATCGACATCCCGCGCATGGGCGACATCGCCCAGCAGATGCTCCGCGATGCGCTCGACGCCTTCGTGCGGCGCGACGTGGCCCTGGCCGAGACGGTGCTCGCGGCCGATGACGCGCTCGATGCCCTGAAATCGCAGATCTTCCGCGAACTGCTGACCTACATGATGCAGGACACCGCCAAGATCGAGCCGGCGCTCGACCTCATCCTGGTCTCGAGGCACCTCGAGCGGATCGGCGACCACGCGACCAACGTCGCGGAAGACGTGATCTTCCTGGTCTCCGCCAGGGATGTCCGGCATCTCGGGTCGGCGGCCAGCGGCCAGTGACGGGCCGGCGGCAGGCGCATCGAATCAATCTATTCAAGGCATAGATTCGGCCGGCCTGATGCTCCAGCCGCCCGCCAGATCCCCCGCCGATTACGTCGCCTGACATCTTCGAATATCTCGCCTGACATACAATGAATCGGATGGATCGACCGCTGGTGTGCGCCGCGTGCCGCCTCCATCCGGTGGACTGGCGCTTCCGACCGTTCTGCAGTCGGCGATGCCAGCTCGACGACCTCGCCCGCTGGGCCGACGGCAGCTACGTGGTGCCCGGTTCGGAGGTCGAGCTGCAGGATCGACTCGACGACGAAGACGACCACTGAGAACGTCTAGCGTTGGTGTGTTAGCTCCACTAGCCGCCAGCCGCTAGCCCCTAGCCGCTAGTCTTTTATGGCCGACACGCTGACGATTACCGACAACCGCACCGGCAAGCACTACGAGGTGCCGATCACCGACGGCACCATCAAGGCGATGGACCTGCGCAAGATCAAGCAGGGCGACGACGACTTCGGCCTGACCACCTACGACCCGGCGTTCATGAACACGGCGTCGTGCCGCAGCAAGATCACCTTCATCGACGGCGACAAGGGCATCCTGATGTACCGGGGATACCCGATCGAGCAGCTGGCGGAGAAGAGTTCGTATCTCGAGACGGCCTACCTCATCCTGCACGGCGAGCTGCCGACCACGCCGCAGATGGCGTCGTGGACGCGTGAGATCACGATGCACACGATGGTCCACGAGAACATCAAGAAGTTCATGGAGGGCTTCACCTACGACGCCCATCCGATGAGCGTCTTCGTGAGCACCGTCGGCGCGATGTCGACCTTCTACCCCGACGGCAAGGACATCTTCGACGCCGATTCGCGCCGCAAGCAGATCATCCGCCTCATCGCCAAGGTGCCGACCATCGCGGCCTACGCCTTCCGTCACAGCATCGGCCGCCCCTACGTCTATCCCGACAACGACCTCAGCTTCACCGGCAACTTCCTGAACATGCTGTTCAAGATGACCGAGGTCTAGTACACGCCCAACCCGGTGCTCGAACGCGCGCTCGACATCCTGTTCATCCTGCACGCCGACCACGAGCAGAACTGCTCGACCAGCGCCATGCGCGGCATCGGCAGTTCGCATGTCGATCCGTACTCGGCGATGGCCGGCGCCGCCGCCGCGCTCTACGGCCCGCTGCACGGCGGCGCCAACGAAGCCGTGCTGAAGATGCTCAAGGAGATCGGCTCGGTCGCGAACATCCCGGCCTTCATCAAGGGCGTCAAGGACGGCAACGGCCGCCTGATGGGCTTCGGCCACCGCGTCTACAAGTCGTACGACCCGCGCGCCCGCATCATCAAGAAGGCCGCCTACGACGTGTTCGACGTGACGGGCAAGAACCCGCTGCTCGACATCGCCCTCGAACTCGAGCGCATCGCGCTCGAGGACGAATACTTCATCAAGCGCAAGCTCTACCCGAACGTGGACTTCTATTCGGGCCTCATCTACGAAGCGATGGGCTTCCAGATGGCGATGTTCCCGGTGCTGTTCGCCATCGCCCGCACGGTGGGCTGGGCGGCGCAGTGGGAAGAGATGCTGCTCGACGACGAGCAGAAGATCGCGCGGCCGCGCCAGATCTACACCGGCTACCAGTCGCGCGACTACGTGCCGTCGGTCCTGCGCAAGTGATCCGGTCCTGAGCCAGTCGAAGGACGGTGCTGCGCAAGTAGGCCCCGGCGCCTGTCGACGGGCGGTGCACGTGCCGCGGCAGGATGTCTACGACGAACGGCCGGCCCCCGGGCCGGCCGTTGCTCTGTACGGAGGTCGTGAGCCGCGACGTCGCGGCGAGGGGTGACGACGGCGCTCAGCCGACGGCAGCAGGCGCGGCCCGGGGGCCGAGGTAGCGGAGCACCAGCACCGTCACGTCGTCGCTCTGCGAAGCGCCGCTGGCAAAGGTCTGCACCGACGTGATGATGCGCTGCAGGAAGTCGTCGAGCGGTGCGGCGAGGTGGGCGAGCGTGACCTCGGCCAGACGGGCGTCGCCGTACTCTTCGCTGGCCAGATTGAGCGCTTCGGTGACGCCGTCGCTGTAGACGACCAGCACGTCGCCGGGTTCGAGGCGGGTGAATTCGTCGGAGTAGGTGGCGCCCGAGAACAGCCCGACCGGCATGCCGCTGCCGGTCAGCGAGCGGACGCCCGAGGCCCCCACGACCAGCGGCGGGTTGTGGCCGGCGTTGCAGTAGACCAGCGCGCCGTCGGGCGACAGCGTCGCGAAGAACACCGTGGCGTAGCGCGCGTCCACCTGGCGCTTGAGCAGGCCCGAGTTCACCAGTCGCATCGCGGTGGCCGGGCTGTTGCTCGCCACCTGCGCCGAGAACAGCCCCTGGATCTTGGCGGTCAGCAGCGCCGCGGCCGGCCCCTTCCCCGCCACGTCGCCGACCACGACGCCGATGCCGCCGTCGTCGGTGTCGATGTATTCGAAGAAGTCGCCGCCGATCGATCGCGACGGCAGCGACGCGCCCATGGCGTGGAAGAAGTCGCCGTCGCGGCGGCCTTCGGGCAGCAGCGACCGCTGAATTTCGGCGGCGACGCGCAGTTCGTGTTCGATCTTCGCCTTCTCAAGCGTGGCGCGGTAGAGCCGGGCGTTCTCGATGGCGACGCCGGCCACGTTGGCGAGCGTATCGAGCGCGCTCCTGGTGGCCGCCGACAGCAGCTGCCCCTTCTCGCGGCTGTCGAGGTAGAGCACCCCGATGGCCTTCGCTTCCGGCGCCATGTCGGGCCGATCGAGGTAGCGCACCAGGCGCAGCGGCGTGCACAACACGTGACGGATGCCGAGGGCCACGGTGCCGCGGTGGTCCTGCGCCAGATCGCCGTCGAGCAGGTCGGCGACGACGCGCAGTTCACCGGTGGCGAAGACGTCTTCGGGGATCTTGCGGCTGGTGTCGAAGCGGTTGCCGGGCAGCGTGACGCGGCCACGCGAGCGGGCCAGCTTCAGATCGAGCGAGCCGTCGTCGCCCGCGAGCATGATGAAGCCGCGCTCGGCGCCGGTGACCCCGATGGCGGCATCGAGCACCAGCACCAGCACCTCGTCGAGCACGCGCCCCGACCCGAGTGCGCGCAGGCCCTCGAGCAGCGTCGCCATCTGGCGGATGTCGCCGACGGCGGTGCCGGCCGACGAGGTGCCCGACGTCGACAGCGACGCTTCGGTCAGGAACACCACCTCGGCGCCGCCGGTGCGGCCGAACTGCACGCGGTCGCCGTGGGTGAGGCGATGTTCGGTCACCGGCGCCCCGTTGACGAAGGTGCCGTAGCGCGAGCCGCGGTCGCGCAGCACGAGATGATCGTCCTCGCGGGCGATTTCGGCGTGTTCCCGCGACACGTCACTGCCCACCAGCCGGACGTCGCTCTCGGTGCGGCGGCCGATCGTCAGAGTGGGCTTGTCGATCGGGATCACGCGCCGGCCGAGGCCGTCGTTCACTTCAAGGCGAGGCTCAGACATGGGCGCGTGGATCATAGCCTGTGGCGACACGCGGCGCCAGACGGCGGCGGCCTCATCGCCGACCGGCGCGCCCGCCCCACCAGAGCGCCACGGCCCCGGTGGCGAGAGCCGCCAGGCCCGCCCAGCCCGCATACAGCACGCCACCGTCGGCGACCCCGGGCAGGCCCACGGCGGCACCGGCGGCGGCCGCCGCGACGGCCACGGCGGCGCCGGCGGGAATCCCGCGCGGACGCGCGGGCGGCGCCACTCTGGCGTCGGTGGTGGCGCGTCCGCAGCGGTAGCAGATCAGCGCCTTGGCGGCAATCTCGGTGTCACAGAATCGGCAGCGCATCTCGGGGAGGGGCGGGCCATTTGGGCCCGCCCGCCAGCATACGCAATACTACCCGTCGGCGGCCACCCGATGATTCCCCTGCGCGACGTCATCCCCTCACGCACGCGGCCGGTGGTGACGATGGCGATCATCGCCGCCAACGCGTTCGTCTTCCTGCGCCAGGCCGGCCTCTCCGCCGACGACATGGACGTCTTCATCCGCGCCTTCGGTCTGGTGCCGGCGGCGTTCTCGTGGCTGAACGTCGTGACCTCGATGTTCGTGCACGGCGGCCTCATGCACTTTGCCGGCAACATGCTCTACCTGTGGATCTTCGGCGACAACGTCGAAGATCGCATGGGGCACGGCCGCTTTCTGGTCTTCTACCTGCTGTGCGGCGCCGGCGCCGCGCTGGCTCAGACAGCCGCCGTCCCAGGATCGATTGTGCCGATGGTCGGCGCTTCGGGCGCCATCGCCGGGGTGATGGGCGCGTATTTCGTGCTCTACCCGAAGTCGCGGGTGCTGACCCTCATCCCGTTCCCGATCACGGTGGTCGAAATCCCGGCCGTCTACCTGCTCGGGCTGTGGTTCGTGCTGCAGTTCGTGAGCGGTGTCGCCACGCTCAGCCCGGAGGGCGAGGGCCGGATCATGGGCGGGGTGGCGTTCTGGGCGCATGCCGCCGGGTTCGGGGTGGGCGTGATCCTCGTCTTCCTCTTCCGCCGTCCCGAACGTCAGCGCGTGGAGTGGTGGGACGAGTCGACGACCGGGCGCTGAGCGCCCGTGCTCGACGGTTACGATCGCTGCCGGATCTCGCGCGACACCCGCGAGAGCTCGATCATCAGCCGTTCGAATTCCGTCGTCCAGGCCGCCGGGTCGGCGCCCGGCTTCTTCTGGATGTGCGCCTCGGCCTCGGTTTCGAGGCCGCGGCGGCGCTCGATGAGGGCGCGGACAGCCGGATCGGCGCTCTCGGATCCCGCGTCGCGATCCAGATAGAACGACCGGGCCATGGTGCCGATGGGCCCGGTCGTCACCGATGCCTGCACGCCGGCTTTGTCGCCGGTGTCGCTCAGCTTCGCCCGCTCGGTCGTCAACTGCGCGCGCTCGCTGTAGTGGCGGGCGACGGCCGTGCTCGACGACGCGAAGAGTTCCCAGATCGAGGTGCGGCCGTTCTTGTCGAGGTCCGACTGCGCGTCGCCGAGGGCCTTCACGAAGTAATCGGGAAAGACGGTGGCATAACGCTGGGCCGCGGTCTCCGTGGCCGTGATGACGACCCGCCCGCGGGCGGCCAGGACATCGAGGAACGGCGCGCTGGCTTCAGTGGTGTTCACGATGACCTGACGGCCGGGCAGGGCGCCGAGCATCACGGCCCAGTCGGCGGCCGTCA
>JANNIB010000219.1:0-2355 GCA_031404695.1 Acidobacteriota bacterium
GATTGCTGGGGACCGACCTGTGCCGCTAGATCGGCTCCCCGGGGAAGCGCAGATTGAAGCGCTCAACGAGTCCCGGGACGCTCCCAGGGTCCATCTCGAGCCCGTAGCGGGCGCAGAGGTCAGCCAGTATCTGCGGCTCGGCCCGGGTGACGCCCCCGAGGTCGACGAGTTCGCTGAAGAATCGCTCGAAGCCGGCAGGGGAGATGATCTCCAGGATCCGGGCGGGTTCATCGCCGGCATTCCAGAACGTGTGCCACTGGTTCCGAGGCTTGAATATCAGATCACCCGGACTGGCGACCACCACCTCATCACCCAGAAGCGCGCCGATTCGTCCATCCAGGACGTAGCTGTACTCGTCCTCGCGCGTGTGTCGATGCAGCGGGGCAGCCAGTGCGCGCGGGGACATCGGGTGCTCGACCAGCGAGAACCCGCCGTGCGCCTCCTCGCCATCAATCATGAACCGGACCCCGATGCTCCCCAGGAACCCCGCCTTGCCGTCGCGTGGTCCGACGACCTTCGCTGCCATCGTCGTCACATCTTTCTCCTTTGAGTGGACAGTAGTGTTGCGTTAAATCTATAGGAGAGGGTTGCCGGTGTCAATATTCAGTGGACAGTGATGACCGACCAAAAGCGCCCCTACCGACTGAAGCGGCGAGCCGAGGCGGAGCAGCGGACCCGCCGGCGCATTACCGAGAGCGCCGTGGAGTTGCATGGCACGCTTGGTCCTGCGCGCACGTCAATCAGCGCGGTCGCCCACCGTGCTGGCGTGCGCCGTTCCACCGTCTATCGCCACTTCCCAGACGAGGCCTCCCTCTTTTCCGCCTGCACCTCGTATTGGATGGCGACCCATCCGTTCCCAGACGTCGGTCGCTGGGTGGCGATCGACGATCCGGCCGTCCGCTTGATGGCCGCGTTGGGGGAGCTATACGCCCACTACCGGCGCACCGAGCGCATGATGAGCAACACCCTGCGCGACGAGGCGACGATGCCCATCGTCAAGCGAATGCTGGGCGGCTACCGCGACTATCTCACCGCGGCTCGTGACACACTCAAGACCGGCAGGCCCGGGCGGGGACGCACACGCCAGCGGGTGGTCGCCGCGATTGGCCATGCGCTGACCTTTAGCACGTGGCGCTCGTTGGCCGGCGAGCAGGAACTCACGGACTCACAGGCCGCTGACCTGATGTGTCGCCTGGTCGCCGTGGCGGCAGGCAGCCCGGCTCGACGAGGCGCAACGCCCGCGCGAGCGGTCGAAATGGCCGGGAAGCATCCATAACAACCATCGAGTCCATCCGACAGATCCAGGGCCTGGTTCCCCGGGGATCGCTCGCAGCAAATGGTGCCGAGCGTCGTTAGGGTGACCCGACCGCGACTCGCCTCTTCCGAGCCGCCCTCGAAGACCAGCGCACTTGAGACCCAGGACCAGAAGGGAGCGGACATCGAATCTGCGTCCATCCGTGGAATCTGCGGATGACAGCGTTGAATCCCGACTTCCGCCATCCTCACTCCTTCACATACAACTCATCCGCCTTCCACAACACCTGCGGCCGCGTCAGCCGCGGCGTCACCCCGCCCACCCGAGGGCGCGTCGCCACGAACACACGCTGCGCCGCAAACCACAGCGCCGGGTTGTGCGTCAGCATCAGCCGCTGCACCTCCGCGAACTCCCGCACCCGCGCTGCCGGATCGCTCAGTGACGCGACCAGCCGCATCCGCCGATCGATCTCCGCCTCCCACGGCGTGGCCGGCGACGCCTGCCCGGGATGCCACAGGTGCTGGCTGCCATGGGACAGCCAGAAGTCCAGGTTGCTGCCCGGGTCCGTGTCCGTCACCTGGATGAAGTGGAACACCGCGTCGTACTCCCCCTTCTGCCACTGCCCGAACACCGCGCCCTGGTCCAGCGCGACGATGTCCACGCCGACGCCGACATTCGCCAGGCCGTCGCGCACAAAGCTCATCGCCGTCTGCGCCGCGGTGATGCCGGCCTGCACCAGCACCGCAAACCGCACGGGACGCCCGGCGGCGTCCTCCCGCTGTCCATCGTTGTCGCGGTCCCGCAGCTCGAGCCCGTCCAGCAGCGTGGCCGCCTGCGCGGGGTTGTACGACGGCCGCGGCAGATCCACGGCCGACCACGTCGTGTTGCTCGAGGCCACCGGCTCAGACGAAGGCTCGGCCGCGCCCAGGAAGACCGTGTTGGCAAAGCCGGTGCGATCGACCGCGAGCGACACGGCCTGCCGGAACGCGTCCTGCCGCACAAACGCCTTGCCCGGATCGATCGGCGCGGGCCCCAGGTTGAACCACAGCACCTGGCGATCGAGCCCGATGCCGACATCGGTCAGCACCACGCGCCCGGCA
>JANNIB010000220.1:0-13309 GCA_031404695.1 Acidobacteriota bacterium
GGCCTGATGGTCGGGTTGTCGTCGCTCAGGGCGAACTTGGTACGCAGGTAGGCGTTGATGTGGCTGTCGACGGTGTGGTGCACGACCTGCCGCACGGTCCAGCCGTCGGGACGGTACGCCGTGTCGAGCTGGGCGTCGGTCAGGCCGGCGCAGGCGAGGCGCATGCGGGCCGGCAGTTCAGCCAGGGTCGTGAACGCCACGGCGCGATCGGCGGCGGAGAAGGACGTCGGAGCGGCGAACGGGCCAACGGGGTAACGGAGGTCTGCCATGAATCAGGATGATGCCGCGTGACGGACGCGGCGTCGAGTGGCAGGAACGCCAGAGTGCGTTAAGATCCTGCCATGACACCCAGGCGCCTGCCCGGTCCGTCCAATCGCCTCGTCGCGGTGCTCATCTGCGACGGCGTGGCGCTGTTCGAGTTCGGCATCGTGGCCGAGGTGTTCGGGCTGCGCCGCCCCGAGCTCGGCGTGCCGTGGTACGACATGGTCACGGTGAGCTTCGACCGGCCGCCGCTCGAGGCCACCGGCGGCGTACGCGTGCTGCCGTCGCACTCGGTGCTCATGCTGGCGAAGGCCGGCACCATCGTGATCCCGAACTGGCCACGCCTCGACGAGCTGCCGCCGCCGGCGATGCTCGACGCCGTGCGCGCGGCCCACAAGCGCGGCGCGCGCCTGCTTTCCATCTGTTCCGGCGCCTTCGTGCTGGCCGCCGCCGGACTGCTCGACGGACGCCGCGTCACCACCCACTGGATGCACGCCGGGAAGCTGGCGGCGCGCTACCCGAAGGTGGACGTCGACCCGTCGGTGCTCTACGTGGAATCGGGGCGCATCTTCACCGCCGCCGGCAGCGCCGCCGGCATCGACCTCGGGCTGCACATCGTGCGGCAGGATTACGGCGCAGGCATCGCCAACGAGGTCGCCCGCCGCATGGTGGTGCCTCCGCACCGCGAGGGCGGGCAGGCGCAGTTTGTCGCCACCGCGATGCCGCCGGTGGACGGGTCGCTGGCGCCGCTCATGGAGTGGGCGAGCACCAGGCTCGACGCGCCCCTCACGGTGGAGACGCTCGCGAAGAAGGGCCGCATGTCACTGCGCACGCTGGCGCGACGCTTCGAGGCGCAGGCCGGCACCACGCCGCACCAGTGGCTCACGCATCAGCGCGTGCTGACGGCGCAGCGCCTGCTCGAGACCTCCGACGCCTCAATCGACCGCGTGGCGGAGCTGTCTGGATTCGTCACCGCCGAGACGCTGCGACATCACTTCCGACAGCGTGTTGGCACCTCGCCGATGGCCTATCGGCGCAGATTCGCGCAGCGCGTGCGCGCGGCCTGACGCATCGGCCCGTCGGGTTTTTCAGTCTGCGAGAGTCGGCGCGGCCGTGGGAGCTACTTCATCACGTCCGCGATCGGCACTACTGTGACCGGGCCGATGCCGGTGGCGCGAATCGGCGCTTCGATCGACGCCCGATCGCCCACGACGACGACCGCCATGCGATCGAGCAGCAAGTACTGCTTCGCGACGCGCGTGAGGTCGGCGCTGGTCACGCCCTGCACGGCGCCCACGTATTTCGAGAACACATCGTCGGCGAGGCCGTAGACGGCGAGCTCCTCGAGTTTGGCGGCAAGCTGGCCGCTGGTCTCGAACTCGCCGGCGAAGCTGAGCGCGGCGTAGTTCTTGAAGCGCGCCAGTTCATCGGCCGGCACCGGCGCGAGGATGGCGTTCAGTTCGTTGAAGAACTCCTTGAGCGCATCGGCGGTCTTGTCGGTCTGCACGCCGGCCGTCGCGAAGAACGGTCCGGCCGCGCGCCGCATGTCGAAGCGCGACATGGCGCCGTACGAATAGCCGTTCTTCTCGCGCAGATTGGTGTTGAGCCGCGAGGTGAACGAGCCGCCGAGGATGGTGTTGAGCACGTCGAGCGCGATGTAGTCGGCGGTCGATCGCGGCACCCCGACCAGGCCGATGCGGATCTGCGACTGCGCGGCGCCCGGCTTGTCGACCAGGAAGATCTGCCGCTTGCCGGGCTGCGGCGACACCCGCACGGGGAACGGCGCGGCGGCCGGCCCCCCGGTCTTCCACGCGGCGAAGCGCGCCTCGACCAGCGGGCGAAGTGCCGCCGTGGTGGTGTCGCCCGCCACGATCAGCACGGCGTTGTCGGGCCGGTAGTGGCTGCGGTGGAAGGTCGTAAGCTCGGCGACGCCCAGGGCCTTCAGCGACGACTCGGTGCCGCCGGCACTCGTGCCGTAGCGATGCTCGGGACCGAACAGCAGGCGCGGGAACGCGAGGCCGACCAGCGCCGCCGGATCGTCGCGTGCCTGCAGCAGCGCGGTGAGGCGTTCGGTGCGCAGCCGCTCGAGCTCCTGCGCCGGGAAGTCGGGCGTGAGCGCCACCGCGGCCATCAGGCCCAGCGCCTCGCCGAGCTTCGCTGCCGGTGTCGACAGGCGCACCGTGGACGCATCGAAGGACGCCGTGGTCGAGAGTGTCGCGCCGAGGAACTCCACCTCGTCGGCGAGGGCGAGCGCGGCCTTGCCGGCGGCGCCTTCGTCGAGCATCGCGGCCGTCATCGCCGCGGCGCCGAACTGCCCCGGCACGTCGGCGCTGGCGCCCGAGAGCACGACCAGGTTCGCCTGCACGAGCGGCACCTCGTGTTGCTCGAGCAGCCACACGCGCAGGCCATTGCCGAGCGTGAACTTCTGCGCCGCCGGCAGCGTGAGCGTCGGCGTTGGCCCGGGAGCGGGCGGCTTGGTGCGATCCGGGAGCTGCTGCGCGGCCAGTGGCAGCGACGCCAGCAGGACCAGAGCCGCAAAAGTCAGGCCCGGCCTTGAATAGGGACAGTCCCCGAGGAGGCGGTCAGACATCACTGCTTCCCCTCGGGAAGCACGATGAGTTCCACCCGCCGGTCGCGTGGCAGGAACGACCGCACCGCCGATGAGAGGTCGGTGGCGTCGAGGGACCGATAGCGCGCCAGGTCTTCTTCGAAGAAGTCCGGCGTGCCGGTGAGTGTGTAGTACGCGTTCATCTGGTCGGCCTTGCCGTACATCCCGCCCACGCGTTCGGCGCGGCGCAGGAACGTGGCTTCGATCTGGTTGCGCACGCGTTCGATCTCGCGCGGCTCGGCGGGCGTGGCCGCCAGGCGGTCGATCTCTTCGTCGATCACCTTCTGGATCTCGTCGAGGCTCTTGCCGGGGCGCGCCGTCGCCATCACCATGAAGACGCTGCCGAGTGCCTGCGACTGCTGGTAGGCGTTGACGTCCTGCGCGATCTGCAGGTCGTAGACCAGGCGCTTGTAGAGCCGCGAGTTCTTGCCGCCGGTGAGCAGCGACGCCACGATGTCGAGGGCCGCGTCTCCGGGCTTGTAGGTGGCCGGGGTCAGCCACCCCAGATACAGGCGCGGCAGCTGCACCTTGTCGGTCATGGTCTTCTTCGTCACGCCGGTGAGCATCGCGGCCGGCGGCGCCACCGGCGGCACCGGCGTGCCTCGCGGCACCTCACCGAACCACTTCTCGACCAGCGCTTTCGTCTTCTCGATCGCGATGTCGCCGCCAATCACCAGGCTGGCGTTGTTTGGCGCGTAGTAGGTGCGGAAGAACTGCTGCACGTCTTCGTGGCTGGCGGCGCTGAGGTCTTCCATCGATCCGATCGTCGACCAGCTGTAGGGGTGGCCCTTCGGAAAGAGCAGGCTGTCGAGTTCCAGTTCGGGGATGCCGTAAGGCCGGTTCTCGATGCTCTGGCGGCGCTCGTTCTTGACCACGTCGCGCTGGCCATCGACGCGTGCCGGAGTCATCGTGTCGAGCAGGTAGGCCATCCGATCCGACTCGAGGAAGAGCATCAGCTCGAGCGCATTCGACGGGCCGTCGATGTAGTAGTTGGTGCGGTCGACCGTGGTCGAGCCGTTGTTGTTGGCGCCGGCGCCTTCGAGCCAGGTGTCGAACGACCCTTCCGGCACGTGCTTCGAGCCCTCGAACATGAGGTGCTCGAACAGGTGCGCGAAGCCCGTGCGTCCCGGCCGCTCGCTGCCCGACCCCACGTGATACCAGACGTTCAGCGTGACAATCGGCACGCTGGCATCGCGGTGCAGGATGACGTGCAGGCCGTTGGCCAGCGTGAACTCCGTGTACGGCACCGCGAGCCGGGCCGGCCCCTGTGCCGCCGCGCTCGTGGCTGCCGCAAGCGTCAGGACGAGACCGGCCGTCACCGCGCGAATCGACGTCGTCATGCGGCCAGTGTAGCGCCTCGGCGCGGTCCGTTCGGCGGCTTCCACGCGACGTGGTGACGAGTGAGGGGACCAGGGCAGGTGTCGGCATCCGGGCCGAGCCCCGAGCCCCGGGTCCCGGGCCCCGGTTTTGATAAGCTCTTCCCTCCACCATGCCATCGCCCCTTGTCGCCGTCATCATGGGCTCGAAATCCGACTGGGACACGATGGCGCACGCCGCCGCCGCCCTCGATGAGCTGGGCGTGCCTTACGAGAAGCACATCGTCTCGGCGCACCGCACCCCGAAGTGGATGGCCGAGTTCGCCGAAGGGGCCGAAGCGCGCGGGCTCGAGGTGATCATCGCCGGGGCCGGCGGCGCCGCGCACCTGCCCGGGATGGTCGCCGCCCACACCATCCTGCCGGTGCTCGGCGTGCCCGTGCAGAGCGCGGCGCTCCAGGGCCTCGACTCGCTGCTCTCAATCGTGCAGATGCCGGCCGGGGTGCCCGTGGCCACGCTCGCCATCGGCAAGGCCGGCGCCAGAAACGCCGGCTTGCTGGCCGTGGCGGTGCTCGCCACCTCGCGGCCCGATCTGCGCACCAAGCTGCACGCGCTGCGCACGGCGCAGACCGCCGCCGTGCGCGAAGACTCGCTGCCGTGAACCGGATCATCCAGCCCGGCGCCACGCTGGGCGTCCTCGGGAGCGGCCAGCTCGGCCGCATGTTCGCGCTTGCCGCGCGCCGGATGGGCTACCGCGTCCACACGCTGTCGCCGGGCGTCGACACGCCCACCGGCCAGGTGGCCGATGCCGAGATCGAGGCCGACTACGACGACCTCGATGCCATCCGCGCGTTCGCGCGCGGCGTCGATGTCATCACCTTCGAGTTCGAGAACGTCTCGACCGCCGCGGCCGATGCCGCCGCCGAGATCGTGCCGGTGCGGCCGAGCGGCCATGCGCTGCACCTCACCCAGCAGCGCGCCCGCGAAAAAGCCTTCCTCGCACTGAAGGGCTTTCCCGTGACGCCGTTCGAGCCGGTGGGCTCGCTCGAAGAGTTGACCACCGCCGTCGCCCGCATCGGCCCGCCGGCCATCCTCAAGACGGCGAGCTTCGGTTACGACGGCAAGGGCCAGCACCGCATCACCTCGACCAGCGAACTGGAGGCGGTGTGGGCGCTGGTGGGCCATCAGGCGGCGATTCTCGAGAAGGTCGTGGACTTCTCGCTCGAGTTCTCGGTGGTCGCCGCGCGCGGCCTCGACGGGGCCTTCGCGCACTACGGCGCGATCGAGAACGCGCATCGCCATCACATCCTCGACGTCTCGGTGGCGCCGGCGCGGATGCCCGCCGCGGCGGTGAGCGAAGCGGTGGACGTGACGCGCGCCGTCATGGACGAACTGGCCTACGTCGGCGTGCTGTGCGTCGAGTTCTTCCTCTCCACCGACGGCCGCATCCTCGTGAACGAGATCGCGCCACGTCCGCACAACTCCGGCCATCTCACCTTCGATGCCTCCATCACCAGCCAGTTCGAACAGCAGGTGCGCGCCATCTGCGGGCTGCCGCTTGGCGCGACGACGCTGCTGCGGCCGGCGGCGATGGCCAACCTGCTCGGCGACGTGTGGGCGAAGGGCGAACCGAAATGGGACGCCGCGCTCGCCGTGCCCGACGTGAAGCTGCACCTCTACGGCAAACCCGACCCGCGCCCGGGTCGCAAGATGGGCCATCTCACCGCCATGGCCGACACGCCGGCGCAGGCCATCCAGCACGTGCTGGCGGCGCGCGACGTGCTCGTCTAGGCGTACTCAGCAGAGACCGCGTGACCGCACATCCCATCGTTGTCTTCACCGACGGCGCCTCCAAGCGCAACCCCGGCCCCGGTGGCTGGGGCGTCGTCATCGTCACGCCCGACGGCCACGTGACCGAGCTCGGCGGCGGCGCCGCGCTCACCACCAACAACAAGATGGAGCTCACGGGCGCCATCGAGGCGCTCACGCACATCGCCGACCTGGATGGCCCGCTGGCCGTCTACACCGACTCGACCTACGTGATTCAGGGGATCGAGAGCTGGGTGCACAACTGGAAACGTCGCGGCTGGAAGACGGCCACCGGCGGCGAAGTGATGAACCGCGAGTTGTGGGAAGCGCTCTCGAGCCTGACTGCGGCGCGTGGCCCGAGGTCGATTGCGTGGCACTACGTGCGCGGGCACTCCGGCATTCCCGGCAACGAACGCGTGGACGAGATCGCGGATGCGTTTGCCGTGCAGGGGCGCGCGGCCCTCTACGATGGACCACTCGCCGCCTACGGCGTGCCGATTCTCGACCTCCCCGACGACATCAGCGTGCCGGCGCGCAGCAAGCCGGCCGGCGGCGGCAGCGGCAGCGGCCGATCCAAGGGCCCCGCCTACTCGTATCTGAGCGTCGTGGACGGCAGGCCGATGCGCCACAGCACGTGGGCCGACTGCGAACAGCGCGTGAAGGGACGCTCGGGCGCGCGCTTCAAGAAGGCGACCAGCGACGTGGACCAGGCGGCGATCCTGCGCACCTGGGGCTTCGATCCGGGCGCGGTCTAAGACTCCCGACGCGCGGCGAGCCTGCGCCCGGAAGGCGGCCGCATTCACGGCCACGTCGTCGGGTGCGTGTTCGCCCAGCGGGCCGTGCAGCCGCGCGCCGGTGGGGCCTCCGGCTTACCGCGTTGGCGGAGCGACCGTGACGGTCACACGCGTCGACTCGGTGAACTCCGAGTCGCTCGCCGTGAGCTCGAGCTCGTAGGCGCCCACGGCGGAAAACGTCGCTTTTGTTCGTGCGGCCCCAGGAATCGTGAAAGTCACTGTACCGGGCCCCTTCAGCATCTTCCAACCGGCGGCGACACTCTTGCCGCGCGGGAGCCCTTCATCGCGGACGCTGCCAAACAGGTTCAGCTCTTCGTTGAGCGCCACGGTGAGCGTTGGCGGCGGCCCGCCCGGCCGGGCCGTGAGTCCGAGAACGCGCACCGCCGGCGCGCGATTCAGGCACACGCCGCGGGGCGCCTTGGCGTAGTCGATCTTCTTCAGGTCGGCCGCGCCTTCCACGAGGTTCCAGTTCGACTGGAGCATGCGCTGGCTCGTCCCGGTGCTGGTGCCGGCATAGGCCAGGGTCCACACCATCCTGCCGTCGAACTCCGGCGCGACCACCATCGCGCACTGGAAGCGCCAGTGGCCTGGATGGAACGTGGTTGGCTGCATCCGGTCGACAGGTACCGGTCCGAAGCTATTGCTCGCGCCCGGAGCGATGGTGACCGGGTCGGCATTGTGGCTGAAATATCCGAACGCGAGGGTGTAGCTGCCGTCGGGATTCTTGAGGAATCCGTCGTACACGGGATAAATCGGTTGATTCTGCTGCGCCCCGGCCGCGGCGGCCAGCGGGCCGGCCAGCGTCGCCAGGGCCATGATCCAGCGCGTGTACGCCTTCATCGCGAAGTCTCCTCCGGCCGAACGCGAGCGTCTCGGTGACCGTGCGGCGGTGCTAGAGTAACCCCCAAGTTCGCGCGAAGGCAACGGAGGAGCTGTCATGGTCCCTGCTGGAAAGATCGTCGGCGTCGTGGGTACGGTCGTCGTCGCTGCGCTGGTGTTCGCCGAGCCAGCCCCGCATGCGCAGGCGCCGCCTGCCGGGCCGACGCCGTCCTTCACCAAGGACGTATTGCCCATCTTTCAGCGGTCCTGCCAGACCTGCCATCGGCCAGGCACGCATGCGCCCATGGCGCTCATGACCTACCGGGACACCCGCCCCTGGGTGCGGTCGATCAAGCAGAAAGTGTCGCGCCGGGAGATGCCGCCCTGGCACATCGACCGCAGCATCGGCGAGTACCTCGAAGATCCGTCGCTGAGCGACGCCGAGATCGCGCTCATCAACGCCTGGGCCGACGGCGGTGCGCCGGAGGGAAGGGCGGCGGATGCCCCAGTCGCGAAAACCTTTAATTCCAGTTCCGAATGGACTTACGGCGAACCCGACCTGATCGTGCGCATGGCGAAGGGCTTCACCATTCCTGCAGAAGGTCCCGACTTCATCCCTGAGGAAGACGTCGATCCGGGGCTGACCGAAGACCGCTACGTCAAGTGGGTGCAGATCATTCCGGACGCCACGCGCGCCGTGCACCACTCGCACGTCTACGTCGACATGCCCGAAGACACCGACCTCAGCGGCTTGCCGCTGCGCATGGGGTCGAACGTCGGCACATCGATGGATCTCATCGAGTACGGGGCCGGCAACGATGCCGACATCTTCCCCGACGGCACCGCGAAGATCCTGAAGAAAGGGTCGATCTTCCGTTTCGAGTCGCACTATCACCCCTACGGCGAGGTAGTGCACGACCGCCAGCGGGTCGGCATCAAGTTCTATCCCAAAGGGGTCGTGCCGAAGGTGCTCGTCACCTCGCACCGCATCCGCACCGGCGTCGGCAACGACTGGGTGCTCAACCGCGAGCGCATCGAAGACCTGCTGCTGCGTGCCGGCCACAAGCTGACGATCGACGAGCCGTCGATGCCCACCGGAGCGCTGGTTGAAGAGAATCCGCTGCACGCAGCCGCCTTCCTCAGCATTCCGCCCAACACCGTAGCGCGGCACGAGCGGTTCTGGCCGCTGCCCAAACCCGCGCTCATCGTGAGCTTCCAGCCGCACATGCACTTCCGCGGCTCCCGCATGACGCTCGAGGCGATTCACCCGGATGGCCGTCGTGAAGTGCTGACCGACGCCACGCATTACGAGCAGAACTGGCAGATCACGTACAAGTACAGGACGCCCCACCTGTTTCCGGCGGGCACCATCCTGCACACCACGTCGTGGCACGACAACACCGCCAGCAACAAACACAATCCCGATCCCACGGCGTGGATCGGCTGGGGCAGCCGCACGATGGACGAGATGGGCCACGGCTGGACTGACGTCGCGTTCCTGACCGACGAGCAGTACCGCGAGGAACTGGCCACGCGCAAGGCGCAGCGCCGTTCCGGCACCACCGACGCGCCGAGGCAGCAGCGCTGATGACGCGCGGGCTGCGGCTGGGTCTGCTGCTGGCCGTGAGCGCGGCGGCCTCGGCCGCCGCGCAGCGGGGCACGACCGGAGGCGAATGGCCCACCTGGGGCGGCGACCTCGGCGTGACGCGCTACGCGCCCCTCGCGCAGATTAGCGCTGGCAACTTCCGCACGCTGCAGGTGGCGTGGCGGTTCAAGACCGACAGCCTCGGCGCGCGACCTGACTACAACCTGCAGACCACGCCGCTCATGGTGAACGGCGTGCTCTACGCCACGGCTGGCGAGCATCGCAATGCGGTGGCGCTCAACGCCGCAACCGGCGAGCTGCTGTGGATGCACCGGCTCGAGGAAGGCCGTCGGGCGCAGTTGTCGTCACGCCGGATGTCGGGCCGCGGCGTGGGCTACTGGACCGACGGCAAGGGCGACCAGCGCATCTTCTACGTGACCTCGGGTTATCAACTGGTGGGACTCGACGCCAAGACCGGGCGGCCGCTCCACGACTTCGGTGTCGACGGCGTCGTCGATCTGAAGAAGGACATCGATCAGGACCTCGACCCGGTCGACGGAGAAGTGGCCTGGAACGGCGCCCCGGTCGTGGCCAGGAACGTCGTGCTCGTGGGTGCCGCGCACCGCGCGGGCACCGCCCCGCGCAGCTTCAAGAATGCCAAGGGCTATATTCGCGGCTTCGACGCCCGCACCGGCAAGCGGCTGTGGATCTTCCACACCATCCCGCAGCCGGGGGAGTACGGCAACGACACCTGGCTCGAGAAGTCGTGGGAGCACACGGGCAACACCGGCGTGTGGACGCAGCTGACCGTCGATGACACGCTCGGCATCGCCTACCTGCCCGTCGAGATCCCCACCGGCGACTACTACGGCGGCCACCGTCCCGGAAACAACCTGTTCGGCGAGAGCCTCGTGGCCGTGGACCTCGAAACCGGCAAGCGGATCTGGCACTACCAGTTCGTGCACCATCCGATCTGGGATTACGACGTCCCGTGTGCGCCGATTCTCGTCGACATCACCGTCGGCGGACGCGCCATCAAGGCCATCGCCCAGCCCACCAAACAGGGCTTCGTGTTCGTGTTCGATCGCAAGACCGGCGAGCCCGTGTGGCCCATCGACGAGCGCCCGGTCGAGCGCGGGACGGTGCCGAAGGAATGGTACTCGCCGACGCAACCCTTTCCGAGCAAGCCGCCGCCGTTCGAGCGTCAGGGCTTCTCGGAAGACTTCGTCATCGACTTCACGCCCGAGCTCAGGGCCGAGGGCCTGGCGATCGTCTCGAAGTACAAGACTGGCCCCCTCTACACGCCGCCGATCGAGAAGGGCGCCGGCGGCAAGGAGGGGCTGCTGTTCATCCCGAACGGCGCGAATTGGCCTGGTGGCGCCTTCGATCCCGACACCGGCATGCTTTACGTCTATTCGCACACGCTGCTGCGCGTGCTGTCGATGGTGAACGATCCCAAGCGCTCCGACATGGCCTACATCAGCGGCGGCGGCAGCGACGAGGGCGGCACCTTCAGCGTGCGCGGGCTGCCGCTGGTGAAACCGCCGTGGGGACGCATCTCGGCCATCGACCTGAACAAGGGCGAAATCGCCTGGCAGATTGCCCACGGCGAGACGCCTGATTCAGTGAAGAACCACCCCGCGCTCAAAGGCGTGACCGTACCCCGCACCGGACGTCCGGCCGGCGCGGGCGGCAGCTCCGGCGGCATCGGCACGCTGGTCACCAAGACGCTCGTCATCGCCGGTGAAGGCGGCACGGTGATGATGCCCGACGGCCAGCGTGGTGCGATGCTGCGGGCATACGACAAGCAGACGGGCATCGAGGTCGGCGCGGTGCCGATGCCCGGCGCACAGACCGGATCGCCCATGACCTACATGCTCGGCGGCAAGCAGTACATCGTCGTGGCATCGAGCAGTTCCACCAGACCGGGCGAGCTGGTCGCCTACGCGCTGCCATGACGCGCCTGCTGCGCGTGGCGCTGCTGGGGGTCGTGGTGTCGGCCCCGGTGCTGGGCCTGTCGGACACGTTTCCCGCCGCTGGCGGCGACATCACGGTCACGACCTTCATCCACTCGAGCCTGCAGCTCGAGCACGCGGGGAAAGTCATTCAGGTCGATCCGTGGAGCCTGGCCGACCTGTCGCGGGCCAAGCCGGCGGATCTCATCCTGGTGACCGACGATGTCGGCCATCATCTCGACGTGAAGGCCATCGCGCGGCTCAGGAAGCCTGGTGCGCCGGTGGTCATCGCGCCAAACGGGAAGACCCAGGTGCCTGACGGCATCGTCATGGCCAATGGCGACACGAAGAACGTGGCCGGCGTACGCATCGAGGCGATTGGCGCCTACGACCTCACGCCGGGCGAGCCGTATCACCCGAAGGGCGAGGCCAACGGCTACGTCGTCACGCTCGGCGGTCAGCGCCTGTATGTCGTGGGGGTGACCGAGTGCGTGCCCGAAGTGCGCGCGGTGAAGAACGTGGCGATCGCGTTCTTTCCGCTCAACCTGCCGCTGGCGCGCATGGAGCCCGCCGCGGCGATCGAGTGCATCCGCGCGATCGGCCCGAAGGTGGTCTACCCGTATCACTACGATCAGGAGTGGGTGCGCGCCGTAGCCAAGGGGCCGCGGCCCACACCGACGACGCGGGGACTGCAGGAGCTGACGGCGGCGCTCACCAGTGATCGCATCGAGGTCCGGCTGGCCGAGTGGTACCCGCGATCGTCTCAGCGGTGGTAGGACCGCCGGTAATTCCCTCACCTCGCTCCCGCTGATCGGGAACCGCGCCGCCCGTGGGGCCTGCGCGGAGACGTCACGCCGCCTGGCGCGCCACCGTGATGCACCGGCGCCCCCGCCGCCGTCCACTCGTCGAGCACCGAGTGGATGCGGCCCAGCGCATCGTTCAGCGCGTCGATACGCGTCTGGCCAACACGATCGGCAAGCGCCCGCTCATAGAACGCCAACACGCCCCGCCCTTGGTCGAACGCCGCCAGCCCCGCCGCGGTCAGGCGGACCAGGCGTGCGCGCCCGTCGCCGGGGTCGTTCACCAGCTCGACCAGCCCCCGCGACTCGAGATCGGCGAGCGCCTGGCCCACGGCCTGTTTGCTGACGTCCACGCGCCGCGCCAACTCGGTCGGCCGGATGCCCTCCGTGGTCAGGTGCGGCAGCAGGCGCACGAGCGCCGGGGTGAGCACGCGGGCGCCGGCCTGGCGATTGACCTCAGCCTGGGCCACGTCGTCGAGCAGCCGGGCACACTCGAAGAGCACGGGGCCCAGGCCCGGGGATGTCGGACGTCGTGTGCGCATCGGCCGGGTCATGGTGGCCCAGATGGCAAAACTCGTCAAGCGTGCTTGACGATATATAGTCAAGAATGCTTGACTATAGCCATGACGCCGCCGCCCTGGCTCGACCGCGCCGCCTGGCCGTGGGCGCCCCGCGCTTTCGACCTCGGAGGCTCGCGCCTGCACTACGTCGATGAAGGCGAGGGCGCTCCGGTCGTGCTCGTGCACGGCACGCCCACGTGGAGTTTCGAGTGGCGGCACGTCATCGCGGATCTGCGCTCGCGCGCGCGGGTCATCGCCGTGGATCACCTCGGCTTCGGTTTCTCAGACCGGCCGGCCGATGCGGGCTACCGGCCCGAGAATCACGCCGCCCGCTTCCGGGCGTTCATCGATGGCGTCTGCCCTGCCGGGAAGCTCACGCTGGTCGTGCACGACTTCGGTGGGCCGATCGCGCTCGACTGGGCGCTCGATCATCCCGAGCGGATCGCGCACCTGGTCGTCCTCAACTCGTGGATGTGGTCGTTCGACGACGATCCCGGCATGCAAAGGAAGGCGCGCCTAGCCGGGAGCGCCCTGGGCCGCTGGATGTACCGACGCCTCAACGCCTCGCAGCGGCTGATCATGCCGTCGGCGTACGGCGACAAGCGCCGCCTCACGCCGGCCATTCACCGGCAGTACCTCGCGGTATTCGCCGACGTCGCCTCACGCGAGCACGTGCTGTTCGCCCTGGCGCAGTCGCTGCTGGGCTCACGCCCGTTCTTCGATGCGCTGTGGCAGCGGCGAACGCGGCTGGCGGATGTCGACGTGCATCTGGTCTGGGGCATGCGCGACTCGGCGTTTCCACCA
>JANNIB010000221.1:0-8765 GCA_031404695.1 Acidobacteriota bacterium
GGCGGTGGCGGCCGGCGTGGTCCGCAGACCGGCAAGGCCGGCGTCGAACGCAATTTCCGCTACAACGAGCTTGTGGGCTGGCAGGGCGGCATGACGCCGCTGCTCTTTGCCGTGCGCCAGGGCTCGATGGACGCGGTCAAGGTCCTGCTCGAGGCCGGCGCCGACGTCAACCAGGTCAGTGGCGGCGACAAGACCAGTCCCCTCGTGCTCGCCATCGCCAACGGCCACTTCGATCTGGCGCTGCACCTGCTCGACAAGGGCGCCAACCCCAACACCGTCAGCGACAACGGCGTGGCCCCCCTCTACGCGGTGCTGAACGTGCAGTGGGCGCCCAAGGCGCTGTACCCGCAGCCGCGATCGTACCTGCAGCAGAAGGCCACCTATCTCGACACGATGAAGGCGCTGCTCGACAAGGGCGCCGACCCGAACACGCGCATCAAATACAAGGTGTGGTACTCGGGCTACAACTTCGATCTGTCGGGTGTGGACGAGATCGGCGCCACCGCGTTCTGGCGCGCCGCTTACGCCTCGGACATCGAGGCGATGAAGGTGCTGGTCGCGGCCGGGGCGGATCCCAACGTCCCGACCACCAAGCCGGCCGGGCGTCCGCGCGTCGGCGACGCCGGCGTCCGCGAAGGCGGCGACACCTCCAATGCGCCGCCGCTGCCGGTGGGCGGCCCCGGCGTCACGGCGCTGCAGGCGGCGGCCGGCGTCGGCTACGGCGAGGGCTTCGCCGCCAACTCGCACCGCTATGCGCCGAGCGGCATGATGGCCGCGGTGAAGTACCTGGTCGAGGAGCTCGGCGCCGACGTCAACGCCGCCGACCACGAAGGCAACACCGCCCTGCACCAGGCGGCGGCGCGCGGCGATGTCGCGATGATCGAGTACCTGGTGTCGAAGGGCGCCGATGTGGCGCGCGTGAACCGCGAGGGGCAGACCACGGCCGACATGGCCAACGGCCCCGTGCAGCGCACGCAGCCCTATCCCGACGCGCTCAAGCTGCTCGAGAAACTCGGCTCGAAGAACAACCACAAGTGCGTGTCGTGCTAGACGCCGCGGATGCGGCGGCACGGCGGCGGAACGGCAGGCCACGAGCATGACGAGACGACGACTGACAGCAACAGCCGCCGGCGCCGCCGTGGCCCTGGCCCTGGGACTCGCCGTGCGCGCCGAACAGGCGGCGAAGCCCACCGCGACGGCCCCGGCTGCCGCCGCTGCCGCCCGGCCCGCCGCCAGCCGTCCGCGCCCGGCCGCCGCCCCGGCAGCGTCGCACACCCCCGGCGCCGTCCCGCTCACCGCGGCGGGGCAGACCGAGCTCGTCACGACGTATTGCGCCACCTGCCATAGCGAACGCGCCAAGGCCGGCGGGCTGTCGCTGGCCAACTTCACGGCCATGCGCGCCCAGGAACAGCCCGCGGTGGTCGAGAAGATCATCCGCAAGCTGCGCGCCGGCATGATGCCGCCGGCGGGCGCGAAACGGCCCGATGCGGCCACCATCGACGCGCTCACGGCGGCGCTCGAGTCGCGCATGGATGAACACGCGGCGACCAACCCGAATCCCGGCTGGCGTCCGTTCCAGCGTTTGAACCGCGCGGAGTACACGCGCGCGGTTCGCGACCTGCTCGGCATCGAGGTCGATGTCACCGCCTTTCTGCCGGCCGACACCATGAGCCACGGCTTCGACAACATCGCCGACGTGCAGGGCATGTCGCCGACGCTGCTCGAAGGCTACATGCGCGCGGCCAGCCAGATCAGCCGGCTCGCCGTGGGCGACCGCGACGCCACGCCGGCGGCCGCCACCTACAAGGTGGGCCGCACGATGTCGCAGATGCGCCAGCTCGAAGGCGCGCCGATGGGCACCCGCGGCGGCATCGTCGTGACGCACATCTTTCCGGCCGATGGCGACTACGTGATCGGCGTCAACCTGCACAACGAGCCGCTCGGCGGCCTCTACGGACGCTCGACGATGAGCGTCATGAGTCTCAAGGAAGAGATCGACGTGGCCATCGACGGCCAGCGCGTGGCGGTGATTGCGCTCAACGAGCGGATGAGCGAGTCGGACGCCGCCAACAGCCTCGACCCGAAGACCGCGCGCATCCACGTGACGGCCGGGCCGCACCGGGTGTCGGCGGCCTTCATCCAGCGCTTCGAAGCGCCGCTCGACGACCTGCTCGTGCCGACCGAGAACACGCTGGCCGATGTCAGCATGAGCTACGGCGTGACGCTGCTGCCGCACCTGCGCGACATGACGGTCAACGGACCCTACGCCGTGACCGGGGTGTCGGATTCAGTGAGCCGACGCCGCATCTTCACCTGCCGGCCGACCTCGGCGGCGGAAGAGCCGGGTTGCGCCGGCGAGATCGTCGGGTCGATCGCCGGGCGGGCGTTTCGCGGCCCGGTGCCGCAGGCCGACCTCGACACCCTGATGGGCTTCTACACTGAAGGCCGGAAGAAGGGCGACTTCGAGCACGCCATCCGTTACACGCTGCAGGCCATTCTCGCCAGCCCGCGCTTCGTGTTCCGCCTCGAGGAAGTGCCGACGACGATGCGCGCCGGCCAGCCGTTCCGCCTGAACGATCAGGATCTGGCCTCGCGGCTGTCGTTCTTCCTGTGGGGCACAGTGCCCGACCCCGACCTGCTCAAGGCCGCCGCCGCCGGACAACTGCGCACGCCGGTGGCGCTGCGGAAACAGGTCGAGCGGATGCTCGCCGACCCGCGCTCGGAATCGCTGGCGACGCGCTTTGCCGCGCAGTGGCTGCGCCTGCAGGACCTCGACAAGATCATCCCCGACTACCTGCAGTATCCGCACTACGACGACACGCTGGCCCAGGGCCTGCGGCGCGAGACGGAACTGTTCGTCGACAGCCTGCTGCGCGACAACCGCAGCGTGCTCGATCTCATCGACAGCGACTACACGTTCGTGAACGAGCGCGTGGCGATTCACTACGGCATCCCCAACGTGACGGGCAACGCCTTTCGCAGGGTGGCGGTGACCGACCCGAACCGGCGCGGCATCCTCGGCCACGGCAGCGTGCTGGCGCTGACCTCGATCGCCGACCGCACCTCGCCGGTGCTGCGCGGCAAGTGGATCATGGAAGTGCTGCTCGGCTCGCCGCCGCCGGCGCCGCCGCCGAACGTGCCGGCGCTCGACGATACCAAGGACACCAGGGGCGGCCGCACCCTGTCGGTGCGCGAGCGGATGGAGCAGCACCGCGCCAACCCCTCGTGTATGTCGTGCCACAAGGTGATCGACCCGCTGGGCCTCGCGCTCGAGAACTTCGACGTCACCGGCGCCTGGCGCATCAAGGACAACGAGGTCGGCGTGGACCCGGTGGGCGACCTCTACGACGGCACCAGGCTCGATGGACCGGCCGGCCTGCGGGCGGCGCTGCTGCGCCACAAGGATGCCGTGCTGCTCAGTTTCGCCGAGCACCTCATGACGTATGCGCTCGGACGCCGCGTCGAGCCCTACGACATGCCGGCCATCCGCCAAATCATCCGCGAGGCGGCGGCCAACGACTACAAGGTGCAGTCGTTCGTGCAGGGAATCGTCGCGAGCCAGGCCTTCCGCATGACCCGGATCGACGCGCCCGAGACCACCACGATGGCCCCGGCCGTCGCGAGACATTGACAAGGGTCTGGCCCCAGGACGAATCGTCGGGGGCGGGTGACTGGCATTGGGGACTGGCCCCAGAACGGATCGGCAGGGGCGCGTGACTGGCATTGGGGACTGGCCCCAGAACGAATCGTCGGGGGCCTGTCCCCGTATTAGGATTGACCAAATGTTCATCACCCGGAAGCACTTGTCCCGGCGCGCGGCCCTGAAGGGCCTGGGCGTGACCGTGGCCCTGCCGTTCCTCGAGGCGATGGTGCCGGCGCGCACGGCGCTGGCGCAGACTGCTGCCGGCAAGGTGCGGCTGGCCTGCATCGAGATGGTGCACGGCTCGGCCGGCAGCACCGCCTTCGGGATCAAGCAGAACATGTGGGCGCCGGCGGCCGCCGGAAGGGGCTTCGACCTCACGCCGTCGGCCCTGCAGCCGCTCGAGCCGCTGCGCGACTACCTCACCATCGTCAGCAACACCGACGTCAAGAACGCCGAGGCGTTCGAGCTGCCGGAAATCGGCGGCGACCACTTCCGCTCGAGTGCGGTGTTCCTGACCCAGCAGCACCCCAAGCAGACGCAGAGCTCAGACGTCCACGTCGGCACCTCGCTCGACCAGTATTACGCACAGAAGTTCGGGCAGGACACGCCGATCCCGTCGATGCAATTCTGCATCGAAAATGTCGACGCCGCCGGCGGCTGCTCGTACGGCTACTCGTGCGTCTACACCGACACCATCAGCTGGTCGTCGCCGACCGACCCGATGCCGATGATCCGCGATCCGCGGGTGGCTTTCGACCAGCTCTTCGGCGTCGGCGCCACGCCGCGGGCGCGCGCCGAACGCCGCGCCGAAGACAAGAGCATCCTCGACTGGATCACGTCCGACGTCGCGCGGTTGAAGAAGGACCTCGGCGCCGCCGACCAGGCGCGCCTGGGCGACTACCTCGACGACGTCCGCGAGATCGAGCGGCGCATCCAGAAGACCGAGTCGTTCAACAGCAGCGGCGAACAGCGCGAACTGCCCGGCGCCCCGGTGGGCGTGCCCGATTCGTTCGAAGAGCACATCAAGCTGATGTTCGACCTGCAGGCGATCGCGTTTGCCAGCGACATCACCCGCGTGTTCTCGTTCAAGCTTGGTCGCGACGCCAGCAACCGTGTCTTCGCCGACAGCGGCGTGAAAACCGCGTTCCACTCGGCGTCACACCATCAGGACCGCGACGATCGCATCCGCGACTTCCAGAAGATCAACCAGTACCACATCGGGATGATTCCCTACTTCCTGAACAAGCTGAAGGCGACGCCGGACGGCGAGCGCAACCTGCTCGACAACACGCTGGTGCTCTACGGCTCGCCGATGGGCAACTCGAACGTCCACAACCACAAGCGCTGCCCGCTGTTCCTGGCCGGGCACGCCGGCGGGGCGCTGAAGGGCAACATGCACATCAAGGCGGCGGACGGCACGCCAATGGCCAACGCCATGCTGAGCGTGCTGCACACGCTCGGCCTGAACGACTTCACGTCGTTTGGCGACAGCACCGGCGCGATGGATCTGAACGCGGCGCCGGCGACGACCGCTCTGTAGGCGGGGCTCGGGGCCCGGGTCTCGGGTTCCCGGGAGCCGCGCGAAACACGTTGTCGCCGCGCCTGCGGCGGACCGGAGGCAGAGGAATGCAGGGGAAGGCGACAGCGGCCCTGATGGCCGCGGCGGTGGGACTGACGTTTGCCGGACTCGCCGCGTCGACACGCGCCGAGCAGGCCCCTTCGGCGGCCCGCCCGGTCTCGCCGGCATCCCCCGGACGCGCCGCGGCGACGACGCCACGAACGACGCCAGCAGCCCGCCGCGCGGCCGCGCCCGTGGCCGGCGGCACCCACGTCCTCAGCCCGGCCGCGCAGACCGAGCTGGTCGCCACCTACTGCGCTACCTGCCACAGCGAGCGCGCGAAAGCGGGCGGGCTGTCGCTGGCCGGCTTCAACGCCATGCGGGCGCAGGAGCAGCCCGAGGTCGCCGAAAAGATCGTGCGCAAGCTGCGCGCCGGCATGATGCCGCCCGCCGGGGCGAAGCGTCCGCCGGCCGGTGCGCTCGAGGACCTCACTGTCGCGCTCGAAGCGCGCATGGACGAACATGCCGCCGCCAACCCCAACCCGGGCTGGCGTCCGTTCCAGCGTCTGAACCGCGCCGAATATGCCCGCGCGGTCAACGACCTGCTCGGCGTGACGGTGGATGTGGCGCCGCTGCTGCCGCCCGACACCATCAGCCACGGCTTCGACAACGTGGCCGACGCCCAGGGCTTCTCCCCGGCGCTGCTCGAAGGCTACCTGCGGGCGGCCAGCCGCGTGACAGCGCTCGCGGTCGGGGATCCCGACAGCGCGGCGGGAGAGTCCACCTACTCGTTGCCCAAGACCGCCTCGCAGCTGTCGCGGGCCGAGGGCGCGCCGCTCGGCACCCGCGGCGGCGTCTCGGTGATGCACACCTTTCCGGCCGACGGCGACTACACCTTCCGCATGGACTTCTTCGCCGAGCCGCTCGGCATGCTGTTTGGCAACACCGCCACCGGCGAGCAGATCGAGGTCTCGATCAACGGCGAACGCGTCGCCATCTTCGACATCGATCCGCGGATGAACGAGACTACTTCGAGCCTCTCGCTCAAGACCGCGCCGGTGCACGTGCAGGCCGGTCCGCAGCGGGTGACGGCGGCGTTCCTGCAACGCTTCGAAGGCCCGGTCAACGACCTGGTGGCGCCGATCGATCACACGATGGCCGATACCGAGATCGGCATCGCCGTCGGCATCACGACGCTGCCGCACCTGCGCAACCTCGCGGTGGTCGGGCCGCACGCCGTCACCGGCGTCTCCGACACGGCCAGCCGGCGCAAGATCTTCAGCTGCCGGCCCACCAGCGGCAGCGACGAGGCGGCCTGCGCCGATGCGATCATCCGCGGCCTGGCCACGCGGGCCTTCCGGCGGGCGCCGACCGAACGCGAATTCACGCGTCTGCTGCGCTTCTTCGAGAGCGGCCGCCGCGGCGAATCGTTCGAGCGCGGCGTGACCAAGGCGGTCGAGGCCATTCTGGCCAGCCCGCAGTTTCTGTTCCGCCTCGAGGACACGCCGGCCACGGCCCGTCCCGGTCAGCCGTATCGCCTGGCCGATGTCGAACTGGCGTCGCGCCTGTCGTACTTCGTGTGGGGCGCCGGCCCCGACGAGCCGCTCCAGCAGCTCGCCTCGCAGAATCGCCTCAGCGCGCCCGGTGCCATCGAGGCCCAGGTCACGCGCCTGCTCGCCGACCCCCGGGCCGACGCCCTCTCGACCCGCTTCGCCTCGCAGTGGCTGCGTCTCCAGGATCTCGACGACGTCTCGCCCGACCCGATTCTCTATCCCTACTACGACCGCACGCTGGCGCAGGCGCTGCAGACCGAGACCGAGCTCTTCGTCGCCAGCCTGGTGCGCGAGAACCGCAGCGTGCTGGACCTGCTCACCGCCGACTACACGTTCGTGAACGAGCGGGTGGCGCGCCACTACGGCATCGGCGGCGTCACCGGCACGCAGTTCCGGCGCGTGGCGCTGCCGGCCGAGCGCCGCGGCGTGCTCGGCCACGCCAGCGTGCTGACGCTCACGTCGATTGCCGACCGCACCTCGCCGGTGCAGCGCGGCAAGTGGATCATGGAAGTGCTGCTCGGCTCACCGCCCCCGGCGCCGCCGCCCAACGTGCCCGCGCTCGAAGACACCAAGGGCACGAGCGACGGCAAGGTGCTGTCGGTGCGCGAGCGCATGGAGACGCACCGGAGGAACCCGGCGTGCATGTCGTGCCACAAGGTGATCGACCCGCTGGGCCTGGCGCTCGAGCACTTCGACGCCACCGGGCGCTACCGCATCAAGGACGCCGGCGTCGCGGTGGACGCGGTGGGCGACCTCTACGACGGCACGAAGATGGAGGGCGCCGGCGGGCTGCGCGGCGCGCTGCTGAAGCACAAGGACGCCTTCCTGCTCAGCTTCACCGAACACCTCATGACCTACGCGCTCGGGCGCCGCGTCGAGGCCTCGGACATGCCGGCCGTGCGAGCGGTGATCCGCACCGCGTCGCGCCAGAATTACCGCATCTCGGCGTTCGTGCAGGGCGTGGTCGCGAGCGACCCGTTCCAGAAGAGCGTAATCAGGCCCGCTGCCCCGGCGACGACGGAAGCGGGCCAGCGTTAGGGGCTGGGGACTAGGGGCTGGGGGCTGGGGCTCGTCAGTTCGGAGACCGGAATGAACCTGATCACGAAGAAGCATCTTTCACGGCGCGCGGCGCTCAGGGGCATCGGCGCCACGGTCGCCCTGCCGTTTCTCGACGCGATGCTGCCGGCCTCCACCGCCCACGCGAAGGTGGCCGACCGCAAGGTGCGCCTCATCGCGCTCGAGATGGTGCACGGCGCGGCCGGCAGCACCACCTACGGCGCGAAGCTGAACCTGTGGGCGCCGGCGGCTACCGGCAGTGGTTTCGACCTCGCGCCCACGGCGATGGCGGCGCTCGAGCCCTACCGCGACTACCTGACGATTGTCAGCAACACCGACTGCCGCAACGCCGAGGCGTTCAGCGCGCCGGAAATCGGCGCCGACCACTTCCGCTCGGCGGCGGTGTTCCTCACGCAGGCCAAGCCGAAGCAGACCCAGGGCTCGGACGTCTTCGCCGGCACCTCGTTCGATCAGATCGTGGCGAAGCAGCACGGGCAGGACACGCCAATTCCGTCGATGCAGCTCTGCATCGAGAACGTCGACCAGGCGGGCGGCTGCTCCTACAACTACTCGTGCGTCTACACCGACACCATCAGCTGGGCTTCACCCACCGAGCCGCTGCCGATGATCCGCGATCCGCGGTCGGTCTTCGATCAGCTCTTCGGCGTGGGCACCACGCCCGAGGCGCGGCGCTCGCGCCGCAAGGACGACCGCAGCATCCTCGACTTCGTGGCCGAGTCCGTCGGCGACCTCACGGGAGGGCTGGGCGCCGCCGACCGCGCCCGCCTCACCGAATACCTCGAGGAGGTGCGCTAGATCGAGCGCCGCATCCAGAAGGTCGAGGGTCAGAACTCGAGCGGCGACGCCCGCGAGCTGCCCGGCGCGCCCATCGGCGTGCCCGACTCGTGGGAAGAACACGTCAAGTTGATGTTCGACCTGCAGGTGGTGGCGTTTG
>JANNIB010000222.1:0-1542 GCA_031404695.1 Acidobacteriota bacterium
GCGCATCAAGGAGGCCAACGAGAACGTGCAGAAAAACGGCGTCGGCGACCGCGTGCGCATCCTGCACGCCGACCTCTTCGAGGCCAACATCTCGGAAGCCACGGTGGTCACGCTGTATCTGCTGCCCTCGCTGAACGTGAAACTGATGCCGAAGCTGCTCAAGGAGCTGAAGCCCGGCACCCGCATCGTGTCGCACGCCTTCGACATGGGCGACTGGAAGCCGGAGCAGGAACTCGACGTCAACAACCGCAAGGTCTACTTCTGGACCATCCCGAAGAAGTAGCAGCGGCGCGGCTCAGCGCGCGTGGCGGGTGACCAGCGCCGCCAGCTCGCGGCCGCGGGCAAGCGTCGTCTCGATGCTCCACGGCCACAGCAGGCCCTGACGCCGCCAGCGCACGTATTCGCCTTCCACGTCCACGTCGCCGCCGTGCGCCCAGCCGGCGAGCACCGGCAGCGCCGCATCGAGCGGCCGGGCGGCCTCAGGCCCGGCGGCGGCCGGCGGCAACGTTGCTCCGGGCAGGCGCACGACCACCAGCGTGTGCCACTTCTCGGCCGGTCCGGTCGGGAGGTTGGCGCGGTGCTCGGCCAGCCACACCTCGTCGTCGGCCGTCATCTGGTGGAAGGCGAGCCCGAACGACCGCACGCGGCGCGAGAACCGCGTGGCGTGGGCGAGCAGGGCGCCGCCGTCGGCCTGCCGATTCACCGGCGACCACCCACGCCCCGCCGCCCAGGCGCGCAACCGTTTCGCGCGCCAGCCGTCCACGGCCAGCGCGCCACCGAACATCGCGCCCAGAATCAGCAGGAGCGCAAGCGCCGTGGCCATCCGAGTACCGCCTAGTCGGTGCCGTCGCCCGGCAGCAGCGGCTCGCAGGTGCGCGTCTCCGGGCCGTTGGCGGTGCAGACGGCGAACTTCGTCGTGTACATCGACACGCCGGCGAACTCGCCCTTCTTGTTGAACATGTAGAAGCTGATGTTGAAGGCGGGATTGCCGGCCTTGTTCAGCAGCCGCTTCTCGACCGTATTGGCCTTGATGCGCCGCAGCGCCTCCATGCCGGCGTCTTTCGGCGACTTGCCGGCGCGCATCTGCTCGACGATGAGGTACGAGTTGAGGCCATAGAGGTTCGCTTCGCCGCGGCCGGTGGAGCCGGCGGCGCCCACTTCGTTGTCCACGTAGAGCCCGGCGCCGAGAATCGGCGAGTCGCCGACGCGTCCGGGAATCTTCCACGCCATGCCGCTGGTGGTGGTGACGCCGCAGATGTCGCCGCTGGCGTTGATCCCGTCGCAGTTGATGGTGCCCCAGAAGTGATTCGGATCGATGAGGCCGTCTTTCACCATGCTGAGGCCGGCGACGAGGCCGGCGCGATCGCGCTTCTTCGGGTCGAGGTAGTGCTCGGGATCGACGCGGCGCTTCCACTCCAGCCAGAGCCGCCGCGACTTCTCGGTGTTGAGGTCGTCTTCGATCTTGAAGCCCATCACGCGCGCGATGCTGTGGTGGATCATCATCGTCCAGGCGATCCTCAGCTGGCTGATCGCGTTCAACGT
>JANNIB010000223.1:0-2147 GCA_031404695.1 Acidobacteriota bacterium
GGCGGCGTTCGTGCTCGCCCTGCACGGTCAGTTCGCGGTCGTGCCGGCCGGCGACGCCCTGGTCGCCAGCTACCGGTCGCTCTACTTCGACACCGACGACCTGTCGTTCTTCCACGCGCACCGGTGCGGCCGCCGGGTTCGACACAAGGTGCGTATCCGCCACATCCCGACCGCGAGCTGAGCGTGCTCGAGGTCAAGACCCGACGCGGCGAGCACTGCACGATCAAGGTCCGCTGTCCCCGCCCGTTCGGCGACAGCAGGTTCGGCGCCGCCGACCTGGCCTTCGTACGCCAGCACTGCGAACCCACCGGCGACCTGGTGCCACAGGCGTGGATCGCCTATCGCCGGGTGACGTTGCTCGGCATGCGCTCGCCCGAACGCGTCACCCTCGACACCCATCTCGACATGTGGCGCGCCAGTGGCCACGGACAGTTCCGACGCGCCGTCGTGATCGAAGTGAAGCAGCCGCGCCTCAACCACCACAGCGTAGCGATGCAGCAGCTCAGGATTGCCGGCTGCCGTCCGGGCTGGATGAGCAAGTACTGCACGGCCATTGCGCTGATTGGTCCTGACGTGAGCGCCAATCGACTCATGAAGCGGATGCGGAAGCTGAAAGCGGTAGGCATATGGACGCACTGATGGGATTCGGCCCGGCCAGGTCCGGCGACCTCGCCACGCTGGCGGCGCGGCTCGCGCTCGACCTGGCGATGACAGGTGTGGTGCTGCATGGCGTCTACTTTCGGCTCTACCGGCGGCGCGACCACGTCTTCACGTGCTATCTCTTCAACGCCGTCACGCTGTGCCTCTGTGTGCTGCTGCGCAAGGGTCCGGCCGACCTGGGGTTCGCCCTCACTCTGTTTGGCGTCTTCGGCATCCTGCGATACCGCACCGAGCAGATCCGGAGCCTCGACCTCACGTATCTCTTCATCGTGATCGGCCTGGGCATCATCAACGGGGCGTCTGGGCCCGAGGTGAGTCTGGCCGAGGCGCTCGCAGTCAACGGCGTAGTGGTCGGGCTGACAGTGCTTCTCGAGCTGGGATTCCGAGGCAGTTCAGAACACGGCACACCGATGTGCTACGACCGTCTGGATCTGCTGCGACCGGGCAACGAAGCTGCGCTCGTGGCCGACGTCTCGGCGCGAACCGGCCTGGTGGTGACCCGCGTGGAAACAGAACGTTTCGACATGCTCCGCGACGCCGCTGAGGTGACGGTCTACGCGCGACGAGGCACGAGCGTGTTCCTGGCGTCGCCCTGGCCACGATGACCTCACCTGTCTTCGCCGCGCAGACTCAGGCATCAGCGACCGCCCGAGCCGCATCCGTCACCGGCCAGATCCTCGACGCGGGCACCACGGCCTCGGTGAGAGCGAGCTTCCACACCAGTGGGAACTGACTGAGTGCCCAGCTCTTCGACGTGCCGTTCTGGGACCCGCTGACGTTGGCCGTGTCCGAAGTTGTGTTGATGCTGGCCACGCGGACTGGGTGCGCCTTGCTTGCCCGCCGTGCGACGCAAACGGAACCACCGTGGCGCTCAGGCTCAACCGACGCCGCTCCGTCTGAGCAGCCCACACTCCGCGGCGCTCGTTCCGCACCGGCGGCGTCTTCGCCTGTAAGGATTCGCTCTCAGATCGCGTTCATCCAAGTAGGGCGAAGAGCCGTGACGCTGGAGGTGTATCCGAAGCCCTCAATCCACCACATCCACTCACAGCCTGAGTATCAGGTCCAAAACAGGGACAGCAAGATCGATTCGGGAACCGCCAGCCGACTTCGGCCACACGGGTCACCCGACGTGACTTCTTGCCTGCCATGGCCGCCGACACCTGGCCGCCGCCGGCCATCCGCCAATAGCCTACGGCCTATTAGACAGCTTCAGCGCGCGACGACGATCCATGGCCGCCGTCGAGTCGAAGTGCGCCTGCATGTGCATCCAGAACTGTGGCGTCGTCTTGAAGAACTGCGCGAGCCGAAGCGCCGTGTCGGCGGTCACTCCTCGCTTGCCCCGCACGAGTTCGTTGAGGCGCACGGTCGACATCCCCAGCGTCTTGGCCGCCGCGGCCTGCGTCATCTCGAGCGGCTTCAAGAACTCCTCGAGCAGGATCTCGCCAGGGTGAATCGCCGGTCCCAGGCTGGAGGCATCACGCGAAATG
>JANNIB010000224.1:0-4537 GCA_031404695.1 Acidobacteriota bacterium
GGACGAATGCCCGGCGGCCGGGGACGCCCTTCGTCCTCGCCGGGAACGTGCGGGCGCTCGGCACGCTGATGCTGCCTCCTCCAGCTCTCGCCGAGGGGGCTGAATGGCAAGGCGCAGAAGGCGAAGATCAGGGTGAAGGTCAGGTATTCGACAACGTCTACGCTCAGCAGCGTGGCGAGGAGCATCGGGCCGTCCTTTCGATGGTTCCGCTCTCGCGGAACACGGTCCGTCCGTTCGCACATGGCTCCAGGCGTGAGGCCTGGCCGGCTGGGCCACCGTGACGTTCCCCGGCGGGAACAGGACGACGGTATGGCGTGCGGGTCGCGGAGCCGGAACTCTCGCCGCACTCTTCATGCCGGCAGCGGGACGTGCGCTGCCGTGGTTCGGGCCATGAACGACAAACGGCCCGCCGACGTGGTCGTCGCGGGCCGAAGCGTCGCGACTTAGATGGTGTGGTGGTGCCGTCGCGCGCCCATCAAGTCGGTAGAAATCACCGCGCGACGAACCGAAGATGCCACAGACGGCGTGACGGCGTCAACGGCCCGCTGGAAGTCGAGTCGGAGACCTGCCCTGTCACGCGTCCCTCGTGGCATTCGCTCACGTGGCTTGTGCGAACCGGTGACCAACGCGACCCGTCGGCGGTGAACTGGCTGGCGAACGAGGTGTGCCAGAGGGGGAGGTTTCGACGTACGTCCACTGCCGACGGCGTAGATGAACCTGCGTACCGGGGCCACGACGGACCGGCGGCCGAGGGGGAATGTGGCCAATCGGAGGCCGTCCCGAGCCCTCGGTGTGATCGGCACGCGTGGTGCAGCCCCGGGTCGAGGCTTTTCGCGGCGCCTGGCCGGGACTGGTCGCCTCCGTGGAGATCGCGCACAATGCAGATAGAGACGCACATGCCCCAACTCACCAGAATCACCCGAGACCCCCGGGTCATGGGCGGCAAGCCCTGCATCCGCGGCATGCGCGTGACCGTTGGCGCCATCGTGGGCATGATGGCGTCAGGGCACACGACCGAGACGATCGTCCGCGAGTATCCGTATCTGGAAGAAGCGGATGTCGCCGAAGCCCTGTCCTACGCTGCCTGGCGGGCAGAGGAAGTGGAAGTGCCGCTGGGCCAGTCGTGACGCTGCTGGTCGATATGAACCTGCCGCCGGCCTTAGCCTCGGCATTGGAGTCGGCCGGGTTCCCTGCAGTTCACTGGTCCACCGTAGGCGCTCCCACTGCAGACGACGCCGAGATCCTGGCGTGGGCCCGGCAGCACGGCCGCGTGTTGATCACGCACGATCTCGACTTCTCCGCCATCCTGGCAGCCAGCGGTAACGACACGCCAAGTGTCGTGCAACTACGATCGCAAGACCTGTTGGCGCCGCTGATGTTGCGCCTCGTCCGAAGTGCACTAACCGAACACACAGGTGCGCTTCAGCGTGGCGCGCTGTTGTCGGTCAATGAGGCGGGCACTCGAGTGCGTGTGTTGCCATTGAATCGGGAATGAACCGTGGCGCGAGGCACGAACTTGCCCGGAAGATCGGCGCCATCATCGAAGGCAGGGGGCTCACTCAGGCGAAGGTGACTCTCTCGATGAGGTGCTCTTCGGACCAGTGAAGCTTGTCGCGCAGCGTGCGCAGAACGGCCGTACGAATCGGACCGGACATAGCCACCTCAACGCGGCGGGTGATGCCGAGTTGGAGAGCGCGTTCCGGCTTGCCACCGCACGCGAGTGGTCACGATACCATCGCGCCGAATAGGCAGCCATTTCGGCAAGATGAGTTCGCCACCTGTTCGTCAGGCCGGCCGCCCGTGAAGTATCGTGGCGGGCGAAATGTCTTCCGTCGGCCGCAACGATCCCTGCCCCTGCGGCTCGGGACGCAAATTCAAGCACTGCTGCCTGCTCCGTCAGAGTGACGGCGACGCCGCCCGCGTGCGCGTGCGCACCGCCGAAGGACGCGTGGTCATGGCCGTGTTCAAGCACGCCATCACCACCTGGGGCGAGGCGCTGCTGCATCACGCGTGGGAAGACTTCTGGCTGTACGAAGACGTGCCAGAGGACAGGCCGGCCGAACCCGAGTGGGAGGGCATGTTCATGGCGTGGTTCACGCTCGCCTTCGTGCCCGATCCGGAGTGTCCGGAGCGCACCGACGCCTGGCCCACGGAGCAGCTGGGCATGCACTGGCTGGCGTCGCAGCGAGGCCCGATCGACCCGCTCGACCGCGCGTTCGTCGAGCAGGCGTGTCGCAGTCCGCTCAGCGTGTTCGCCGTGGAACAGGTTGCGCCCGGCGTGAGCCTCGACGTGAAGGACGTGCTCACCGGCCGCACTTTCCACACGCCGGAGCTCACGGCGTCGCGGTCGCTGCGCGTGGGCGATCTCGTGTTCACCCGCGTGATTACCATGGAGGGTGTGAGCCTGCTCTTCGGGTTGGCGCCGTATGTCGCCTCGCCGTCGTGGCACGTCGAGGTGCTCGACTGGCGCGACCACATGTTCCGCAAGCGCGCCGTCACACTCGATCTCGTGGCCGACCGCGAGTTCGAGCTGCGCGATTTCTATCTCGACGTGCGCGATGCCATCCTGTATCCGGCGCCGCCGGTGGTGCTGAACAACGACGGGGATCCGCTGTGCCTCGTAACGCTCACCTACGCGCTCACAGTGGACGTGGCGGCCGCCTACGAGCGCCTGCTGCCGCTGGCGACGGTGAGCGGGGAAGTGGGCGAGACGGTTGAGCGCGACGGCGCGGGCCGCGTCGTCGCGGGCGAGCTGGTCTGGATGAACCGCACGGGCAAGCCGGTGCGGGCGCGAGCGCAGTCGATCGTACTGGGCACCTTGAAGCTCGGCGACGGCCGGCTGGTGGCGGAGGTGAACTCCGAGAAGCGCGCCACCGCGATTGCGCGTCAGATCCGTGCGCGCCTCGGTGACGAGGCGTCGCTGCTCGAACGCGAGGTCACCGATCCCGTGGCGGAGGCGCTCGCGAAGGCAGTCACGCGCAAGGGGCTGCACCTCGTCGAGCCCGAGCAGGCCAAAGACCCCGAGATCGCGGCGACCGAAGCCGAAGTCATCAGGCAGCAGTCGGTTGCCTGGCTCGACACCCCGGTGCCGGCGCTCAAGGGCAAGACGCCGCTGCAGGCGGCGCGGTCAGCGGCTGGTCGTGAGCGGCTCGAGGCGGTGCTCCTCGGGTTCGGACGCGGCAGTGTCCCCAACAGCGACGACGAGCTGGCGTTCCTGCGGGCGGCGCTGAAGCTGCCGCCGCGGTAGGGCGGGGCACATCCTGACGTGGCGTCACCTCAGGCTGCTGGCAGATCCCGAGGTCGCATTGCGGTGCCGGGGAACGCCTTGATGACCGCTTGGTCGAACGTGAGCAGCGGACACTGCATCCGTATGGCCAGTTCGACGAAGAGCGTGTCGTACACTGCCACGCCAGAGCTGATCGATCGGAGCAGGGCTCCCTGGCACAACGTCGAGGTGGAGACAGACTCGATGCCAAGACGCCGCGCCAGGCTGAGTCGCACCGGACCCTCGGCTGGCGGCAGGACTCCGGCCCGCACGGCCATCCACACCACGTTCGCCAGTTCGGTCTCCCAATGCGCCGGCGCCATCGGATGTGACACCGTTGTCAGGCAGGTCCGCGCTTCGTCGATGAAGCCCTCAGTGCCCAGGAGCAGGTAAGCTACGACGTTCGTGTCGACGACGGCCTTCACGGCCGTCCCACGCCCATCCAGGCATCGACTTCGCTCGCGGTGGGCCGCCGGCTCTGTGCCTGCCATCCTGCTTCGATCTGATCGAGGACGGCCCGCCGTTCCGCCACGTACCCTTCGATCAGCTCCCGTACTTCCTGCTCCATCGAGCGGTTGTGCCGGCGAGCCAGCGCCTTGAGCGACTGCACCACCCTGGCGGGCACGTTTCTGACGGTCAGTGTGGGCATGGGCCTACCTCTGTGCTGGCACTATGCTAGCAGAACCACCCGTGACCTGCCCTGTCGCACTCGTCTGCGACCATCAGGGCATGCACATCCAGACCGACCGCGCGCTCATCCCCGCCGCCACGCCTTCGGTGCGCTACCTGCAGGTGCGCGTCAGTGCGCCGCCCGCCCCGGCCACCACTGGCGACCCGCGTCCGCCGGCCGAAGTGGCGCTCGTCCTCGACCGCTCCGGCTCGATGGGTGGTTCCAAGATCGACATGGCCCGGGTGGCCGTGCAGCACGCCATTCGCCTGCTGTCGCCGCGCGACGCCCTGGCCCTTGTCTGCTACGACGACCGGGTAGACACGCTGCTCGGCCGCACACTGGCGAGCGCGGAGGCGAAGACGCTGGCGCTCGACCGCCTGGCGGTCACCGACGCGCGCGGCGCTACGGACTTGGCTGGTGGCTGGCTCAAGGGCGCGGCGGAACTGGAGGCCGCCGCCACACCGGACGGGCCCCGGCGGGTCCTGCTGCTCACCGACGGCCTTGCCAATCGCGGCCTGACCGACCCGGCCGAGCTCGAGGCAGCCGCGCAGTCGCTGCGCGCGCAGGGCGTGACCACCTCCACCTTCGGCCTCGGCGCAGAC
>JANNIB010000225.1:0-2193 GCA_031404695.1 Acidobacteriota bacterium
CGTGGAACACGCGCTCCTGCTCGAGGTCGGCGCACGAGCAGGGGATCATCCACCGCGATCTGAAGCCGGCGAACATCAAGGTGCGCGCGGACGGTACGGTGAAGGTGCTCGACTTCGGTCTCGCCAAGGCGCTCGACGCGCACGCGTCGAGCGCGACGGCGGACGCGATGAACTCACCGACGATCACCTCGCCCGCCATGACGCAGGCGGGGATGATCCTCGGCACCGCAGCGTACATGGCGCCCGAGCAGGCGCGTGGCAAGACCGTGGACAGACGCGCGGACATCTGGGCGTTTGGTGCGGTGCTGTTCGAGATGCTCACCGGCACGCGCGCGTTTCGCGGCGAGGACGTGACCGACACGATCGTGTCCGTCATCAGCAAGGAGCCGGACTGGAGCCTCGTACCGGGCACCACGTCCGCGGGGCTTCGCCGATTGCTCACGCGCTGTCTGAAGAAGGACGCGAAGTCGCGCCTGCAGGCCATTGGCGATGCGCGCGTGCAGATTGACGAACTGCTCAGCGGCGCACCCGAGGACGGAGGCAGCGCGACACCCACCACGCAGGCCGCGGCTGCGTCTGCGCGCGGTCGACGGCCTCTACTGGCGGCCCTCGCCGTGGCCGCCGCGCTCGCCGCGGCACTGGCCGTGCCTGCGTTGCGGCATTTGCGCGAAGCGCCGCCGCTGGCGCCGCCCGAGACCCGCCTCCAGGTCGTGACGCCTGCGACCAGCGACGTCAGGTCGTTTGCGCTGTCGCCCGACGGCCGCCAGATCGTGTTCGCCGCCGATGGTGGCGGCGTCGCCGGCCTGTGGCTGCGCCCGCTGTCCAGCGCAACCGCGCGGGCCCTGCCAGGGACGGAGGGAGCGAACTTGCCCTTCTGGTCGCCAGACAGCCAGTCCATCGGCTTCTTTGCCGGCAATGCCCTGAAGCGGCTCGACCTTGCCGGCGGCGTTCCGCAGACCGTCGCCAGCGTCTCGGCTGGGTACGGCGGCACGTGGAACGCCGATGGAGTGATCCTGTTTGCGCCCAACTCGGCCGTCACGCCGTTGTTTCGTGTCTCCTCCACCGGCGGCACGGCCGTCCCGGTGCCGCAGCGTGGGCTTCCCGCCGACGGGCACTCGACGCCACAGTTCCTGCCCGACGGCCGGTTCCTGTTCTTCGTCCGCGGCGGGTCAGATGTCCAAGGCATCTATCTGGGCGCGCTTGACGGCGACGCCCCGACGCGGCTGGTGGCCGCGGATGCCGGCGGGGCGTACCTGCCCGCCCACGCTTCCGCGGCCGGCGCGTCTGCCATCGGTGAAGGCGGATGGCTGCTGTGGCTGAGGCTTGGCACCGCCACGCTGGTCGCTCAGCCGCTGGATCTCGCGACGACGACCCTCGTGGGCGAGCCGGTGACACTGGCCGACGGTGTCGCGACCGACTCTCGACTCAACATGCCCGCGATATCGGTCGCGCCGGGCCTCGTGGCCTATCGCAGTGGTGACGGCAACGGGCGGCAGCTCACCTGGATGGACCGGTCGGGCACGCCACGCGGCGTCGTGGGTCCACGAGACTCGACGCTCAGTAACCCCAGCGTGTCGCCCGAGGGCCAGCGCGTGGCAGTGGCACGCGTGACGCAGCGCTACGCGAATGTCTGGCTGTTCGATGGCCTTCGCGAGGGACGGCTCACGTCTGAGCCCCGGGCCGACCGGTTCCCCGTCTGGTCGGCTGATGGCGCACGGGTCGTGTTCTCGCGCGTCGAGGCGGCCATCAATCTGTACCAGAAGCGCCGCAACGGTTCGGGCGAGGCGGAGCCTGTGCTGGCTTCAGACGAGTCCAAGGTTGCCACCAGCGCATCAAAAGACGGGCGCTTCGTGTTCTACAACAGCGTCAGCAATGAGACCAACGTCGACATCTGGGTGGCGCCGTTGACGGGCGACCGCACGCCTGCGGTGTGACTGAAGACACCGTTCCGCGAGGGATATGCGGCGGCGTCTCCGGACGGGCGGTGGGTGGCCTACCAGTCGAACGAATCCGGACGACCGGAAATCTACGTGCGGCCGTTAGTGTCGCCTACGCCACAGGCTTCGGCGGACAAGCCCGGGACGCGCGACCCGTCGGCGGCCGAGACCGACGGCCAGTTGCAGGTGTCGACGAGCGGCGGCATCCACCCCGTGTGGCGCCACGATGGGAAGGAGCTCTACTACCTGAGTCCGG
>JANNIB010000226.1:0-29842 GCA_031404695.1 Acidobacteriota bacterium
GACCGCCAGGTGAAGCAGATGGTGCGGCTGGTCGACGACCTGCTCGACGTGAGCCGGATCTCCACGGGCAAGATCCGGCTCCAGAAGGAGCCGGTGTCGTTGGCGACGGTGCTACACAGCGCTGTCGAAACCAGCTGGCCGCTCATCGAGCAGAGGGGCCATGAGCTGACGCTGTCGCTTCCTGCCGAGCCGCTGCTCGTCGACGCCGATCCGACTCGCCTGGCGCAGGTGTTCTTGAATCTGCTCAACAACGCCGCCAAATACAGCGATCCGAACAGCGGCATCTGGCTGCGCGCCGAGCAGGACGGCAGCGACGTGGTGGTCTCGGTGAAGGATGCGGGCATCGGTATTCCTGCCGATGAGTTACCCCACATCTTCGAGATGTTCTCGCAGGTGGATCACTCGCCGGAGAAGTCGCAGGGCGGCCTGGGCATCGGCTTGAGTCTCGTGAAAGGCCTGGTCGAACTGCATGGCGGCAGTATCGTGGCGCGCAGCGAAGGACCGGGCCAGGGCTCGGAGTTCGTCGTCCGTCTGCCGATGGCGATTGATGCCCGGGTGATCTCGAAGCCGGGCCAGCGTGCGGGGATGAGTGGCACCGGACGGCGCACCGAGTGAGAGGCCGACGGGACCTCGAACACACGACAGGCGCGAGCGGTCGGGCACATAGCCGCACGCGGCGAGGCCGTCCAGCAGCCTCTGATACCGTGAGCGGGGCCCGAGCACTCCGATGTAGGCGGGGTTGCCGTCGAGCGCGAAGCGCAGACTCTCCTGGGCGCGTTCAAAGTGGTGATTCATCACGAGCACGAAATCCACGGCCCGCAGCGGCACGGCGTCGGCGAACCCCGTGAAGTGCGCGGACACCAGCCTCGCGCCGGGAAGGCAGTCTGCTCTCAGGGATGCCGTGCGGCCATCAACGATGGTGACGGCGAAACCGAGCGTTCACGCCTGCTGCGCGAGCGGCATCACGTCATCGACGAACACGAGTGAATGGCGGAGGGACTGACCAGCAGACACCGGGCCGGGGACGTAGACCAGGGGGCCCGTTCTGGAGAGGTCGAAATGTGCGGCGGTCGGATTCCCGCTCAATCTCGGGCGCCGGACGCCTTCGACAATCGGCGTCGATGCCCCAGGCACCTCCAGTCGCTGCGCGTCAAACCGGACGCCGAACACCACGCCATCAACGGCATGCACGAGATGGCCGGTCGGTACATATCGCGCGACACCGGGGCCGCGCGGGATGCCGGCGAGCACACACACGCGGCGGCGCTGACCTCTCTACGCGCCCGGCAGCTCGAGCACCTCGAGCAGCGCCTGCGCGATCACATCGAGCTGTTGCCGCTGAAGGCGCGACAAGGGCCCCTGGACTAGCCGGCGATTGTCGATGGCTCGCACCTGATCGATCAGGGCGTCGGAATCCTTCTTCAGGCGCCCGGACGCTCGAATACGAACCCGGAGGGGTTCGGCGGCCTCGATGAGTCGTGTCGTGAGAGGGACCACGAGCGTCGACGGATGCTCGGCGTCGAGCAGCGCCTGGGCCTGAACGATCAAGACGGGGCGAGTCTTTCCGGGCTCGGTCCCCCGTCGAGGATTGAGGTCCGCAAGCCAGATCTCGCCCCGCTTACGCATCGACGTCCCGCTCGATCGCCGCGAATTCCGCGTTGACACGCATGCTCTCGCCGCGGACCTTGCGCGAGGCGTCGCCGAGGCGGCGAGCCCGCAGACGGGCTCGGGTCTCGCGGTTCATCGCTTCGAGCGCGCGCCGCATGTACTCGGCCCGCGTCAGGCGCAGCGCGTCGGCGCAGCGCCCAGACGCCTCGAGGAGGTCCTCCGAAAGCTTCAATGAAATGGCTGCCATGGATATCTTTTTCTGATACTCACATACGATATCACACCGAGGAGTTGTCGAACCCGTAGACCGCTGTGCCAAGACACCTGCCATGGCCCCTTGGCACAGCGAATGTCCCCCTTGGCACAGATCAGGTTGAGGGCTTCGTCGCTGTCGAGCAGACCCGTCGCACGGAGCGCCGCCAGCCGCGCCGGGTCGCGCCAGATGGCCAGGGGCGCCTCGGTGATGGCCCTCGTCCTGCCGAGCCGCAGCCGGCGCAGCGCCGTCAACGCCCCATCGGCCGGCAGCCAGGTATCAAGCAGCACCGCTGGCTTCTTGTGGCGCAGCGCCATCGACAGCGCGCAGGACGCGTCGGTGACGGCGATCCCTGTCGCACCCGAACTCCGCGAGCCTGCGGCCGCCAGGCCCTACCCAGGAATTGGAGACACTCCACGCCGCCGCACCACCTCGAGGCTCCCGGAGCGCGGCGGCGCTGTCGCACACGACCAGCCGCTGTGCCGAGGCTGAAACCTGCCCGGGGAGTCGCAGGGGCGACAACGGGGATTCGGTCACCCCGGAAGCCCTGCGATTGCTTACTATCGTCACTTGGCCGAGTCGGCACAATCGGACTGGACGGCCGCGCTCGACGCGGCGGTCGCGACATCGCCGCCGCGCTGTGAGCGCGGCGCACTTGGAGGCTCGATGAAGAGACTGTTCCTGACGATCGCCCTAATGGCCGCTGCCGCACCGGCGCGCGCGCAGTTGTCGCCGATGAATGCCGCCGGCATCACCTACGGCCACGTGCATCTGAACGTCTCGGACCTCGACGTCCACAAGAAGCTGTGGGTCGACACCTTCGGGGGCGTCTTCGTCCAGAAGGGGCCGCTCATGACGGTCAAGTTCCCCAACATGCTCATCGCCCTGGCGAACCGGGCGCCGACGGGCCCGTCGCAGGGCACGGCGATGGACCACTTCGGCTTCAAGGTGCGCAGCATGCCCGACATGCTGGGCGAGCTGCGCGCGGCGGGCTACGCCGTGCAGAGCGAGTTCACGGGCACCGAGGGATTCCCCAACGCCTACGTGCTCGGCCCCGACGGACTGCGCATCGAGTTGCAGGAAGACCAGACGCTTTCCGCCAAGTCGATCCCGAACCATATTCACTTCTGGTCGGCGGAATTCGTGACCCTGCTCGATTGGTACGTCGACACGTTCTCACTGACCAGGCGCACCCGCGGCAAGATCACGACCACCGCCGATGCCGGCACCGTGAACCTCTCGTTCCAGACCAGCAAGGAGCCGGTGGTGCCCACCAAGGGCCGCGTCATCGACCACATCGGCTTCGAGGTGAAGAACCTGGCGGCGTTCTGCAAGCAGCTCGAGGCCAAAGGCGTCACGTTCGACGTGCCGTTCCGCGATGTGCCGGCGATCGGGCTGAAGATCGCGTTCTTCACGGACGCGGCGGGGGTCTATATCGAGCTGACGGAAGGTTTCGCCAACTACTGAGGCCCGAGGGGCGTCGAGAAATTGGGAGCGCTCCCGGCGTGAGGGCGAGGACCCGGCCTTTGCGCATACCTTCAAGACGGCGCACGGCACTTGGCCGATCGCCATACAAGGAGGGCCCATCATGAGCACGGCAGAACAGAACGCGATGTCGTCCGGCGCGGCTACGCGGCGTTCAACGCGGTCGACATCAAGACCCTGACCGAACTCATGCCCGTGAACGCCTCAATCATCAGTGAGAGGAGGAGTGAACGCATGCTGCCCTTGTACGCTGTCGGCGGCCGATCGACGGAACGGGCAGCGCGTGATGGTCAATGCCGATCGCGATGCGATCGGGTGAAGACGCGCCTTCGGTGCTGTGCCCAGGTCGGCTGCGGTGCGGTGGGCGAATCAGTGCTGTCGGTGAACCATGCTCAAGTGCGGCGCAAACGAAACACAACGCGATCTTTGGCCTCGGCCACTGGCGGCATGCCCGCGATGATCTCTGGATAGTGGGGCTTGTACTTCGCCACGTAGGCCTCGAGGACCGCTTGCCAGCCCTCGGTCAGCGGGGTGGCGTTCAGGGAGTAGGTGCGATCCCCCAGGCGCATCTCCACGGGTGTGCCCTGACCGATCATCTTCACCCAGCCGCTGTCCCGGCGACCGACCACATGCAGCTCGCCCTCGTGGTCGATGACCCATATCGTCACGACACGCGGCATCGTGCCAGGAACCTTGAGCCGGATCTCGTGCACTCCAGATGTGTCGGGCCAGCTCGCGGGTGGAGCGGTTTGCTCACCACCGATGAAGAAGCCCGGCAACGGACCGATGGGTGCGACCACCGCGACCACGACGAGGGCCGAGAAAGCCACCGCGATGACGATCTTCAGGATTTTCATAGAGCGTGTGCCTCATTCGATTGGACCGCGGGCGGTTTCCGGCGACGCTGCGCCTGGGACACAACCGTCCGCAAGGGCTCCGACGTAGCCGCGCGGCGCCCGGGGTGGGCGCGGCCATCATAGCTGCGGCACGGGCCGATGGATGAGGGAATTGGGCGACCAGTCGGCGGTGAAGTCCACCATCACGAGTTTGCCGTCGCGGCGCGCTTCAGCCAGCGCCGCATCGAGGTCGGTCTGCCACGCAATCGTGGTGGCCGGCGCCACGGCGTCCGTCACCTTGTAGTAGTAGCCCTTGATCACGGGCCACCGCATCCAGAGCAGCACGACCATCGCGCCGATCCAGAGCGGCGTCTCGTAGCGCGCGAGCCAGACGCGCCACCGCGGTCGCGCGCTAGGCGGCGGATCGGGTGTGGCCGTGGGGTTGGACATGGGTGTGGGGGCCGGAGCCACGGCGTCGGCCGCGGCGGTTTCAGGCCAGTATAGGCGCGCCCCTCATATGGTGGTGCTTGCCCACTCACGGCCGGAGGCCCTTCGTGTCACGCGTGCTCACGACCGGCGCCGTCCGACGATAGGCAACATCAGCAGGGTCTGGGCGCGACAGAATCAGCGTGATCCCACCTTGGCCGCCCAGCCAGCCTGTCTTGGCACACGCGCATTGGCGCGCCCGAGGTCAGGTCGCGGGCGTCGTCGGCCGATCCTCCCCACCCGCCGGTCGCCTCGCCCCACCTCCGGCCCAGACCCCTGCTAAGTATTCGTATCGTCGACGTAGCGGGCGCGGTTACCCCATCCACTGCAGGACCGGCGCGGCCGCGTCCTCCAGCGGCTGAGTCACGACGTCGACCAGGGCTGGCCCGCCGTGCTCGAGCGCCTGACGCAGCACGGTGCCAAGCTCGGCCGGATCGTCGACCCGCCACGACGCCACGCCGTAGCCGCTGGCGATCCGCGCATGGTCGATGGCCGAGAAGTCCACCGAGAAGTAGCGTCCGCCGTAGCTCGCCTTCTGGCTGGCCTTGATCCAGCCGTAGCTGGCGTTGGACAGCACGATCATCAGCAGTGGCGCCTTGCAGCGCACCACGGTCTCGAGTTCGCCGACCGAGAACCCGAAGCTGCCGTCGCCCATGATCGAGACGCAGGTGCGTCCCGGTTGCGCGAACCACGCGCCGAGGGCCGCCGACATCGAGTAGCCCAGCGCGCCATGGGCGCGGTTGGTGATGAAGTGCCGGCCGGCGCTCTGAATCTCGTAGTAGGCCGAGACGTAGGGACACGGCGTCCCGGGGTCGGCGACGACGACGGCGTTGCCCGGCAGCACGCGATTCAGCTCGGCGATCACGCGTTCCGGGCGAATCGGCCGCTCGAGAGAACCCGCGAGTGGCAGAAAGGCCGCCGCCTTGGCCCGGCGGGCGAGCGCCGCGGTGGCGGCGCCGTCGTGCACGCCGGGCGCCTGGCCGGCCAGCTGGAGCCGCAGCCGCGCCAGCAGTGCCTCCAGCACCAGCCGGGCGTCGCCGATGAGCGCGTGCGCGGTCCGGTAGTTCGCCGACACGGCCGCCGGATCGACGTCGATGTGCACGATGGGCACGTGACGCGACGGCTGGGTCCACCGCTCGGTGGTGGTCGATCCGGCGCGGCAGGCGACGAAGATCACCAGGTCGGCCTGCTGCACCACGTCGCGCGTGGCGACGACGCCGCCATTCAGCCCCACGACCCCGACGCTGAGGGGGTGGGTGTCGGCGATGCTGCCCTTGCCGGTCACCGTGGTGCAGACCGGAGCATTCACCAGCGTCGCCAGTTCCGCGAGCACGTCGGTGGCTCCGGCCGAGATGACGCCACCGCCGCAGATGAACAGCGGCCGGCGGGCCTGCAGGATCGCGGCGGTCGCCGCCTCCAGAGCGACGGGATCCGCCCCGGACGGCCAGGCCGGATACCGGCTGTGGCCTTCCTGGGCCCAGATCTCCGCGCCGTCCACCGGCTGCTTCAACACATCGTAGGGCAGGCCGATGTGGGCCGCGCCGGGCCGGCCGGTGGTCATGTGGCGGAACGCGGCGCGAATCGCCTGCGGCACCTGGTCGGCGCGGTCGCACACCGTGTTCCACTTGGTGAGCGGCCGGAACAGCGATTCCTGATCGAGCTCGGTGAGCGGGTATCGGCCGCGCGAAGCGACCGGCACGTCGGAGGTGATGCCGAGCACCGGCGAGCTCGACTCATTGGCCTCAACCAGACCGGGCAGGAGGTAGGTGGCGCCGCCGCCGCTCGGTCCCTCGCACACGCCGGGCCGGCCGCTGACGCGGGCGTACCCGTCGGCCATGTAGGCGGCGCTGCGCTCGTCGCGGGTGAGCACGTGGGTGATCCCGTGATCCATCCGGTAGAGCGCGTCGTAGAGCGGCAGGCTGGTGTCGCCACACAGGCCGAACACGTGCCGGACGCCGTACAGGTCGAGCATCCGGACGGTGGCTTCGGCGGCAGTGAGATTCTCCATGTGCTCTTGGCGGTCGGGTCGAGTCACTGACAGGCCCGCCGAACCGGCGCCGCTATAGTATCGTCAGCCCGCCGATCGGAGACGGCCCCTTCGATGTCCAGCGCCGACCGGCCACTGACCGCGCCTCCCGTCACCCGCACCCTCATGGCGATCGGCCCCGGCCTGCTGGTGGCCGCGGCCGGCATCGGGGCCGGCGACATCGTCTCGGCCACGATGGCCGCCTCGCGGCATGGCCTCGCGCTCGTCTGGGTGGTAGTGCTCGCCGCGGGCCTCAAGGGCGTGCTGAACGAGGGCATTGCCCGCTGGCAACTGGCCACCGGCACCACCGCCGTCGAGGGCTGGTGCACGCACCTGCCGCGCTGGGTGCGGTGGTACTTCGTCCTCTATCTCGTGTTGTGGACGGTGTCAGTGAGCGCCGCGCTCACGAGCGCCTGCGGGCTCGCCGCCGCCACCCTCACCGGCAATCTCGTGCCGCGGCCCTGGGGTGCCGTCGGGCACGCAGTGATCGGCGGGGCGCTGGTCGCCGGCGGCGGCTTCGTCGGGTTCGAGCGGGTCATGAAACTGCTCATTGGCACGATGTTCTTCGCGATTCTGGCCTGCGCGGCGCTGATGCTGCGTGATCCCGGAGCGGCGCTGCACGGTCTGGTCGTGCCAACGGTACCGAACGGCGACGTGGCGTCGGTGCTCTCGGTGCTGGGCGGCGTCGGCGGCTCGATTGCGATGCTCGCCTACAACTACTGGATGCGCGAAGAAGGCATGGCCGGACGGGACTGGCTGTCCTTCGTGCGGCGAGACATCGCCGTGGCCTACGTGTTCACGGCCGTCTTCGCCGTGGCCATCATGGTGGTCGCCACCGCGGCGTTCCACGCGCCGGGCGTGGCGATCACGAATGCGCAGGCGGTGACACGCATGGCCGAGACCCTGGGCGACACCATCGGCCCCGTCGGCTTCTACGCCTACGCGATCGGCTTCTGGGCGGCGGTGTTCGCATCGCTGCTCGGCGTCTGGCAGAGCGTGCCGTATCTGTTCGCCGACTACTACGGGCTGCTGCGCGGCTACCCGCGGGCCACCCGCGCCACCATCACCACGGGTACGAGCGCGCCGTACCGGCTCGCGCTGCTCTTCATCACCACCGTGTCGCTGCCGTTCGCGTTCGTCGATCAACCGCTGTTCATCATCCGCACCTTCACCATCGTCGGCAGCCTGTTCATCCCGTTCCTGGCCGGCACGCTCCTCTACCTGAACAACGTGAAGCTGCCTGCAGAGGGCGGCGTGCCGAGGAACACCGGACTCAACAACGCCGTGCTGGTGCTGGCGCTGGTCGTGTTCGCCGCGGTCGGCCTCGCCGAGGCCGGGCTTCTGCGACGCTGACGTTGCGCGGCGGCACCACCTGACCATCGGCCGCCAGGCGCAGGCGCGCCCCGGCCACCGGCGGGCGCTGGAGCCGTAACCGGCCGCCGCCTCACTTCGGGTCAGGCCGGAACACCGACTCCTTCGGGAACGCGGGATTCTCGATGAAGCCCCGGATGTCTCGGGCCACGGCCTTGCCGTTGGCCAGCATGATCCAATGGTCGTCGTCCGGATAAAGACGCACGCTCAGATTCGGCACCCATTTCTCAAGACCGCTCAGGTGCCCCGACAGGATGGCGCCGTCCTTGAGTCCCCAGATCACGAAGGTCGGCACGCGAATGATGGTGGACACGGTGCCCTTGGTCATCTCCGCCGCCGACCACGACCTGGGAATCGTCGCCGCCGGATGGCGGTCGTTGAACGGCGGGTTGCGATGGTTGGCCCGGTAGTAGTTGAGGCCGGCCGTCGTCGAGCCCGGCTGCGACCAGGCGTCGATCCACATCTGCCGGTCGGCTTCGGTGTAGCGGCCGGCGCGCACCTCGGCGTCCACGAAGCCGCTGTGGGCGCGCTGTCTGGCGCGCGCCGGGGTGTCGTGTTCGTCGATCGGCTGCTCGCCCGGAGCGAGGTACTTGTTGAACACGAAGAAGTAGTTGCTGGCGTAGCGCTGGGCGGGATTCTCGCGCAGCTCCCGCTCCGAGATGAACGGGTGCGCGCCGTTGATGATGAGCCTCTCCAGCATCTCCGGGTGATACATCGCGAACACCCAGGCCACGTTGTGCGCCCTCATCAGCGCGTATGACAAATGCGTACGGTGCTTACGGCAAGGGGCGAACCTCCCTGAGCAAGTGGCGCGCCGCCACCGCCCGCACACCGTCAGTGATGGGCCAGGTTTCCTGTCCCGCGTGCACGACCGTTAGTTCATCCAGCTTCAAGTCGGCCAGCGCGATTCGCATCGATGGCGTGAACGACGGAGCCTCGGCGCGCTTGATTTCAAAGCCCAGGCGGCGGCGACCACGGACGACGAACAGGTCCAGTTCAGCGCCCTGGTGGGTGCCCCAGAAATAGCACTCGTCGGGTCGCGCGCCGAGTCGCCGGATGACCTGCGACACCAGGAACCCCTCCCACGACGCGCCCACCTTGGGATGCCCGCGCAGATCATCGCGGGTCTCGAGCCCCAGCAGCGCGTGCGCGAGGCCACTGTCGGCGATGTATACCTTCGGCGACTTCACCTGCCGCTTGGCGAGGTTCTCGTACCACGGCCGGAGGATCCGGACGACGAAGGTCGCGGCCAGCAGGTCCAGGTGGCGACGAGCGGTGGCATCGCTGGTGCCCAGGGCCCGGCCAAACTCCGACGCGTTCCAGACCTGGCCGTGCCAGTGTGCCAGCATCATCCAGAAGCGACCCAGCACGGCGGCCGGTACGCCGCTGCCGAGCGACGGGATGTCGCGCTCCACAAATGTCCGCGTGAAGTTCCGTCGCCATTCAAGGCTGCGCGCCTCGTCCCGAGCCAGGTAGGAGGCGGGGAAGCCGCCCCGGAGCCACAGCCGGTCGAGAGAGAACGCCGTGTGGCCGGTGAGCTCGTCCAGGCCGAAGCCGTCAATGTGATGAAAGGCGATGCGCCCCGCGAGTGACTCAGAGGTCTGACGGAGCAATTCCGGGGACGCACTGCCGAGCACGAGAAAGCGCGCCGGCCGGCGCGGACGGTCGGCGAGCACGCGCAGCACTCGGAAGAGGTCCGGCACGTGCTGTACTTCATCGAGCACCACCAGGCCCGTGAGGGCGCGCAGGGCTAACCCGGGGTCCTGGAGTTTCTGCCGGTCGACATCGTCTTCGAGGTCGAACATCGTGCGCGGCCCGCGCCATCCCGCCACGACCTGCCGGGCGATGGTGGACTTGCCGACCTGGCGCGCCCCGAGCAGGGCGACGACCGGATAGTCGCGGAGCAGCCGCCGGATGGCGGCGAGGTGGGCCGCGCGCCGAATGTGCACGACGTGGATCCTACCATGAATATTCGACACACAATGTCGAATATTCATGTTTTGCCAGGGCGCGAGTGCCGGTTCTGGCATAGTCACGTCACCCTTGGCTCTCACTCCCGGCACCCGCATCGGCGTCTACGAAGTCACCGCGCCGATCGGCGAAGACGGCCCGCCTTCGCTCGCGCATGTGGCGTGCGAGGCGAGGACCTGTCGCAGCGCATCGCCCGCCGCTGCGCCAAGGAGACATCCGCCCTCGGCGCGACGGCTGTGGTGGGCGGCCAGGGTCGGATAACGCTGATACCGTCAACCACCCTGGCAATGCCGCCTTGTCGGCCTGCCTGAGGGAGGCGTAGCCCTGGACGACCGCCGCAATGTCGGCGGCGGCGCGGACTTCCTCGATGAACGACGGGGGAAACTTCGCCACGTAGCTTTGGGTCCGACGTCCGCCACGTGCGAGTCGGTCGTGGACGGCACGTGCTTCGTCCGGTCGAATCCTTGGCGCGCCGGGCTTGCAATCTCGGGAATACCGCGATACAAGCCAGGGACGCTGCCATGTTCCTGCGTACCCGGACCCTCGACTAGACGGCTGGACCCGAGGCAGCCGTCCCCAACTTGTCTGCCGCGAATGGACTACACCGGAACGACGTTCGGGCACTACCGCGTCGACAGCAAAATCGGCGAAGGCGGGATGGGTGTGGTCTACCGGGCCCACGACACGCGGTTGAACCGCAGTGTGGCCCTGAAATTTATCCGCCCGGACGTGGCCGCCCAGCCCGAGCGAGTCGACCGGTTCCGTCAGGAAGCAGTGCTGCTGGCGGCGCTCAACCACCCGAACATCGGGGCCATCTACGGCCTGGAAGAGCAGCAGGGTCAGTTCTACCTTGTGCTTGAGTTCGTCGATGGCGAGACGCTGGCTCAACGCATCCAGCGGGGCCCGCTGACTAACCGCGAGACCGTCCAGGTCTGCCGGCAGATCGCCAGGGCGCTGTCGGAGGCGCACGAGACGGGCATCATCCACCGCGATCTGAAGCCCGCCAACATCAAGCTGAAACCGGATGGTAGCGTCAAGGTGCTGGACTTCGGCGTTGCCAAGGCGCTGGGCGAACGACGAGGCGAGGATCCGGAGGCCGACACACGCGAGGGCACGGTCGTGGGCACGCCGGGCTACATGTCGCCTGAACAGATGCTAGGCCAGCCGGTCACCCGCAGCGCGGACATCTGGGCGTTCGGCTGTGTCCTGGTCGAGATGCTTAGCGGCCAGCGGGCGTTTCGTGGAGCCACCCCGAGCGAGATCCGGTCGGCGGTTCTTCGCGGCGAGGCGCACTGGTCGTCGCTGTCCTCTGGCACGCCAGCGGCGCTGCGGACGCTTGCCGGGGTCTGCCTTGAAATGGACCCAACGGAGCGTCTTCGCCACATTGGGGATGCCCGCCTCCTCCTCGACGCCGCCGCGACGGAGATTGGGACCGGCGGCACCGATGCGCGGCCCGCCGACCGCACGTCGCCTACATGGCTGCCATGGGCCGCGGTGGTCCTCACTGCGCTTTCCTTGGCCGCCGGTTTCTGGTTCGCGCGACTCCGCGTGCCGGTCGAGGCACCGGGACCCGTTCGGCTTGCACTTGCCCCAACGCCGGGGCTGGAACCGGTGCTGGCGTTCGGCCCCACTGTCGCGATTTCTCCTGACGGCCGCACCGTGGCATTCGTGTGGGAGAACGGGACTGGACCGATGCTCTACCTCAAGCGGCCCGAGGACCTCGAGGCCAAGCCCATGGCGGGCACGCGCGGGGCGCGCAGCCCCTTCTTCTCACCGACCGGCCAGTGGATCGGTTTTCACGACGAGGACGATCGGAAGCTGAAGCGGGTCTCGGTCGGTGGCGGTGAACCGGCGGCGATCGCCCCCTCGAACTTTCTGCGTGGTGCGGTGTGGGCGCCTGACGACTCCATTGTCTTCGCCGCCGCTGACGGGCTGTTTCGAGTGGCGGCGGACGGTGGCGAGCTCGTCAGGGTGACGACGGCTGAACTCGGCCCGAACATGTGGCCCGAACTGCTGCCGGGCGGCCACGTGGTGCTGTCCTCGCGCCTCTCGACGAAAGGCAGCTTCGATGAGGCGGAGATCGTCGCGGTCGATCTGCGGGGTGGTCCTGCCAAGGTCGTGATGACTGACGCTTACTACGCCCGGTACATGCCGACCGGACATCTTGTCTTCGTGCAGGGCGACGCGCTGCTCGCCGTGCCGTTCGACGCGCAGGCAGTGTCGGTCACTGGGCCAGCCGTCACACTGCTGAAGGGCGTGTGGACTAGCTCATGGACCGGGTATGCCGACTTTGCGGTCTCCGCAAGCGGAACCCTGATCTACGTTTCGGGCGGACCGCATCCTACCTCCGCCACCCTCGTCTCGGTGGATCGGCTCGGTGCCGTGAGTCCGCTCGTCAAGGAGTCCCGTGCCTATCGCGTCCCGCGCGTCTCGCCCGATGGGCGACACGTAGCCGTAACGCTCGTCGACCAGCAGGTGGACGTCTGGACCTACGACCTGTCGCGAAACGTCCTCAATCGAGTCACCGATTCCCCGAGCTGGGACGCTTATCCGATGTGGGACCCGCTCATGCAATGGGTCGCCTTCTCGTCGACCAGGGAAGGAGTCGCATCCATCTACCGCCAGCATCTTCAGGCGAACACCGTGGAGAAACTCGTCGCGACGGCGTCGCCGACGTATCCGAACTCGTGGTCGGGCCATCTCTTGGCCTATGAAGAGGCGAACCCTCAGACCGGGCTCGATCTTTGGGTCTATTCGTTCGACACCCATTCGAGCACCATTTTCCTGCGCACACAGTTCAACGAGTCGAAGGCCGAGTTCTCGCCTGACGGCCGGTTCATCGCGTACGAATCGACCGAGGCCGGCCAGCAGACGGAGGTCTACGTGCGGCCCTATCCCGAGGTGAATCCCCGCCGCAAGGTGTCCACGGACGGCGGAACGTCACCGCGCTGGGGACCGCGTGGCAGCGAGCTGTACTACCGCATCGCCGGACGCGTCATGGTGGTGCCGATGAAACTCACACCGGACGTTCAGGTCGGTCGTCCCCGGGAGCTCGTCACTGGGCCCTACGGCGGTTACGACCCGTGGCCGAATGGGCAGTCGTTCGTCGTGGTGGCAGAGATGTCACCGGGCGACCCACCCACACGGATCAACCTCGTGATGAACTGGCTCGACGAGCTGAAGCGAGCCGCGGCTCCCCGCTAGCCGAGGCGGTCGGGGGCCGCAGCTCAGAGCCGTCCCGTGAGCCATGCGAGAAGAAGTGTCACCAGCACGCCGGCCAGAAAGCCGAACAGGAACCCGCCCCTCTTGAAATCAGACACCGGCTTGCACTCCATGATCTATCCTCCTTGCAATCCCAGAAACATGTTCCGCCGGAAGGCTTGCAGTCTCGCACCGGCCGCAATTTCGCCGACGCTAGACTCGAAGACGTTCCCGACGGTGATGGACCTGGAGAAGACACAGGGGTGTGCGTCGCCTGACGAGTCTACGCACAACTTTCCGCTCCAGCACTGACCACACAGCTCGCCGTCGAGCGCCGCGCCGGCGACGAATGTCCCACCACGCCCGACGCCGCGCACACGGTCGACATCGACCCGGCGAACGCCGAGTCGCTTCAGCAGCGTCTTGGTCTCCGACTGGTGTCCCGCGTTCTGCGGCAGGACGATAATCCCTGCGCTCACCTCCACACCGTGGCTGACGAGCCTCCGCACGCCTTCCACTGTTCGCTCGAAGCTCCCCGGCCGACCGCAGATGTCGTCATGCACCGCGGCGTCGTGCGAATAGAACGAGAAGTGCACGCGGACGCCGAAGTCCCTGAAGGTCCGAACCAGTTCGGTCCTGACCAACGTTGCGTTCGTGAAGACCTCGCGCTCGCGAAATCCTGCGCCTGCGGCGTGTTCAAGCAGGGCAGGGAGGTCGGGGTGAAGGGTCGGTTCGCCGCCGATGAATTGCACGCGGCGGCAGCCCTCGGCTCGCGCCTGGTTCATCACGCGGTGCCAGTCCGGCACCGCCATCCGCTCGGTGAGTGGAAGGTGCGGTCCGGAGTCGGCGTAACAGTGCTGGCACGCGAGATTGCATCGGCCGGTGATCTCCAGCCAGAGGAAATCGAGCCCAGTCAGACATCCTGCCCGCACGCGCAGGCGTTTCACGGAGCGGAGGACTGGGGCCACGAGGGAGCTGGCCATGCTTCACCGCACTGGGCGACCGTGCCATACGGCTCAGCGGCCCGCGCGCTGAGACCCTATCCCCGGTATTGACTGAAGTCAAGGGCCGCGAGCTGACCACAGGGCGCGGCGCGCGGCGAGTGGCCGTCCGCTCCTTCCCGGCGCGGTCCCCCCGGCGTGTGCCCAGCCTGTGTGGAGGGGGGGAGTGGGCCCTGGCCAAGGTCGGATAACTCCCATTCCGTCACCCCCGGCCCCTGCTAATGTTGCCGAGAAGCGCAATGACGTAGTGCTGGTGAAGTACCTGGACTGAGGTGCGCGATGTTGGCCATCACTGATCACACGGTCGGCGACGTCACGATCCTGACCCTGCGGGGCCGGCTGGTGCTCGAGGATGCCGAGCTGCCGCTCGGTGACCTCGTCGACCGCCTGCTCCTGCAGCACCGCCTGAAGCTCGTCCTCGATCTGCGCGACGTCACCTACATCGACAGCGCCGGCCTCGGGCTGCTCGTCTCCAAGTACGTGGGCGTGCGGCGCCGGGGCGGCGATCTGCGGCTCGTGCATCTCACCGCCCGCAGCCAGCATCTCTTCGAGATCACGAAACTCGCCGCGGTCTTCGACACCTTCGACTCCGAGGCCGAGGCCGTCGAGAGTTTCGCGGCCTCCTGACGGCCCTCGCCGGAGGCCTCACAGCGGCCCGTCGGGCAGCAGGCCCGGCAGGCAAAGCCGAACCAGTTCCCGTCCTGGGCGCCGAGGATCACCGTCAGGTCGAGCGCGATGCGGTGGTAGAGCATGCGTGAGGCGGAGGATCAGCATCACCGGATCGACGGTGGCGATGGCGTCCGCGCATTCGTCGAGCGTCACGAACGGGTTCGCCCGGGTCGCCAAGACGGCCGGAGACCACGAACTACACCGCATCGCCGGCATCACCCTGCCGGAAGAGCGACGTCCCGCCGGCGATCTGCACGCGGCGCGTCTCGGTCGCGAGCGCCGCGCGGGTCCCGGGATCAAGCGGCCCGGTGAATCCCTGGAACTACGTGACGATCTCGAGAAACGTGACGGCCCCCGCCGCGCATGCGCGGCGACGGGCGGATCGGTGCCGGGAAGGGCCATGAGGAGGCGCGACTTTTCTGAGAGTGTCGGGCGTGCTGCCTGTCAAGGTGCGACGCCGACGCCAGCCGAGGGCGCGAGGAGTGGCGCCTCACGCGGTCAGTCGGTGACGGCCTGCACCACGAGGTTCTTCACCAGCTGCCGGTAGTGACGCCGGACCGGCCCCGGCGTGCTCGCCAGGAAGACGACGGCCATGTCTTCCTTGGGATCGACCCAGAACATCGTGCCCTGGGCGCCGCTCCACAGGAACTCGCCGGGCGTGCCTGGCACGCCGGCCACGCCGGGCTGGGTGCGCACCGCGACGCCGAGGCCGAACCCGAAGCCGTCCATGTGCTCGACCGCGAACTCGCTGAGGCGTGACGAGTCGACGCCGGCGCCGAGATGGTTGGCCGTCATGTACTCCACGGTCTTGCGGCCCAGCACGCGTGTGCCGTCGAGTGCGCCCTTGTTCAGCATCATCATTGCGAAGCGCAGATAGTCGAGCGCGGTGCTCGACGCGCAGCCGCCGCCGCAGTCGTACTTCGAGGCCACGGTGACCGGCCGCACCGGAATCGGCTGGCCGGTATCCGGATCCTTCGGCAGCGGCTTCGCCTGCCGCGCCGCCTTGCGTTCTGGCTGCACGAAGGCCGTGTCGACCATCCCCAGCGGCGTGAAGAGCCGTTCCTGCAGGAACTCACCGAGGCGCTTCTTCGTCACGGATTCCACCGCGAGGCCGGCCACGTCGAGCCCGTAGCTGTACTCCCACGCGGTGCCCGGGTGATAGAAAAGCGGCAGCGCGCTCAGTTCCTTCAGGAACTCGTCGCTGGTCTGCGTCGTCGCGCTCGCGATCCGCAGCTCGTAGAGCTTGTGGAGCGGCGATTCGCCGCGGTTGCCGTAGCTGACGCCGGCGGTGTGGCGCAGCATGTCCTGCAGCGTCGGCTGACGCTTCGCCGGCTCGGTGCCGTTCGCGGTCTGCACCCGCATCTGCTTGAGCGACGGCAGGTAGTTGCCGACCGGGTCGTTCAGCATCAGCGCGCCCTCTTCGGCGAGCATCAGGGTCGCCACGGCCGCCATCGGCTTGGTCATCGAGGCCAGCGGGAAGATCGCGTCCTTCGGCATCGGCGTCTTCGCGGAGGCGTCGAGGTAGCCGAACGCCTCGTAGTAGACGAGCTTGCCCTTGCGCGCAATGGCGACCACGGCGCCCGGCATCCGGCCGCCGTCGACGTCGCGCTTGATGGCACGAGCCAGCCGCTCCAGGCGCGGAGTGGAGAGGCCCACGCTTTCAGGCGTGGCCGTCGGAAGCTGCTCAGCCGACACCGGTCGAGCCAGGCTCGCGGCGACGAGAACCATCAGGACGAGACGTCGGCGCATGGGGCACCTCGTGCGAGTGAACGGCCGCGCCAACGGCGCGACGGGGATTCAGCCGCCGTAGTCTACCGTCCCTTCGGCCCTGAGGCGTATGTCTTCGGGGACGCGACCGGCCAGCGGGTGACGTCGATCCGCACAGGCTGGGAGGCCGCGCGCGAGCGGGTTGGGTTGGCCGACCTGCACCTGGCCGATCTACGGCATGAAGCCGCATCGAGACTCGAAGACGCGGGCGTGCCCACGACCTACGCGTCGAAGTTCCTGGCCACCGGAACCTCACGACGACCACGCGGTCTGCCAACGCGACGACCCACGGGCTGCGACTGGCCGTGGAAAAGCTGGAGGAACCGCGCAGGCTCTGGACACGGGCGGATGATGCGATCATCTGGCAACGCGCAGAGGCTACGTTGTCGGTTATCGTGACGAAGGACGAGGACTTCGCGGTGCGCGCGCAATTGCGCCCGGGACCTCCTGTGGCCTGGATTCGCGTGGGCAACACACGCAACGCCGATCTATTGCGCCGCGCGGCCGCCGTGTGGTCCCGCGTGATCGAGGCGCTGACGCGCGGGGAGACACTGGTCGAACTGACGTAGGTGAGAGCTCCGCGGGCTCTTTCCTCATTGCCGTTCTTTGCATCGCGCATGTTCACGCGATGTGCCAGGTTCACGATGTCGTGAACATTCAGGAATCGAAGGCATCAGCCTGGCATCTGGAGAATGTCGTGGTGTCGTGGTCGATGTCCTTCTCGAGCTGCTATCGACGTGCTGCAGGATTGGTCCAGCGCCTGCTGGCTGCTCTCGCCTGAGCAAGTGCCTCCCCCAGCCATCACGTAGATGCCGGGCCGGCGCTTGGGCCAGGACGCGAGCTACGCCCGCGTGTCCCGGAAGCTCCTGTACCGCGCCATTCGGTCGGGTCGGCTCCGCGCGGCGCGCGTCGGTGGGCGCCGGCAGGTGCGCCTGCGGCGCGAATGGCTCGACGCGTTCATCGAAGGGCACGCCACTGGACCGGAGGCACCGTCGCGCACGACTTGAACGACGCCCGTGACCAGGCGCAGACTGAGCGCTCGGCGCCGCCGTGGTCATGGTGACCGTCGGCGTCTGCGCCGGATGGAGCGCATGAGATGAAAGCCTTCAGACGCAAGCTTGCAGACGGCCGAGAGGTCGACGTCGGTCGCAATCGCGGCATCCGCAAGATCTGTCGCTTTTGGCGCCACGAGCGGTGACCCGGCGACCATCACCGTCCCGAGATTCGCGGTTCCAGGCGCCGAGCCCGCTTCGAGCACGTCGCCATCTGCGGCGCCGCCGCTGGCCGGTGGATCCCACGCCACCGTCTGTGCCACGGCAACACGCCGCACAAAACGACCCGGTCGTGGGGCGGCCAGCGTCTGATACCGAGGGTCCTGTCATCCTCCAGACCTTCTAATGTTGCCTAGTATCTTCGACGGGCATGTCGTGCATCGACGTCAGCTGATGCCCTTGGCGACGGCGGCTTCGACCCTCCGGCCAATCGCGCGCATCTTTGCCTTGATCTCATTCACGTCGACCGTCATCAGCGTCCGGTCCTGCATCACGACTTGGCCGTGGATGATGGTCGACAGCACGTCCCTGGGGCTCGCAGCGTAAACGAGCGCCGAGTACACATCGTAAAGCGGGACCATGGCGGTCGCGTCGCCGTCGAGCACGATGAGATCCGCGAGCTTGCCAGCCTCGAGCGACCCGATGCGGTCCTCCATGTGCAGGGCACGGGCTCCGCCTCTGGTCGCCATCTCGACCACGTCAATGGCAGGCATCACGTTCCGATTGCGCTGGTCGAGCTTGTGAATCTTGGCCACATAGCCTAGCTGGCCGATGATGTCGAGCGTATTGCCGCTCATCGCACCATCGGTGGCCAGGCCGATACGCAGCCCTTCCTGGAACATTTTCACGGCTGGTGCGACGCCTTTCGCCGACTTGCTGTTGGACACGACCGCATGCGCCACTCCGACATCGCGCTGCTTCAGCAGCTGAATGTCGGTGTCGTTGACGAAGATGCAGTGAGCGGCGACCACGCGCCGGCTCAGAAGGCCGACCGAGTCGAGGTATTCAACCGGGGTCTGGTTCCGCTCCTTGCGGAGGGTCTCCACCTCGTCGGTCATCTCTGCCACATGGATGAGCACAGGCAGGTCGAGGGTCTCGGCCTCACTCGCGACCAGACGCAGGTGGGCTTCATCGAGCGAATACGGCGCGTGCGGCGCCAGGGCCGGCGTGATCAAGGGGTGGTTGCGAAAGCTGGCCGCAAACGTCTTGGCGTACGCCAGACCCCCGTAGGGCTCGGGGGCGTCCGGCGCGGGAAAATTGAGGATGGTTTCGCCGAGGACGCCGCGCAGACCGACTTTCACGGCCGCCTTGGCCACTTCGTCTTCGAAGTAGTACATGTCGACAAACGTCGTCACGCCGCCTTCGACCATCTCGACCATGCCGAGCAGCCCGCCCCAGTAGACGAGCTCGCGATCGACGAGCGCCTTCTCCAATGGGAAGATCAGCTTGCGCAATCGATCCGGCACGTCGTCGCCAAGACCGCGAAAGACGGTCATCGATGCGTGCGTGTGGGTGTTGATGAGCCCGGGCATGACGATGCCCCCACGAGCGTCAATCGTCTTGGTCGCCCGGTAGCTCGCCGCGAGCAGAGCGGGGCCCACAGCGACGATGTCGGAGCCGCGGATGACGACGACCCCGTTGTCGAAGACGTCGCGCTGCTCGTTCATCGTGACGACCCGCGCGTTGGTCACGATGAGGTCGACTGGTGTGACCTCGGTGCCAGCCTCACCGCAGCCCAGGGTCGACGCACAGGCGGAGAGCACGACCGCCGCGAGAGGAAGCAACAATCGAAGCCGGTTGGTCAACACTGTGCCGCGATCCTACAGTACCCGCCACCTGCTGCGCGTCCGCCATCGACGGTGCGATTCGACCCATGGGCATCGGGCCTCGTCGCCCGCCGCGTCCGGATCCCGCGTGGCTGATGCGGCTAGACCAGTCGAGCGGCGACGATGAGCGTGAGGCCGACGACGAAGGCGGCGAACATCAGCGCCAGCAGGCGCGAGGTCCCGGCCGGGGCGCCCCTGAATTCCTTCCAGATGAACACGCCCCAGAACGCCGCCACGAGCGTGGCGCCCTGGCCGAGGCCGTACGAAATGGCGAAGCCGGCAGCCCCAGCGGCGATGATGCTGAGCGACATCCCCAGGTTCCAGATGGCGCCGCCCAGGAGTCCAATCAAGTGGAGGCGTGGCGAGCCCTTGGCGAAGTAATCGCCAAACGCCACCGGTTCGCCGACGAAGGGCCGCTTCATCACGAGCGTGTTCCACACGAAGTTGGAAGCCAACAGGCCGGTGGAGAACACCACGATCGCGGTGTACGGTCCGAGCTTGCCGGGCTCGAGATTGATGAAGTCAGCCGACATCGACGCCGCCACGAAACGGTAGAAGAAGCCCATGAGGAACCCGGCAACCACCGAGAGCACGATGCCCTTGACGGTCGTGCGTTGCCCCTGCGCCGGCAGGCGGCTGTAGGACAGCGCCGACAGGAGGATTGCCGCCACGACGCAGCCCACACCGGTGAACAGGAGCGCGGCGTTGCCGACCGGGCTGGCGAGGTAATTGGTGATCACGCCGAGGACCAGGGCCAACCCGACGCCGATCGGGAACGCCACGGCCATGCCAGCGATGTCGATGGCGGCCACGAGCAGGATGTTCGAGAGGTTGAAGACCGCGCCGCCGATGAACGCCGATTGCAGGGCGGCACCGTCAGCCTGGGCCAGGTCGGTGAGAAAGCTGCGGCCGGCAGTGCCGGTGCTGCCAAGCGTGAAGGCGAGCGCCAACGCGAACAGGAGCACGCCAATCGCGTAGTCCCAGTAGAACAACTCGAACCGCCACTCCTTGCTGGTCAGCTTCTGCGTGTTGGCCCAGGAGCCCCAGCAGATCATCGTGACCACGCACATCATCACGGCCACCGCGTACGATTCGACGACGGTCATGTCGCTCCTCCAAGAAGGCGGCCGGGCCCCTCCCCACGCTCGTTTCGTCTAGCGGCGCGCGGCCGGTCTGGCCGCCGTCACCCGCTCGATGTAGAGGCGGATGAACCTGTCCCACTCGAGGTCGGTCTGCACCTGCATCTTCACTGCGCCCTCGCCGCCTGGCCACGTCGCCGGCGCCCCCACCGAGACGCCGTAGCTGGGCCCTGGCGAGGCGTCGACGTCCACCACCAGTTCCACGGTCTTGATCAACTGGGGCGCCACCAGCGCGACGGCCGCGACCTGGTCGTACATCAGCGCCACTCGGTCAGGCCCTTCAGCGTAACCCGGCCCGACATTGTCTTTGATCAGACGGGTGATCGGCGTGTCGACTGCGACGATCCTGTCGTATTCGGCCTTGGTGAACCTGGCCTTGCGCGACACGTTCAGCGGCGACAGCACGATCGGGATGCCAGAACGAAGCACCACCTGGGCCGCCTCGGGATCGACGTAGAAGTTGAATTCGGCATTGGGCGTGTGGTTGCCGCCGCCGTCAGGCAGCGACGCGATCGCCCCGCCCATGATCACCAGTTGCTTGACGTTGCCGGCAAAGCGCGGCTCCATCCGTAACGCCATTGCGATGTTGGTCAGCGGGCCGATAGCCAGGATCGTGACCTGGCCGGGATGCGTCATCACCGTCTCGACCAGGTAGTCAATCGCCCCGCGCGACTCGATCTTCTTGGTCGTCGCAAAGCCGCCCGGAGGCTGGCGCGCCGGCTCGTTCTCATACCAGCCGCCGTGGCGCCTGGTGTCCCAGTCGCTGCCCTTGTGCATCCAAGGCGCCGCCGCGCCCTGATACACCGGAATCTCGGTGCGCCCGGTCACTTCCAGCACCTTCAGCACGTCAGCCGTCGCCACGTTCACGCTGCGATTGCCGGCAACGGTCGTGATGCCGAGCAACTCGAGTTCGGGCGAGTTGAGGACGAAGAACAGCGCCATCGCGTCGTCCTGGGGCGGGAACGCGAAATCAGTATCGAAGATGATCTTCTTGGCCGGCTGGGCGGCGGCCGGCCCGGCGGCGGCGACCGCCAGCAGGAGGGCGAAGGCGCAGAACGTCTTCATGTTGAACGGCATGGTGTGGTGGGGCGGTGGCGTGGTCGGCCAGGCCGCCGCCGTCAGAACACATACTTCAGGGCCAGCTGGACCTGGCGTGACGACTTGACCGTCGACGTGATGCGGCCGAAGAGCGGCGAGCCGACGGTCGTATTCGGCGTCGCGAACTGCGCGTTGTTGAACACGTTGAAGACCTCGGCGCGGACCTGGAACCGTTGGATCTTCTTCGACAATGCCATGTCGGCGTTCCAGCGGCCTGGCCCGAACAACGTCGTCCGCGCCGCGTTGCCGAGCACGCCGACCGCCGGTGCGACAAAGCAGCTGGTGTCGAACCACCGGCTCACGCTTGGGTTGTCGAGGGCGCCGCCACAGGCGCGATCGGGCCGGTTGCCAAACTGCGTACCTGATTGGTTGTTGGCCATGTTCATGCCGAGCGGATAACCACTCTGCGCGATGAAGATCGCATTGATGCTCCAGCCGCCAAGGATCGTCTCAGGCAGGCCGGTCAGGTTCGACAGCAACGGCTGGCCGTTGCCGAACGGCAACTGGTAAAGCGCACTCACAGAAAGGTTGTGGCGCAGGTCGGTGTTCGACGAGCCTACGTCGGCCTTGTCGTCAGTCACGACCGGGAAGTAGACGATGCCGGGGTCGCCGCCGAATCCGGAGACGCCATTAGTCAGTGCCTTGGCGTAGGTGTAGGAGGCGAGCACGTAGTTGCCGGCCGAGGCCCGACGTTCGAGCCTCATCTGCAGCGAGTTGTACTTCATCCAGCCTCGGCTGAGCGCCGCGATCACATTCTGCAGGTTCGGATACGGCCGGCGTGCGGCCGGGTTGAAGCCAGGGCCCGGTGTGGCGGTGTTGAGGTTGCGACTCTTGTCGAACAGCCGGTCGGCGTAGGTTCCGGCGTAGGCCACACTCGCCACCGTGCTGAACGGCAGCCGGCGCTCGACGTTCAGGCTCCACTGCTGCACGCGCCCCTGCTTCATATTGGGCTCGATGGTCGTCCAGTCGCCGCGGTGACTCGCCGGATCGACCGCCTGGTTGTTCACCGGGAAACCGGTGGCGAGTGTTCGCACCGGCGTGATGTTGTCGCTGACAAACGAGTAGGCGTTGGCGAACGGCGGGTTCTGGTAGGGGCCGGTCGCGCCGCCAATCGCCGACACGTCATGGTAGATGCCGTAGCCGCCACGGACGACCGTGGTCGTGCTGCCGCCGGGACTCCACGCCAGGCCGAGACGCGGCTGGATGTTGCTCCAGTCGGTCTTCACGCCGACGGTGTCACCGACGAAAATTTCGCCGGTATTGAAGTCGAAGTTCGCGAAACGGTCCTTGGCCTCGGACTGCGGCGTGGTCACGATGTACGCCAGTCCCAGGGTCATGGTCAGCGCCTCATTGACTCGCCACGTGTCGTCGATGAACGCGCGGTACTCCTTCCAGCGACGACCCTTCACCGAGCCATTCAGCTGATCGTTCCGGCCGCCTGAAGCCGGCAATCCGAGCAGCAGGCTGGCGATCGAACTACCGGTGGCGCCATTCAAGGCGCCGGCGGCATTGAAGCCCGACGTGAAGAACGGCGTGAACGCGAACTGCCCGGCCAGCGCCGTGTCGCCGAGGAGGTTGAGCTGCATGGCGCGGAACGTGCCGCCGCTATTCAGCGTGTGGTTGCCCTTCACGACCGTGAAGGTGTTCGTGTAGTGATAGACGTTCGTGCCGCCGATGAAGGGGGAAAACCCACGGTCGCCTACACCGGCGAAGTTCTGGAAGGTCATGCGGGTCAGCGACGAGGTTTCATCAGTACCGAGGTTGGCGCCAGGAATGCCCAGTTCACGAGACTTGTTTGACCCGAAGCCGAACGACGTGATCGTGTTGTAGACGCGGTTGTAGCCGGCCGTGAACTGATTCACGGAATTGTTCTTGAAGACATGCGTGTGCGAGAGCGCCACGTTCTTGGCCGAGGTATCGAAGGACTGGTTGCTGGCAAACGCGCCAGGGGCGCCGAAATCTGGCAAGCCGGTCGGCAAGTACTGATCGGCCTCTTCGGCGCTGAACCGCGCAAAGATACGGTCGCTGTTGCTGAAGTTGTGGTCGATGCGCAGGTCGCCCTGATAGTCATTCAGTGTCTTGACCGGGTTGGCCAGAAAGTTGCCGCCGAGCCGGTCGGTGAACGTGGGCAGCGGCAGCAGGCCGAGCAAGGCGCGGCCGATGGGACTGATGCGGTCGGCGGGAATTCGATTGCCGGGAAACGGATCGCGGACCAGGAGGCCGGTGGCCGGATCGGTGCGCGTCGTCGCCGGGTCGTAGATGATCGGGGCCGCCGCGCCGGGAAACGACTCCGTGAAGATGCCCTGGTGCATCAAGGCGGTCGGCACCGTGAGCACGGTGGTCAGGCCTTCGTCGATGTTGTTCCCTTGGAAGCCGGAGAAGAAAAACGTCTTGTCGCGCTTGACTCGGCCGCCGAGCGAGAACCCGTAGGTGTTCTGGTTCCACGGACGTTTCGCCGCGCCGTCGAAGAAATTGCGGGCATCAAGCGCGTCGTTGCGAAAGAACTCGAACGCCGAACCGTGGAAGTTGTTCTCTCCGGCCTTGCTGCTGACGAGCACCGTGGTGCCGCCGCGGCTGCCGTACTGCGCCTGGTAGTTGTGGGTGAGCACCTTGAACTCGCGGATCGAGTCGATGTTCGGCAGGATGCCGACGCCGCCGGCAGTGAGCTCGTTGTCGTCGACGCCGTCGTAAAGCCAATCATTGGCATTCTCGCGCATGCCCTGCGCCGACACCGACATGCTGCCGCGATAGGAGACCTCGCTTGTCGGGCCCGAGGCCAGGAAACTGCCGGCTCGGCCGCTCACGGTGCCAGGGCCGAGCAGCGCCAGCTGGACGAAATTTCGGCCGTTCAGCGGCAGCTCGGCCACTTGCTGGGCGTTGATCAACTGGCCGAGGTTGGCGTCACTGCGCTGCAACTGAACCACCGCAGCCTGGCTGGTGACGGTTACCGTGTCGGTGATCCCGGCGAGCGGCAACGTGAACTCGAGCGTGAGCGATGCCTGCACTTCAAGCAGGATGCCGCTGCGCTCCTGCGTCTGGAAGCCGCTCATCGTCGCCGTTACCGTGTAGCGGCCGATCGGCAGCTGCGGCAGGGCATAGCGGCCGGTCTGGTCGGCGACCACTTCGCGGGTCGCGCTCGTGCCCTCGTTCCGGGCGGTCACGACGGCGCCGGGCAGGCTGGCCCTCGACGCGTCAAGTACTGTGCCCGCGATCGATCCCACCGACTGGGCGAGCGCAGGGGCCGTTGGCAGCCCGGCCACGGCGACAACGAACAGCGAGACGCGCATCGACGAGAGAGTCATTGTCACCTGCTTGTTCGGTTCCGACCGGGATTCGGGATTGACTGCCGTTGCCAACAGCGAGCGCTGAATTTACTGTCAAATACCGGCATCTCTCCGTAAGATGCGCAACAATCGTGGCAACGTCCGGCCGACTACAGCACGTGCGTCGAGGCCTGTCAAGCGTGCTCATGGCCGTCGCCGTGTCTGCTCCGTTTGCAACGGCAGCGCGTGCCGGTGAGCCGACTCAGTCGCCGTCGACGACCGCCGGGCTGACGCTTCGCGAACTGGTGAACTCAGCCTCACGAATCGAAGTGCAGGGGCGGCTGATTCGGTTCGCGCTGTACGGGCACATCTTCTTCGACACGATCGACGACTTGTTCCGTTACATCGACGACGAGGCCGGCCGGTGGTCGTTCCCGTCGGCGTCGGCGCGCCAGACGTTTGCCGACAGCCTGTTGCAACGCGGCGTCGAGAGCCGGGTGGTGTCGATGGAAACCGAGCTGCCATTGGAGCTCCTGCTAACGCACACGCGAGCCGAGGTGGAGGCCGCGGTCGCCGGTGTCACCAGCGGGGGCGTCGCCTTCAGCGGCCGCCATTGGCGGCTACCCGTCGCCACCTATCGCGACGCGTTCGTCGCGGTGCGCGATCGGTGGGCGCGGAGTCTCAACTGCTGGAGCGCATCGCCGTCGATACCGGGCCGGGTGCTGTCGAACTGGTACGTCATCGACGAGGGCATCGAGCTGTACGGGGCGACCTACGACTCCACCGAGCACTTCTGGCAGGCGGTGAAGTATCACCCCGAGGTCAGGGTGGACGAGGTACGGCGTCTGGTGGCAGCGATGCGCGACGTGGAGTGGCGGCCCTGGCTCGACGGGCTGGCCGCCGACCAGGCCTTCTACGTCGCCAACGCGTACGCGGTGGAGTTCCTGAAACGGAACCTCTCGCGTGACCGCCTCGACGGATTCCACGCCGAGCTTGGACGGGTCGCGCCGGCAACCCGGGCCCGCGCCGCGCAGCAGCGCACCGGCCGCGCCCCTGGGGTGGCGCTGACCTTCACACCACTCGTCGAGAAGGTGCTGTGGGGCGATCTCGCCGACGTGTTCCACCTGGTGGTGGCGTTCGCCGATCGCCCAGGCCGGGCGGCGCCAGCCGCAGTCGCCGCCGTGCGCCGGTCGCTTGTCGAGCGCCACTTCGACGCCATCTACCTCGCCGGGTACGCCGACGGGCGTGTCGGCTTCCTGTCCCCAGAGTTCCAGGCGCTGATGCTGGAGATCTGGAAGGTCAAGTTCCTCCGGTTGCCGCGCTTCGGCGAGGTGATACGTTCGACCGCCGGCCGGCGCCTCGACCATTTCCTCAACGACGGCGACTCGCCGGACATCCCGATCCCGATTTACGTCAGCTACCTGAACCGCATTCGCGACATGGCCATGGAGATCCGCCCGTGAGTACACAGACCCTCCGCCAGTGGGTGGCCTCGGCCTCTTGCGCCGCCCTGCTGATGTCGGCGCCGGCCGCCGCGGTCGCGCAGGAGTACGCGATCGTCGACGCTGACATGGGCGTGTTGAATGACGACGCGGTGACCATGTTCATGCTCCTCAACAGCCCGAGCGTCACTGTCCTCGGCGTGACCATCGTCCCGGGCAATACGTGGACGGAGAGCGGCACGGCATTCGCCCTGCGTCAGCTGGAGCTGGTCGGGCGCCAGGACATCCCGGTGTTCATGGGTGTGCGCGAGCCGCTGATGGGCAGCCGGCAGCCCTGGCTCGAGGCCGAAGAGCGGCTGTGGGGACGGTCTGAAGTTCTCGGCGCCTACGGCCGGCCCCGTCCGGAGTCCTACCTGTCGCTCGACCGCGAGCCGCCGCTCGGCTACCCGACATCGAAGCCGTCGACCGAGCACGCCGTCGACTTCATCGTGCGGGCGGTGAAGACCCATCCGAATCAGGTGACGCTCTTCGCGCTCGGGCCGACCACCAACATCGCCTTGGCGATCCGCAAGAACCCGGAGATCGTGCCGTTGGTGAAGCGGATCATCTACATGGGCGGCGCCATCGACGTGCCCGGCAACGCGACACCGAGCGCCGAGTTCAACTGGTGGTTCGATCCCGAGTCGGCGCGCATCACTCTGCGCGCGCCGTTCCGCGAACAGATCGTCGTCCCGATCGACGTGGCCGAGCGGGTCTTCTACACCAAGGCGGAATACGACCGCATCGTGACGGCGCCCGAGACCGCGATCACCAGGTTGTTCCGGCAGCTGCACGGCGCCCGCTTCGAAAAGGATCCGAAGGCCCGGTCCTTCGTGTGGGACGCGCTCACGTCGGCGGTCTTCCTCCAGCCGGCGATCGCCACGCGCTTCGACGAGCGCTTCCTCGACATCGACGTCACCTACGGGCCCAACTATGGCCGCTCGATCGGCTATCACCAGTCGCGGCGGCGCTCGTTCGACACGCCGGCCGATTTTCCGGCCGGGACGCAAAGGGTGAAGGTGCTCATGGACGTTGACCGCACGGCATTCTGGAACCTCTACGTCGACCTGATGACGCGCCGCCGATGACCCCGGCCAACCACGCGAAGGGAGTCGCCATGTCTGTCTTGTCGCGAGTCACGGTGACGGCGGCGGTGGTCGCCGCGCTCAGCGCCGGCTCGATCTCGACCGCTGCCGGCCAGACGGGGGCGGCGAAGAAGAAGGTGTTCATCGACCAGGACGGCGCCGCGCTCGGCACCGACATGATCTCGACGCTGGCGATGCTGCAGGCGCCCGACGTCGAGGTGCTCGGCATCACCGTGACCGCCGGCGACGCCTGGGTGAAGGCCGGTACCGCACACATGCTGCGGATGCTGGAGCTGACCGGGCACGGCGACACCCCGGTCGCCTCCGGCGCCGCCTTTCCCCTCATCAACTCACGCGAGCAGACCGCCGCTTGGGAGGCGCAGTACGGCGAGTTCTCTTACAAGGGCGCGTGGAACCCGGGCCGCTACCACGAGCCCGACGCCGTGCCGACGCCGCCGACCGGCGCCACCACCCTCAAACCGATCGACCTGCACGGCGCGGTGTTCATGATCCAGCAGATCCGCAAGTACCCAGGCGAGGTGACGCTGTGGGTGGGCGGCCCGTTCACCACGGTGGCGCTCGCACTCGGCCTCGACCCGGAGATCGCGAGCCTGGCCAAGGAACTGGTGCTGATGGGCGCCGGCTTCAACGTCGGCCAGGGCGGCAACCACCGCATCAACGGCCGCCGCGAGTTCAATTGGTGGTGGGATCCCGAAGCGACCCGCATCGCGATGAGCGCGCCGTGGAAGAAGATCGTGATCACGCCGGTGGACATCTCGGTGAAGACCTCGCTCAGCGACGATCTCAAGCGGCGGCTGGCGGCATCGAATGCCAAGGCCGCGCGGTTCGTCGCCAAGTTCCATCCGCCGGGGCCGGGCGGCGGCGGTGGCTTCATGTGGGACGAGATCTCGGTGCTGGCGTTTCTCGACCCAAGCGTCATCACCCAACAGCAGCAGCTCTACGTGAACATCGACATCGACCACGGACCCGGCTACGGCCAGACTATCTTCGTGGAGGACGTCGTGCCCGGGCAGCCACCACGGCCGCGGACCATGCCCTCGTGGTGGCGGGTCGCCACCGTGCAGTGGGACCTCGACCTGAAAAAATTCTACGACCAGTTCTTCACCCTGATGACTAGCGATGCTCCGCCCCGGAGCAAAAGGCCGGTGGCTCCGCCTCGCCAGTGACCGTGTTGTTTGGCCCGCCCCCCGGGGCGGGCATCGACGTCCAGTTTTCTCGAGAGGCCACATGACCAGACGATGCAGGATTGCAGTTGTCGGCAGCGCCAACGTCGACCTGACGACGTTCTCTGACCGGTTCCCGAAGGCCGGCGAGACGATCTTCGGCCAGCACTTCGACCTTGGCTGGGGCGGTAAGGGCGCCAACCAGGCAGTGGCAGCGCGGCTGTGCGGGGCCGACGTGTCGATGGTCGCCCGGGTCGGCGACGACCTGTTCGGGCCGGCGACGATCGCCAACTTCCAGGCTCAGGGCATCGAATCGTCACAGGTGCGCATCGTGCCCGGCACGTCGAGCGGTGTGGCGCCGATTTTTGTCGAGTCGAACGGCCAGAACCGGATCATCGTGGTGAAGGGCGCCAACGACCGGCTGCTACCGGCCGACGTCGACGCCGCGCAGGCACTGCTCGAGGCCGCTGACTGCATCGTGTTGCAGTTCGAGATTCCGCTCGAGACCGTGTTCTACACCGTGCGGTTCGCCCGCGAACACGGCATCCGGTGCATCGTCAATCCGGCGCCGGCTCAGCCCTTTGATCTCAGCGCGCTGGCCGGCGTCGACTACTTCGTGCCCAACGAAACCGAGGCCGAAACGATCACCGGCATGCCGGTGCGGTCGATCGACGACGCCACGGCCTGTGCCAGATACATGGTCGCGCAGGGACTGCAGCGCGTGATCATCACACTCGGCGAGAAGGGCGCGCTCCTGGCCAGCGCCGACGGCGTGACGCACGTGCCGCCCTATCGGGTCGCCACCAAGGACACGACTGGCGCGGGCGATGCCTTTGTCGGCAGCTTCGCGGTATTCCTCGGCGAGGGGTTGGCCGAGCGCGACGCCATCGCCCGCGCTAATCTCTACGCGGCGCTGTCGACAATCGGCGTCGGCACGCAGAAGTCGTTTGTGACCCGCGAGCGCTTTGACGACGAGTGGAGGGCGCGCGCGGCAGACGGAGAATAGGAGGGCCGCGTGTTCTCACGGAGGGTGCCGTTGT